>NZ_CP133784.1:3944288-4272235 GCF_034353875.1 Pseudomonas sp. MH9.2
GTCGACGGGTGCTCATAGTTTAGTAATCGTCTAACTGAAGATTATAAATGTTGGGTTTTTCAGACTTTATCCCCGTGGCAACTTAGCTGCAACCACACAGCTCAATAAGCTGCCCCATCGCCCCGTGAGGTATTTGCATCCATGAATCTTCCTGAATCCGCCGAGAATTCTCTGGCCAGCCAATTGAAGCTCGACGCTCATTGGATGCCATATACCGCAAACCGTAATTTCCAGCGTGATCCCCGGCTGATCGTGGCGGCGCAAGGCAGCTACCTGACGGATGATAAGGGCCGCAAGATTTATGACGCATTGTCCGGCCTATGGACGTGCGGCGCGGGGCATTCGCGCAAGGAAATTCAGGAGGCGGTCTCGCGTCAGTTGGGCACTCTGGATTATTCGCCGGCGTTCCAATACGGCCACCCTTTGTCCTTCCAGCTGGCTGAGAAAATCACCGACCTGACGCCGGGCAATCTGAATCACGTCTTTTTCACTGACTCGGGTTCCGAATGCGCGGATACCGCGGTGAAAATGGTGCGCGCCTACTGGCGCCTGAAAGGTCAGGCCACCAAAACCAAAATGATCGGCCGTGCCCGTGGCTATCACGGGGTCAACATTGGTGGCACCAGCCTGGGCGGTGTGAACGGCAACCGTAAAATGTTCGGCCAGTTGATGGACGTCGATCATTTGCCTCATACCTTGCTGACCAGCAATGCCTATTCACGCGGCGAGCCTGAGTTGGGTGGGATTGCGCTGGCCGATGAGATGCTCAAACTGATCGAGCTGCACGATGCGTCCAACATTGCGGCAGTGATCGTCGAGCCGATGGCGGGCTCTGCCGGTGTGATCGTTCCACCGAAGGGTTATCTGAAGCGCCTGCGTGAAATCTGCGATCAGCACAACATCCTGTTGATCTTCGACGAAGTCATCACTGGCTTCGGTCGCACCGGTTCGATGTTCGGCGCCGACAGCTTTGGTGTGACGCCTGACCTGATGTGTATCGCCAAGCAAATCACCAACGGCGCGATCCCGATGGGCGCAGTGATTGCCAGCAGCGAGATCTATCACACATTCATGAACCAGCCGACGCCCGAGTATGCGGTCGAGTTTCCGCACGGCTATACCTACTCCGCGCACCCGGTCGCCTGTGCGGCGGGCCTTGCTTCGCTGGAATTGTTGCAGCGGGAGAATCTGGTTCAGCAAGTCGCCGAGGTTTCGCCCCATTTCGAAAGCGCGTTGCACGGCCTCAAAGGCTCGAAAAACATTGTGGATATCCGTAACTACGGCCTGGCGGGCGCGATCCAGATCGCGCCCCGTGATGGCGATGCCATTGTGCGTCCTTTCGAAGCGGGCATGAAACTGTGGAAGGCGGGCTTCTATGTGCGCTTCGGCGGCGACACCCTGCAGTTCGGGCCAACCTTCAACAGCAAGCCGCAGGACCTGGATCGCTTGTTCGATGCTGTCGGCGAAGTGCTGAATCAGATCGACTGATTCGCTATGGGTTTAAACAGCAGGCGCGGCCGAGATCGCGCCTGATCGTATTTTTTGGAGTTCTGTCATGAGCAACATCCAGCACCTGATCAATGGCGAGTTCGTTACCGATACCGGCCGTACTGCCGATGTGTTCAATCCATCGACCGGTCAGGCGGTTCATAAAGTCCCCTTGGCCAGCCGCGAAACCGTTCAACAAGCCATCGATGCTGCCAAGGCTGCGTTTCCCGCTTGGCGCAATACGCCTGCGGCCAAGCGTGCGCAAGTGATGTTCCGCTTCAAGCAATTGCTGGAGCAGAACGAAGCGCGTATCGCGCAGTTGATCAGCGAAGAACACGGCAAGACCCTGGAAGACGCCGCCGGTGAGTTGAAGCGCGGGATCGAGAACGTCGAATACGCGTGTGCCGCGCCAGAGATCCTCAAGGGTGAGTACAGCCGCAACGTAGGGCCAAACATTGACGCATGGTCCGACTTTCAACCGCTGGGTGTGGTTGCGGGCATCACGCCGTTCAACTTTCCGGCCATGGTCCCGCTGTGGATGTATCCACTGGCAATCGTGTGCGGCAACTGCTTCATCCTCAAGCCGTCGGAGCGTGATCCAAGTTCGACCTTGTTGATTGCTCAGCTGCTGAATGAGGCGGGGCTGCCCAACGGCGTGCTTAACGTCGTGCACGGCGACAAAACAGCGGTGGATGCGTTGATCGAAGCGCCTGAAGTCAAAGCGTTGAGTTTTGTCGGTTCAACGCCTATCGCTGAATACATCTATAGAGAAGCTACTTCCCGTGGCAAGCGTGTCCAGGCATTGGGCGGCGCGAAGAATCACGCGGTGCTGATGCCCGACGCGGATCTGGACAATGCGGTCAGTGCGTTGATGGGCGCTGCGTATGGTTCTTGTGGCGAGCGTTGCATGGCGATATCAGTTGCTGTCTGCGTCGGTGATCAGGTCGCCGATGCGTTAGTGGCCAAACTGGTCCCGCAGATCAAGGCGTTGAAGATCGGTGCCGGGACTACCTGCGGGCTGGATATGGGGCCGTTGGTCACGGGGCAACATCGCGACAAGGTCTGCAGCTATATAGAGGACGGCGTGAGCTCGGGTGCTGAGCTGGTGATCGATGGCCGCGGTTTGAGCGTTGCGGGCAATGAAGAGGGGTTCTTCCTGGGTGGCTGCCTGTTTGATCGGGTCACGCCGGAGATGCGCATCTATAAAGAAGAGATCTTTGGCCCGGTGCTGTGCATCGTTCGGGTCGATAGCCTGGAACAGGCCATGCAGTTGATCAACGATCATGAGTATGGCAATGGCACCTGCATCTTCACCCGTGATGGCGAAGTCGCGCGTTTGTTCTGCGACGAGATTGAAGTCGGTATGGTCGGGGTTAACGTGCCGCTGCCGGTACCGGTGGCCTATCACAGCTTCGGCGGCTGGAAGCGTTCGCTGTTTGGCGACCTGCATGCTTATGGCCCGGATGGGGTGCGCTTCTATACACGCCGCAAAGCCATCACCCAGCGCTGGCCGCAACGTGCCAGCCATGAGGCCTCGCAGTTTGCCTTCCCTAGTTTGTAAGGGGTGAAAGAGGCGGGCCGTGAGGCCCGCCTCTTTCGTTTAGAGCCCTGTTTTAACGATGTGACAGGTTTGTGAAATTAGGTGTTGACGGCCCGTCAAATCTCTCTATAATTCGCACCTCTTCCGGAGCAGATGAGGCGGGAAACTCCTTGTAAATCAAAGAGTTATCCGAAGTAAGCGGCGAGGAAGGGGTTTTGATCTTCTGGATCGAAAGCGGTAGAAAAGAGGTGTTGACAGCAGCGTGTAACGCTGTAGAATTCGCCTCCCGCTAACGAGAGACGTGAAGTTGATCGAAGCGCAAGTGGTTGAAGTTGCAAAGGAAACTTTGAAACTTGTTAAAATAACCGCTTGACAGCAACAAGGGCTGCTGTAGAATGCGCGCCTCGGCTGAGACGAAAGATCTCAACCACCCGCTCTTTAACAATTGAATCAAGCAATTCGTGTGGGTGCTTGTGTTGTAAGACTGAAGTCAACTGATTATCAGCATCACAAGTTACTCCGCGAGAAATCAAAGATGTAACCAACGATTGCTGAGCTAAATTTAGGGTTTTTTAAAAACCCAAAGATGTTTGAACTGAAGAGTTTGATCATGGCTCAGATTGAACGCTGGCGGCAGGCCTAACACATGCAAGTCGAGCGGCAGCACGGGTACTTGTACCTGGTGGCGAGCGGCGGACGGGTGAGTAATACCTAGGAATCTGCCTGGTAGTGGGGGATAACGTTCGGAAACGGACGCTAATACCGCATACGTCCTACGGGAGAAAGCAGGGGACCTTCGGGCCTTGCGCTATCAGATGAGCCTAGGTCGGATTAGCTAGTTGGTGAGGTAATGGCTCACCAAGGCTACGATCCGTAACTGGTCTGAGAGGATGATCAGTCACACTGGAACTGAGACACGGTCCAGACTCCTACGGGAGGCAGCAGTGGGGAATATTGGACAATGGGCGAAAGCCTGATCCAGCCATGCCGCGTGTGTGAAGAAGGTCTTCGGATTGTAAAGCACTTTAAGTTGGGAGGAAGGGCATTAACCTAATACGTTAGTGTTTTGACGTTACCGACAGAATAAGCACCGGCTAACTCTGTGCCAGCAGCCGCGGTAATACAGAGGGTGCAAGCGTTAATCGGAATTACTGGGCGTAAAGCGCGCGTAGGTGGTTCGTTAAGTTGGATGTGAAATCCCCGGGCTCAACCTGGGAACTGCATTCAAAACTGTCGAGCTAGAGTATGGTAGAGGGTGGTGGAATTTCCTGTGTAGCGGTGAAATGCGTAGATATAGGAAGGAACACCAGTGGCGAAGGCGACCACCTGGACTGATACTGACACTGAGGTGCGAAAGCGTGGGGAGCAAACAGGATTAGATACCCTGGTAGTCCACGCCGTAAACGATGTCAACTAGCCGTTGGGAGCCTTGAGCTCTTAGTGGCGCAGCTAACGCATTAAGTTGACCGCCTGGGGAGTACGGCCGCAAGGTTAAAACTCAAATGAATTGACGGGGGCCCGCACAAGCGGTGGAGCATGTGGTTTAATTCGAAGCAACGCGAAGAACCTTACCAGGCCTTGACATCCAATGAATCTGCTAGAGATAGCGGAGTGCCTTCGGGAGCATTGAGACAGGTGCTGCATGGCTGTCGTCAGCTCGTGTCGTGAGATGTTGGGTTAAGTCCCGTAACGAGCGCAACCCTTGTCCTTAGTTACCAGCGCGTAATGGCGGGCACTCTAAGGAGACTGCCGGTGACAAACCGGAGGAAGGTGGGGATGACGTCAAGTCATCATGGCCCTTACGGCCTGGGCTACACACGTGCTACAATGGTCGGTACAGAGGGTCGCCAAGCCGCGAGGTGGAGCTAATCCCAGAAAACCGATCGTAGTCCGGATCGCAGTCTGCAACTCGACTGCGTGAAGTCGGAATCGCTAGTAATCGCGAATCAGAATGTCGCGGTGAATACGTTCCCGGGCCTTGTACACACCGCCCGTCACACCATGGGAGTGGGTTGCACCAGAAGTAGCTAGTCTAACCTTCGGGAGGACGGTTACCACGGTGTGATTCATGACTGGGGTGAAGTCGTAACAAGGTAGCCGTAGGGGAACCTGCGGCTGGATCACCTCCTTAATCGAAGACATCAGCTTCTTCATAAGTTCCCACACGAATTGCTTGATTCATTGAAAAAGACGATTTAGAAGCAGCCCGAAATTGGGTCTGTAGCTCAGTTGGTTAGAGCGCACCCCTGATAAGGGTGAGGTCGGCAGTTCGAATCTGCCCAGACCCACCAATTTTGTGTGGGAAACGCCTGTAGAGATACGGGGCCATAGCTCAGCTGGGAGAGCGCCTGCCTTGCACGCAGGAGGTCAACGGTTCGATCCCGTTTGGCTCCACCACTTACTGCTTCTGTATTGTAGAGTTTAGAAATGAGCATTCCATCAATTGGATGGTGAATGTTGATTTCTAGTCTTTGATTAGATCGTTCTTTAAAAATTTGGGTATGTGATAGAAAGTTAGACCGGGCAGCACTTTCACTGGTGGTGTCACGGGCTAAGGTAAAATTTGTGAGTTAAATTGCGAATTTTCGGCGAATGTCGTCTTCATAGTATAACCAGATTGCTTGGGGTTATATGGTCAAGTGAAGAAGCGCATACGGTGGATGCCTTGGCAGTCAGAGGCGATGAAAGACGTGGTAGCCTGCGAAAAGCTTCGGGGAGTCGGCAAACAGACTTTGATCCGGAGATGTCTGAATGGGGGAACCCAGCGGTCATAAGACCGTTACCTTACACTGAATACATAGGTGTATGGAGCGAACCAGGGGAACTGAAACATCTAAGTACCCTGAGGAAAAGAAATCAACCGAGATTCCCTTAGTAGTGGCGAGCGAACGGGGACCAGCCCTTAAGCTGTATTGAGATTAGCGGAACGTTCTGGAAAGGACGGCCATAGTGGGTGATAGCCCTGTACGCGAAAATCTCTTTGCAGTGAAATCGAGTAGGACGGAGCACGAGAAACTTTGTCTGAATATGGGGGGACCATCCTCCAAGGCTAAATACTACTGACTGACCGATAGTGAACTAGTACCGTGAGGGAAAGGCGAAAAGAACCCCGGAGAGGGGAGTGAAATAGATCCTGAAACCGTATGCGTACAAGCAGTGGGAGCCCACTTTGTTGGGTGACTGCGTACCTTTTGTATAATGGGTCAGCGACTTATTTTCAGTGGCGAGCTTAACCGAATAGGGGAGGCGTAGCGAAAGCGAGTCTTAATAGGGCGTCTAGTCGCTGGGAATAGACCCGAAACCGGGCGATCTATCCATGGGCAGGTTGAAGGTTGGGTAACACTAACTGGAGGACCGAACCGACTACCGTTGAAAAGTTAGCGGATGACCTGTGGATCGGAGTGAAAGGCTAATCAAGCTCGGAGATAGCTGGTTCTCCTCGAAAGCTATTTAGGTAGCGCCTCATGTATCACTGTAGGGGGTAGAGCACTGTTTCGGCTAGGGGATCATCCCGATTTACCAACCCGATGCAAACTCCGAATACCTACAAGTGCCGAGCATGGGAGACACACGGCGGGTGCTAACGTCCGTCGTGAAAAGGGAAACAACCCAGACCGTCAGCTAAGGTCCCAAAGTTATGGTTAAGTGGGAAACGATGTGGGAAGGCTTAGACAGCTAGGAGGTTGGCTTAGAAGCAGCCACCCTTTAAAGAAAGCGTAATAGCTCACTAGTCGAGTCGGCCTGCGCGGAAGATGTAACGGGGCTCAAACCATACACCGAAGCTACGGGTATCACTTAGGTGATGCGGTAGAGGAGCGTTCTGTAAGCCTGTGAAGGTGAGTTGAGAAGCTTGCTGGAGGTATCAGAAGTGCGAATGCTGACATGAGTAACGATAATGGGTGTGAAAAACACCCACGCCGAAAGACCAAGGTTTCCTGCGCAACGTTAATCGACGCAGGGTTAGTCGGTCCCTAAGGCGAGGCTGAAAAGCGTAGTCGATGGAAAACAGGTTAATATTCCTGTACTTCTGGTTATTGCGATGGAGGGACGGAGAAGGCTAGGCCAGCTTGGCGTTGGTTGTCCAAGTTTAAGGTGGTAGGCTGAGATCTTAGGTAAATCCGGGATCTTAAGGCCGAGAGCTGATGACGAGTGTGCTTAGGCACACGAAGTGGTTGATGCCATGCTTCCAAGAAAAGCTTCTAAGCTTCAGGTAACCAGGAACCGTACCCCAAACCGACACAGGTGGTTGGGTAGAGAATACCAAGGCGCTTGAGAGAACTCGGGTGAAGGAACTAGGCAAAATGGCACCGTAACTTCGGGAGAAGGTGCGCCGGTGAGGGTAAAGCATTTACTGCGTAAGCCCATGCCGGTCGAAGATACCAGGCCGCTGCGACTGTTTATTAAAAACACAGCACTCTGCAAACACGAAAGTGGACGTATAGGGTGTGACGCCTGCCCGGTGCCGGAAGGTTAATTGATGGGGTTAGCTAACGCGAAGCTCTTGATCGAAGCCCCGGTAAACGGCGGCCGTAACTATAACGGTCCTAAGGTAGCGAAATTCCTTGTCGGGTAAGTTCCGACCTGCACGAATGGCGTAACGATGGCGGCGCTGTCTCCACCCGAGACTCAGTGAAATTGAAATCGCTGTGAAGATGCAGTGTATCCGCGGCTAGACGGAAAGACCCCGTGAACCTTTACTATAGCTTTGCACTGGACTTTGAATTTGCTTGTGTAGGATAGGTGGGAGGCTTTGAAGCGTGGACGCCAGTCTGCGTGGAGCCAACCTTGAAATACCACCCTGGCAACTTTGAGGTTCTAACTCAGGTCCGTTATCCGGATCGAGGACAGTGTATGGTGGGTAGTTTGACTGGGGCGGTCTCCTCCTAAAGAGTAACGGAGGAGTACGAAGGTGCGCTCAGACCGGTCGGAAATCGGTCGTAGAGTATAAAGGCAAAAGCGCGCTTGACTGCGAGACAGACACGTCGAGCAGGTACGAAAGTAGGTCTTAGTGATCCGGTGGTTCTGTATGGAAGGGCCATCGCTCAACGGATAAAAGGTACTCCGGGGATAACAGGCTGATACCGCCCAAGAGTTCATATCGACGGCGGTGTTTGGCACCTCGATGTCGGCTCATCACATCCTGGGGCTGAAGCCGGTCCCAAGGGTATGGCTGTTCGCCATTTAAAGTGGTACGCGAGCTGGGTTTAGAACGTCGTGAGACAGTTCGGTCCCTATCTGCCGTGGACGTTTGAGATTTGAGAGGGGCTGCTCCTAGTACGAGAGGACCGGAGTGGACGAACCTCTGGTGTTCCGGTTGTCACGCCAGTGGCATTGCCGGGTAGCTACGTTCGGAATAGATAACCGCTGAAAGCATCTAAGCGGGAAACTAGCCTCAAGATGAGATCTCACTGGGACCTTGAGTCCCCTGAAGGGCCGTCGAAGACTACGACGTTGATAGGTTGGGTGTGTAAGCGCTGTGAGGCGTTGAGCTAACCAATACTAATTGCCCGTGAGGCTTGACCATATAACACCCAAGCAATTTGCGTCGAAAGAGCAGATTGCGGTGTGTGAAGACGACACAAACCGAAAATTGGCAACAACCCACAGATCTATCACATCCCCATTAGTTGGCCCGTTGCGCGCAAGCACGACGATCCGGCAGCCGAATTTCTTGACGACCATAGAGCATTGGAACCACCTGATCCCATCCCGAACTCAGCAGTGAAACGATGCATCGCCGATGGTAGTGTGGGGTTTCCCCATGTGAGAGTAGGTCATCGTCAAGATTAAATTCCGAAACCCCTGTCTGCTTATGCAGACAGGGTTTTTGTTTGTGCGCAGGAAAAAGTCCGATCAGGTGGCAATCCTGCTCGCTTGCCCTTAAGGTTCTGCCATCAGTTTTTCATTCAATTCATGGGCCGTCTGCGCGAAACTCGATGACGGTATCAGTCAAGGAAGCAGCTATGCCGGTTACACCAACGCTCAGTGCTGGATTCATGGTGGTTCATGGCAACCGACTGGATGAGTTGCGCAGCCTTGTCGTTTCATGGATGCGGCGTTATCCGCTGGCGCCCCTGGAGAATGAGATTGCGTTGGTGCAAAGCAACGGCATCGCTCAATGGTTGAAGCTGGCTCTGGCTGAGGACTCTCAGGACGACGATCAGGGTGGATGCGGAATCGCAGCCGCAGTGGATGTGCAACTCCCCGGCAGTTTCATGTGGCAGCTGTACCGAGTGGTGTTGGGACGTGATGAAATTCCAGCGACTTCGCTGTTGGACAAGGCACCTCTCACCTGGCGTTTGATGCGCCTGCTTCCTGCGCTGATTGATCAGCCACATTTCGAGCCGTTGCAACGCTTCCTGACTAACGACACCGATCTACGTAAGCGTTACCAGCTCTCTGAAAGGCTCGCGGACCTGTTTGACCAATACCAGGTCTATCGGGCTGACTGGCTCGAAGACTGGGCGGCGGGTCGCCATCAATTGCGCAACGGCCGAGGCGAGAGCAAGGCTCTGACCCCGGCCAATTGCTGGCAGGCAGAGTTGTGGCGTGCGCTACTGCTGGACGTCGGCGTCGAAGACATGGCGCAAAGCCGCGCGGGCGTTCACCAGCGTTTTATCGAGCGTATCAATAGCCTGACCGAGGCACCTGAAGGCCTGCCTTCGCGGGTCATTGTGTTTGGCATCTCTTCGCTACCGGCGCAAGCGCTCGAAGCCCTGGCCGGTCTGGCGAAATTCAGTCAGGTGCTGCTCTGCGTGCACAACCCGTGTCGGCACCATTGGGCAGACATCGTCGCCGATAAAGACCTGTTACGGCATCAATATAAGCGTCAGGCGCGTAAAGCCGGAATGCCCGTCGTGCTGGACCCCGAGGCGCTGCATCAGCATGCACATCCGCTGCTCGCCGCGTGGGGCAAACAAGGTCGTGACTACATCAATCTGCTGGACAGTTATGACGAGCCCAACAGCTACCGGGCAGCGTTCAGGGACGGACGTATCGATCTGTTCAGTGAGAGCGAACCTCGCACGCTACTGAACCAGCTTCAGGACGACATTCTCGAGCTGCGCCCACTCAGCGAGACCCGCGATCTGTGGCCTGCGGTCGACCCAGGCAAAGACCGATCGATCCGTTTCCATGTAGCGCACAGCGCGCAGCGGGAAGTGGAAATCCTTCACGATCAATTACTCGCCCGTTTCAGCGCTGACCCGGATCTGCGCCCGCGCGATGTGATCGTCATGGTCCCCGACATCGATAGCTACGCCCCGCACATCCGTGCCGTGTTCGGCCAGCTCGAGCGTGATGATCGACGCTTCATTCCGTTCACCCTGGCCGACCAAGGCCAGCGCGGCCGTGAACCGTTGTTGATTGCAGTCGAACACCTGCTGAAGATCCCGGACAGTCGATTCCCGGTCAGTGAAATCCTTGATCTGCTGGACGTCCCGGCACTGCGCGCACGGTTTGGCGTCGAAGAGCGTGACCTTGCGACGCTGCATCGCTGGATTGAAGGTGCGGGTGTTCGTTGGGGCTTGAACGCCAAGCAGCGCGCGGGCCTGGGTTTGCCTGATGAACTGGAGCAGAACAGCTGGCATTTCGGTCTGCGTCGCATGCTGCTGGGCTACGCCGTCGGGGCGGGCGCTTCCTGTGACGGCATTGAACCGTACGATGAGATTGGCGGGCTTGATGCCGCGCTGATTGGCCCTCTGGTCTCACTGATCGATGCCTTACAGGTTGCCCATAGTGAGCTCTCGCTCCCGGCGACGCCCCAGATTTGGGGCGCGCGTCTGCAAGCCTTGGTGCAAGTGTTCTTCGCGGCCGACAGTGAGCATGACGACTACCTGCTCGGCCAACTCGAGCAGTTGCGTGAAACCTGGCTGGACACCTGTGAATCGGTAGGCCTGCTCGACGAACTTCCCCTGACTGTCGTACGCGAAGCCTGGTTGGCCGGTCTTGACCAAGGGCGTTTGTCTCAGCGCTTTCTGGCGGGCTCGGTTAACTTTTGCACCCTGATGCCCATGCGTGCAATCCCCTTCAAACTGGTCTGCTTGCTGGGCATGAACGATGGCGACTACCCACGAGCGCAGCCGCCGCTGGACTTTGACTTGATGGGCAGCGACTACCGTCCCGGCGACCGTTCCCGGCGCGAAGATGACCGTTACTTGCTGCTTGAAGCGCTGCTCTCCGCACGTGATCAGCTGTACATCAGCTGGGTCGGGCGCAGCATCCGTGACAACAGCGAGCGTCCGGCGTCGGTGCTGATTGGTCAGCTTCGCGATCATCTCGCCAGCGGTTGGAAGCCGGTCGGTGCGGTAGAGCCAGAAGACGCGGAGAAACGTAATCCCGGCGAGCAACTGCTACACACGCTGACCCTCGAACACCCCTTGCAGCCGTTCAGCGCACGGTATTTCCATGACGGCAGCGGTTTCTTCAGCTTCGCTCGCGAATGGCAGATGCTGCACGAGTCGAACATCCCGGTGGCTGACGCGACGGCACTGTCCGAGCATCAGCAGGAGGAGCCGCTCAACCTGGCGCAACTACAAGACTTTCTGCGCAACCCGGTCCGGCACTTTTTCAGCCAGAGATTGAAGATTTTCTTCGAAGTGGCCGAAGCGCCCCTCGCGGATGAAGAACCCTTCGTGCTCGATGCCCTTGAGCGCTATAGCTTGAGCGAAAGCCTGCTTGAAGCGGCATTGGCGCGGCCCGAGCAGATCGATGACGCCTTGCTGTCCCAGGCCCGACGGCTGCAAGGCAGTGGGTTGCTGCCCATGGCCGGCTTCGGCGCGAGCCTGCAAGAGGAGCTGATCGAGCCATTGCCTGACCTGCTCCAGCGTTATCAAGACCTGCTGCGCCAGTGGCCCGAACCGCTGAACAGTGCATTGCCCGTCAGCTTTACTCACCAGCAGGTGAGTCTGGACGGCTGGCTCAGCGGGCTGCATAAAAACAGCAGCGGTGGGTTGTTGGCCGTGACCGCAATTCCGAACGCCATTGGCTCGAAGAAAACCCGCAAGTGGCATCGATTGACGCGGCCCTGGGTGATTCACCTGGTGGCCTGCGCTTGCGGTCTACCGCTGAGCACGGCGTTGGTCGCCAGCGATGAAACCCTGTTGCTGGACCCGCTGGAAAAAGACGCCGCAGCGACAGCGCTTAATCATCTGTTGATGGCCTGGCAAACCGGAATGCAGCGACCACTGCCCGTGGCCGTGAAAACCGCGTTTGCCTGGCTCGGCCAGAGTGACGAAGCGAAGGCAGAGGCAGCAGCCTGCAAGGCGTATGAAGGTGATGGCCAGACCACCAATGGTGAGCGTCGCGAAAGCACTGCGTTGGCCCGTCAGTTCCCGGATTTTGCTGCGCTGATCGACAGCGAAGAATTTGTGGGTTGGTGTGACGCCCTGTATCGCCCATTGTTTGAAGCCCCCTGGCAATCCCTGTCCACGGCGGAGGCCAGCGCATGAACCTCAATCAAACAGAACAGCCGACTCAACAACAGACAGCATCCCTGGCCCTGCGCTTTCCCCTTCACGGCAGCCAGCTGATCGAGGCCAGTGCCGGCACCGGCAAGACGTTCACCATTTCTGCGTTGTACCTGCGCCTGGTCCTCGGCCATGGCGGCGAATCGGGCTTCGGCCGAGAGTTACTGCCGCCGCAAATCCTGGTGGTGACCTTTACCGATGCCGCCACCAAAGAACTGCGCGACCGTATTCGCACTCGGTTGGCGGAAGCTGCACGGTTCTTTCGTGATGAGATGGCAGCACCCGATGATCTAATCGCTGAGTTACGCGATCAGTACAGCGCCGAGCAATGGCCTGCGTGCGCCAATCGCCTGGATATTGCCGCGCAGTGGATGGATGAGGCTGCGGTGTCGACTATCCACAGTTGGTGTCAGCGCATGCTGCGCGAGCACGCCTTCGACAGTGGCAGCCTGTTCACCCAAACCCTGGAAACCGATCACAGCGAATTGCTCAGTGAAGTGCTTCGCGATTACTGGCGGCGGTTTTGTTATCCCATGAGCGGTGATGCGCTGCAGTGGGTGCGCGCCCATTGGGGCAGCCCGGCGGCATTGCTGCCGAGAGTTCGGGCCCTGTTCGGCAACGCTGGCGACGGCGATAGAGGCCATACAACCCAAGAGCCTGCCGAGCTGATCGCGGCGACATTGCAGCAACGTCGCGAAGCGTTGCAGGCCCTGAAAGCCCCTTGGGTCGACTGGGCCGCCGAGCTGCTGGCGATCTGCATTGACGCGGTTACGCGCAAGGCCGTCGATGGGCGCAAGATGCAGGAGCGCTATTTCAAGCCGTGGTTCGAAAAGCTCACCGCGTGGGCGGCAGACGAGGATCAGGAAGAACTCGATCTGGGCACTGGCTTCACTCGCCTTACGCCCGATGGCTTTGCCGAAGCGTGGAAGGGTGACGCACCATCGCACCCGGCGCTCGACGCGATGCTCGAACTCAAGGCCAGTCTCGACACCTTACCCACGCCTGATGCCGCCGTGCTTGAACACGCTGCGCAATGGGTAGGCACACGCTTCGAAGAAGAGAAGCGTCGGCGAGCAGAGATGGGTTTCGATGACATGCTGCTCAGGCTCGATGCGGCATTGGGCAGCGCCGGGGGCGAGCGTCTGGCGACCCTGATTCGTGAGCAGTTCCCCGTGGCACTGATCGATGAGTTCCAGGACACCGACCCCGTGCAGTACCGGATTTTCGAGCGCATCTACCGACTCGAAGAGAACAGTCGCGAGACCGGGCTCTTCCTCATCGGCGACCCGAAACAGGCGATCTACGCGTTCCGTGGCGCTGACATCTACACCTACCTGCGCGCGCGCTCGGCCACCACTGGGCGCTGGCACACGCTGGATAAAAACTTTCGCTCCAGCCATGCCATGGTGGAGGCCGTCAATCATGTATTCGGGCGCGCCGAGCAACGCGAGCAAGGGCGCGGCGCCTTTCTGTTCCGTGACGGCAATGGCAATCAGGTGCCGTTCGGACCTGCCAAATCCCAAGGGCGCAAAGCGCTGTTTCAGGTTAATGGCCAAGCGCCCGCTGCGCTGAATGTCTGGCAGCTGGAAAGCGATCAACCGGTCTCTGGTGCGACCTATCGACAACAGCTGGCCGCCAGTTGCGCCAGCGAAATCGTGCGCCTGCTCAATGAAGGCCAGCAAGGTCACACCGGGTTCGTTCTGCCGGGTAAAGCGCTGTGCGGTTTACTGCCCGCCGATATCGCGATCCTGGTGCGAGACGGCAAAGAGGCGCAGGCCGTGCGCGGTGAGCTGTCGGCACGAGGTGTGCGCAGTGTTTATCTGTCGGACAAGGATTCGGTGTTCGCCGCGCAGGAAGCACACGACGTGCTGAGCTGGCTCAAAGCCTGCGCCGAACCGGATTCGGAGCGTACCCTGCGCGCCGCCTTGGCCTGCATCACTCTGAACCTCTCACTGGCCGAGCTTGAACGTCTGAATCAGGACGAATTGGCGTGGGAAGCGCGCGTCATGCAGTTCCGCGGCTATCGTGCGATCTGGCGCAGCCAGGGCGTGCTGCCGATGCTGCGGCGCTTGCTGCACGACTTCCAATTGCCGCAGGCGCTGATCAGCCGCAACGACGGCGAGCGCGTGCTGACCAACTTGCTGCACCTGTCTGAACTGCTGCAACAAGCCGCTGCCGAACTGGACGGCGAACAAGCTCTGATTCGCCATCTAGGCGAGCATCTGGCGTTGTCCGGTCAGGCGGGTGAAGAGCAGATCCTGCGCCTGGAAAGCGATGAGCAACTGGTCAAAGTGGTGACCATCCACAAGTCCAAAGGCCTGCAATACCCGTTGGTGTTCCTGCCGTTCATCTGCTCCTCAAAACCGGTGGATGGCAGCCGCTTGCCGTTGCACTTTCATGATGCGGACGGAAGGGCACAGATCAGTCTCAAGCCCACGGCAGCCTTGATCGAACAAGCGGATAACGAGCGTCTCGCCGAAGATTTACGCCTGCTCTACGTCGCCCTCACACGGGCAGAGTCCATCTGCTGGTTGGGCGTGGCGGACCTCAAACGCGGCAATGCCAACAGCTCAATACTGCACCGCTCTGCGCTGGGCTATCTGCTGGGTGGCGGGGCGCCGTTGACCGAATCCGCGGGGCTGAGCCAATGGCTGCAACACCTAAAAGCCGACTGCACGGCCGTCAACGTCGAAGCCATGCCCGAGCCGACGAGCATCACGTTCAGTCCGCCACGCAATGAAGCTGTCTTGCTTAAACCACGCCTGCCAAAACGCCGTGCCGCCGAAAACTGGTGGATTGCTTCGTACAGCGCCTTGCGTATTGGCGACACACTCACCGCAGGCAGCGACGAATCCCCGGACAGCCCGCAGGCGCAAAAACTGTTCGACGACGAACGACTCGATCCCGACGCACCCCGCGAGGTGCTGGTCAGTGGTGGCGACATCCATCGGTTCCCGCGCGGGCCTAATCCCGGGACCTTTCTGCATGGCTTGCTGGAATGGGCCGGGCGTGAAGGTTTTGCGGCAGCGGCCGCCGACCTGCTCAAACTGGAAAAAGCCATCGGCAGCCGCTGCAATCGGCGCGGCTGGCAAGGCTGGATTCCGACGCTCACTGACTGGATGACGCACCTGCTCAATCTGCCGCTGCGTCTGGCGGCGGATGATCAGCCTATGTCGCTGGGGCAGTTGGGCCAGTATCAGGTCGAAATGGAGTTCTGGTTCGCCTGTCACAAGGTCGACGTGGCACGGATGGATACGCTGGTTCGGCGCTACACCCATGACGGCGCGCCGCGAGCTCCGGCGGAAGCGGCGTCGCTCAATGGCATGTTCAAAGGGTTTATCGACCTGACGTTCGAGCACCAGGGCCGTTATTACGTGGCCGACTACAAGTCCAACTGGCTGGGCGTTGATGAAGAGGCCTACACCGAGCAAGCGATGACCGCCTCGATTCTGGACAACCGTTACGACTTGCAATACGTGCTGTACCTGTTGGCCCTGCACCGCCAGCTCAAGGCGCGTCTGGCTGACTACGATTACGACCGGCACATGGGCGGCGCGCTGTACCTGTTCCTGCGCGGCACCCGTGCGCCGAGTCAGGGCGCCTACTTCACCCGTCCGCCGCGTGAGCTGATCGAGCGTCTTGATCTACTGTTTCAAGGCAAGTCATTGCCCCAGGAAGATGTGCTGTCAGGAGAGTCCGCATGAGCCGCTCATTCGCTGAACTGTTGCCCACACCGCTGGATGCACAAAGCCTGGCCGAGCTGACGCCACTGAGTCGTGTCGACGACCTGCTGCTGTTGCTCGAGCGCTGGGTCGAGCGTGGCTGGCTGCGGGCGCTGGATCGGGCCTTTGTCGCATTCCTCAGCGAGCTGGACCCGCAGGCGGATTCGCTGGTGCTGCTGGCGGCGGCGTTGACCAGCCATCAACTGGGTCATGGGCATGTCTGCCTTGACCTGTATGAAACATTGAAAGAGCCGGACTTTGCCCTGTCACTGCCGCCTGAGGGCGATGTGCAGGCCGGTCCGATGCTGCTGCCCTCGCAATTGCTGGTGGCGCTGGACGGTGGCGCCTGGTGTCAGGCGTTGGCTGGCAGTGCCTTGGTGGCGCAGGCCGATGATCACAGCGAGGCTGCGGCGCACAAGCCATTGGTGCTGTCGGGTCGGCGTCTGTATTTACGCCGTTACTGGCACTACGAAAGACGTATCGCCGCAGCATTGCGTCAGCGTCTGGCGCAACAGGACGCCGCGCCCACAGATCTGGCGCAACGACTCGATGCGTTATTTGGCAAGGCCAATCCGGCCCCGGACGCGCTGATCGACTGGCAAAAACTGGCGTGCGCATTGGCGACGCGCGGGGCTTTCAGCATCATCACGGGTGGCCCTGGTACCGGTAAAACCACGACGGTGGTGCGGCTGTTGGCGTTGTTGCAGGCGCCTGCCGTGGAGAGTGGCCAGCCGTTGCGCATTCGTCTGGCGGCACCCACCGGTAAAGCGGCTGCTCGGTTGACCGAGTCCATCAGTCATCAAGTGCAGTCCCTTGAAGTGGCTGAAAACGTGCGGCAAAAAATCCCCAGCGACGTGACCACCGTGCACCGTCTGCTGGGCAGCCGACCGGGCACCCGTCATTTCCGCCATCACGCGGGTAATCCGCTGCCGCTGGACGTGTTGGTGGTCGATGAAGCTTCCATGATCGACCTGGAAATGATGGCCAATCTACTGGCTGCGTTGCCGGCCCATGCACGCCTGATTTTGCTCGGTGACAAAGACCAGTTGGCCTCGGTGGAAGCCGGCGCGGTGCTGGGTGATTTGTGTCGTGATGCGGAAGCGGGCCTCTATAGTCCGCAAACCCAAGCCTGGCTGCAGGCAGTCAGCGGCGAAGACCTGGGCAAAAGCGGATTGCAGCAAGGTGACGCCACGCAGTTCCCGTTGGCCCAACAAGTGGTGATGCTGCGCCATTCCCGGCGTTTCGTGCAGGGCAGCGGTATCGGCCAATTGGCCCGGCTGGTCAATCAACAACAGGCCGAAGACGCACGGGCATTGCTTGCCGCGCGCAGCCACAGCGACCTGTTTGCACTGGCGCTCAAGGGTGAACAGGACCGCTCTCTGGAGCGCTTGCTGCTAGAGGGGTTGGGGCAGGGCACCGAAGGCCCGCAAGGTTATCGGCATTATCTGGGTGTGCTGGCCGATCAGCGTCCTGCCGAAGGGGCCGCGCTTGAAGATCCATGCTGGACACTGTGGGCGCGCTCGGTGCTGGAAGCGTTCGATTCGTTCCAGTTGCTGTGTGCCGTGCGCAAAGGCCCGTGGGGTGTTGAAGGGCTGAATCAACGGATCACTCAGGCGCTGTTCAACGCGAACCTGATCGAAAGCGATCAGCACTGGTATGAAGGTCGTCCGGTACTGATGACGCGTAACGATTACGGGTTGGGCTTGATGAACGGCGACATCGGCATCGCCCTGCGCTTGCCCGAACGCAGCGGGCCAGAGGCGGGACGCCAGGTGCTGCGTGTCGCGTTTCCGCGCAATGACGGCAACGGCGGCGTACGGTTTGTGCTGCCCAGCCGGCTCAACGACGTTGAAACCGTGTACGCGATGACCGTACACAAATCCCAAGGCTCGGAGTTCGCCCATACCGCGCTGATCCTGCCTGAGTCCTTGAATCCGGTGCTGACCAAAGAGCTGATCTACACCGGCATCACGCGGGCCAAGCACTGGTTCAGCCTGATCGAGCCGCGCCAGGGTATTTTCGACGAGGCGCTCAGGCGCAAGGTCAAGCGCCTGAGCGGTTTGATGCTGGGGTTATAGCGGACGTAGCCCCATAAATCGCCTGACCCGCTCACCCGCGTCATGCGCCCTGATCACTTGGGGCGTGGCGTCGACCTGGATGAGCCCGTCCTCCATGAAAATGACCCGGTCGGAAATCGACAGGGCAAAGTCCATTTCGTGGGTGACGATGAGCATGGTCATGCCCTCTTTGGCCAGGTCGCGAATCACGTTCAGCACGTCGCCCACCAACTCCGGATCAAGGGCGGAGGTGGGTTCGTCGAACAGCATGATCTGTGGGTCCATCGCCAGGGCGCGAGCAATGGCGACGCGCTGTTGCTGACCGCCAGACAGCTGATGCGGGTATTTGTGGGCGTGGGCCAGCAGGCCGACCTTGTCCAGGAGCGCATAGGCGCGTTGTTCGCTCGGTGGCTGTTCGCGGCCGTGGTAGAGCGGTGCGAGGGTGATGTTGTCGACGATGGTGCGGTGCGGGAACAGGTTGAAACTCTGGAAAACCATGCCGATGCGCTGCACGCCGTAGCGGACCTGAGCACTGTTGAGGTTGTCGCCGGCATGGATGAAGCTTTCGCCGAACAGAATGATCTCACCCTGATCAATGCTCTCCAGGCTGTTGATGGTGCGGATCAGTGAGGTCTTGCCCGAGCCGGACGGGCCGATGATGGAAATCACCTGGCCGGCGTTCACGTCCAGATCGATGCCTTTGAGCACGTCATGCTGGCCATAACTTTTGTGGATGTTATGCAGCTGTAGCGCGGGCGCGGCGCCGATGCCGTTTTGCGTGCGGACGACGCTCGATGTCGGTATCAGGCTGGCGCGTAATTGAGCAACGCCAGCCGTGTCGAGGGTTTGCGGCGTGCGGTTGTTTAATTCCAGGTGTTGCTCAAGACGCTGCAGCAACCAGCCGAACAGGCTGACGATCAACACGTAGTACACCGCCACGGCTGACAGGGTTTCCATCACCAGGAAGTTCTGCGCGTAGAGGCGCTGGCCGACGGTCAGCAGCTCGGTCAGCGAGATGACCGAGACCAGTGACGTCAGTTTGACCACGGTGATGTATTCGTTGATCAGGGTTGGCAGGGAAATCCGAAAAGCTTGTGGGATCACGATCAGCCGTTGCATGCCAATCAGACCGATACCCAGTGCGCGCCCGGCTTCCTTCTGTCCTTTGGCAACTGAAATCAGGCCGCCGCGATGAATCTCCGCCATGTACGCCGCCTCGGTCACCACCAAGGCGAACAAGCCGGAATAGAAGGGGTTGGACAGCACTTCGCGGGTGAACGGAAACAGTTGGGGCAGGTTATAGACGAACACCACCAACACCAGCAGCGGGATGCTGCGAAAGAACCAGATATAAATCGACGCAGGCACACTCAACCAGCGTGAGGTCGAGAGTTTGGCCGAGGCCAGCAGAAAACCGAGCAGCATGCCGATGAACCAGGCCAGGGCACTGAGTTCGATCACCGTGATGCAGGCTTCCCAGAAATCCGACACAGAGAACAGAGAAAAAAAGTACGACCATTCAAATTGCATGTACACCTCAAGCTGCCGGCCTCGCAGGGGGCCGGCAGGTCAAACGGGAAAAAATCAGTGGGTGGGTTCTTCTAGGTTGTATTTCTTCAACAGGGCCGCGTATTCACCGCTTTTCTTGCTGTCGTCGAAGGCTTTAAGCAACGCCTGATACAGCGCTTCGTTACCTTTTTTGACGAAGATGCCCAGGGTCTGTTGATAGATGGAATGCTCGGTGCTGACCACCACACGGCCTTTGGTGCGCTCGGCGATCATGCCGGCCGCGCCATCGATTTCAACCTGGGTCTGGACGTTGCCGGACAGCAGCGCCTGGGTCACTTCCGGTGCTGACGGAAATTCGCTGACCGCAATGGCGCCTTTGTTGTTCGGCACGCAGTAGTCAGTGGACAGCTTGTTGAGCTGCGCCACCCAGGTCGTGCCTTTTTCCAGGCCGACTTTCAGGCCGCACAGGTCTTCTGGGGTTTTCGGTTTCAGCGGGTTGTCCTTGAGCACCATGATCGCAGCGCCGGTTTTGGCGTAGGGGATGGTCTGGGCCTGGGTTTGGCGCTCAGGGGTGATGTACATCCCGGAAATGATCGCATCGTAGTGGCCCGAGTTGAGGCCGAGGATCAGGCTCGGAAACTTGGTGTCGACGAATTCGGTCTTGAGGTCCATGTGCCTGGCCAGCAGTTGGGACAACTCGGGGTCGGAGCCGACCACATTCTTGTCTTTGTCATAGGATTCGAACGGTGGGTAAGTAATCTCCATACCGACCTTGAACTGCCCCGGCGTCACCGTTGTAGCGGCGTGGGCCAGGGTGGCGCCAAACACGGCGGCGGCAAGCACGGTCAAGCGGACAGCGGTGTTGTTTTTGTTGCGCATCGTCGGTGACTCCACAGTAGAAAAAAGGCGACATGGGTTAACGGGATCGTGACAGGGCTGCATTCAGGGAGCGTCCGGGGTCTGGTTTTTCAGGTGCCCGAAGCTCGACGGTTTGCGGGCTTTTTCCGGCAGTGCTATCTCGCCGTTTTCTACCCGTTTGCGTAGGTATTGGTAGGTCTGCAGGGCCTGGCCGAACATGTGTTCACCGATGGCGATTTCCTCGTAGTCTTTGCCGGCCTGAGCGAAGCTGGGCAGCGGCTTGATCTGGGTGTGGAAGTCGCAGGCGTAGAACAGCGGGAAGGAGTAACGCTCCTCACTCACCGTTCTGACACGATGAGCCGTAGCAACGAACGTACCAGCGGTCATGACCTCGAGCATGTCGCCGATGTTGACCACAAAGGCGCCCTCAATGGGCGGCGCATCAATCCACAGGCCCTGATCGTTCATGACTTCCAGACCCGGCTTGTCGGCAAGCAATATTGTGAAGCACTCGTAATCGGTGTGTGCACCAATACCGGGCGCGTCCTGCGCAGCGTCGTCGAACGGGTAATGGATCAGCCGCAGCTTGGACGGTGGGCGCGTGACCATCGCATCGAAGCAGTCTTCTTCCAGGCCCAATGCCAGGGCGAAGCCACCGAACAGCCTGCGGCCGAGCGCGAAAATTGCGGCGTAATAGGCTTGCACTGCCGCTTTGAAACCGGGCAGCAGCGGCCACTCGTTGGGCCCCAGCAGCGGCGTGTAGGCCAGCACCAATGGGTCATCGGCGGGCACTTCGAAGCCGATGTCGAAGGCTTCTTTATGGTCGGGCTTGCCCTTGGCGTAAACCTCTTCACCTTCGGGCACGAAGCCTTTATGGGTCTTTGAGGTGCCAATGTAGTGCTGCATCTTGGTGTCGAAGGACTGGTCGAAAAAATCCTTGGCCGCTTGATACAGACCGGTGATCAACTGCGCGTCGATGCCGTGGTTCTTGATGTACAGGAAACCGACCTCGCGGGCGGCGGCACCGAGCGCTGCGGCGACGGCCTGACGCTGGGCGAGGTCGGCACTGAACAACCCGGCAATGTCCACCACGGGGATGCTGCTGAAGTTGGCAGCGACCGAGGGTGCCGTGGTTTCGGAGAAATCAGGCATAACGAAAACGCTCCTTCAAAGACAAGTCGATTGAGTGAAACGCTGGAAGTGCTCGCGCTCGGTCTGGCCCATCCACACGTTCAGCGACCACAGATCGGCCACGGGTACGTTGGTGAAGGGCAGGTGATGCAAGTAACCGTCGGCGCCGAATTCCGGGGTCAGAGTGCTGACCTGATAGCCGCGTCTTTTTTGCGAGCACCAGATCGCTTCCCAATGCTGTTGATGGAAGGCCAGCTCTTTGGCGTATTCCGGCGCGGCCGGGTGCGGGACCTGTGGCCCCTGGTCATAGCCGACCCGGGCTTGAATGTGATGCACGCGATCGACGAACGCGCTGAGGTCATCCTCGGGGTCGTTGAGCAGGCGCTCGCAGGTGACGATCCAATGGCTGATGTCGCTGGTGAACAACAGATCAGGCAGTTGGCGGATCAGTTCGAGGGTGATCCACGGATTGAACAACGAGCGCGAGCGATGGGTTTCGAAGCTGCACACTTGACCGTGTTTGCGTGCCAGCTCCAGCGCCTGACCGAAAAAGTCGACCTGCTGTGGCAACTGCCAGCGGTCGTTGCCGGCAAGCACATTGACGAAGCGCGGCGACAGTTCGGCGGCCCAGGCGAGTTTTTTGTCCAGGTCGACCACGTGTTCAGCGACCGGTGCCGCCTGTTCGGGCAAGACGTTGTAGGCGGTGAAAACGGTGCTGATATAGCCGAGTTGGTTGGCCCTTAGAAACGCCGAGAATTCTGCACGCTCGCTGGCTTCCAGCGGCAGACGCGCTTCCATACCGTCGAAACCAGCGTCCAGCAGCTCTTCCAGCGCTTGGGTTTTACTCGCGGTATAGCCCCAGAGTGTGCGGAAAATATCCAGTTTCATCGACGACCTCAAAGATTCCTCGGGCTACGGCACAGCGCGACGACGGCATAAGCCGGGCCGGCAACGATGGGCAGTAGCGAAGGGGTAATCTTTGGGCCGAATCTCTGGGTATCCGGTCCCTTGGTGGGATGGATCTTAGGGGCGGCGCGGGAGCGGAAAGAATAGGAAAGCTCAAATCCATAGTTCAGAGATTTCTAAACTATCTAGACACGGATCAACTGTAGGAGCGGGCTTGCCCGCGATCCGCCGCGACCCCCGGCTTATCGCGGGCAAGCCCGCTCCTACATGGGGTTACTGTTCATCTGGCGGGTCCGCAAACAGCATTTCCTTGGTTTCGCCCAGCAAAAGCTGGCTGTTTTTCTCGGTCACTGTCCGGATGTAATCCCACAACAGGGTGATCCGCTTGAGCTTCCTCAGGTCCTCTCTGCAGTACATCCAGAATTGTCGTGTGATCTTCACTTCGCTCTCCAGCACCGGCAGCAAGCGCGGGTCTTGTGCTGCCAGGAAGCACGGCAGGATTGCCAGTGACCGACCTTGCAGCGCCGCCACATACTGGGCAATAACGCTGGTGCTGCGCAGGTGCGCGTTGGCGCCGGGGAGTAGATTGCTTAGATACAGCAGCTCCGAGCTGAAGGCCAGGTCGTCGACGTAACTGATGAACTGATGGTTGGTCAGATCCGTACTGCGTTGAATCGGCGGATGGCGGTCGAGGTATTCCTGGGTGGCGTATAGCCGCAGGCTGTAGTCGCACAGCTTGCAGCAGACATACGGCCCATGTTCGGGGCGCTCCAGAGCAATGACGATGTCGGCTTCGCGCTTGGACAGGCTGATGAAGTGCGGCAGCGGCAGGATATCCACCGAAATAGCCGGGTACGCGTCGAGAAAGTGCGTCAGCTGTGGCGTGATGAAAAAGCTGCCAAACCCTTCGGTGCAACCCATGCGGACATGGCCGGACAAGGCCACTCCCGACCCGGACACCTGCTCGCAGGCAAGGTGCAGCGTACTTTCGATCGACTCGGCATAACCGAGCAAGCGTTGGCCTTCGGGCGTCAGGATAAAACCGGTCGTGCGCGATTTCTCGAACAGTAATGTCCCCAACGATCCTTCCAGCGAATTGATCCGTCGGGACACCGTCGTGTAGTCCACCGCCAGGCGCTTGGCCGCGGTGCTGGCTTTGCGGGTGCGGGCGACCTCAAGGAAAAACTTCAGGTCGTCCCAATTGAGCAGGTTCAAGGAGGTGATGTTTTTTTGCATATTGATCCGGCTTTTATGAGCGTTCTTATTAGAAGTTTGCACATCTATACTCCAAAACACGGCCATGACCAACTTCTTGATCAGCGGTTCAGGAGCAAGACCCGCAAGGTCGCGAGCCACATCCCAGGCAACACCCACATGCCATAACACCCTGCACAAAAATAATAAGCGGAGGAGTTTATGAAGAACGCTACAACGGCGGACGCTGGCGCACTCGGTGCCAACCCTGCGAAAAAGGCCAAACCCTATCGGCTTGCCGGTATGGCGAGCATGGCCGGTACGACCATCGAGTGGTACGACTTTTTCCTCTACGGCACGGCTGCCGCGCTCATCTTCAACAAGATTTTCTTTCCCGCTCTGGACCCGATCACCGGTGTATTGGCAGCCTTCGCTACCTATGCCGTGGGTTTTCTCGGCCGGCCATTGGGCGGCGTGATTTTCGGCCACTTCGGTGACCGTATCGGGCGTAAGTCGATGCTGTTGCTGACGCTGCTGATGATGGGGATACCGACCATCATCATCGGCCTGATCCCCACCTATGATCAGATCGGCTACTGGGCCGCGTTGATTCTGGTGGTCATGCGCTTCCTCCAGGGCATGGCGGTTGGCGGCGAGTGGGGCGGGGCGGTGTTGATGGCCGTTGAGCATGCACCCGAAGGCAAGAAAGGCTTTTACGGCAGCTTGCCGCAAACCGGTGTGGGTGCCGGTCTGGTGTTGGCATCGCTGGCCATGGGCCTGGTTGCCAAATTGCCCGAAGCGGACATGCTCAGTTGGGGTTGGCGCCTGCCGTTCATCGCCAGCATCGTGCTGCTCGGCGTCGGCTGGGTGATTCGTCTGAAAGTCCCGGAATCACCGGACTTCGAAAAAATGAAAAAGCAGAACATTGCGGTCAAAATCCCGCTGTTTCAGGTGCTGCGCAATCATCCGCGCGAAACCCTGACCATCATCGGTGCCCGCACGGCAGAAAACGCCTGGTTCTATATGTCGGTGACCTTCGCCCTGGCCTACGCGGCCAACCAGTTGCAGATCCCGCGTGGCGATGTGCTAAACGCCATCACGGCTGGCGCGGCCCTGTCACTGATCACCATGCCACTGTGCGGGCACCTGTCCGACAAGGTCGGGCAACGTCGCTTGTACTTCGCCGGGCTGTTGCTGCTTTGCGCTTTCGTCTACCCGTTCTTCGCCATGCTCGAAACCCGCGAGCCACTGCTGGTCTGGTGGGCCATGGTACTGGCGGTCGGCGTAGTGTTTCCGATTTTGTATGCGCCTGAATCGCTGTTGTTCGCCCGGCAATTCCCTGCAGAAATTCGCTACAGCGGCATCTCGGTGTCGGTGCAACTGGCCGGCGTCCTGGGGGGCGGTTTCGCGCCAATGATCGCCACCAAATTGTTGGCCTACGCTGATGGTAGCCCTCATTACGTCATCGTTTATCTGATCGGCATGGGCGTGGTAGCGCTGTTCTGCACCGCCCTGATGAAGCCTGACCCGGCACGGCACAGGGCTTTATAGCCGCCGTTTGCTTTGACTTTTTTTGCCGCCCGCATCGGGCCGCTCGAATCCAGGAGAACTCCAATGAACGCTTCGCTCAATCCGTCCATCAATAAAAACGACACTGCCGTGGCCCGCGTCAAACTGCTGATCGGGGGTGAATGGGTCGATTCGCAGACCAACGAATGGCACGACATCGTCAATCCGGCGACTCAGGAAGTACTGGCGCAAGTTCCCTTCGCCACCGAGTCTGAATTGAATGCTGCGGTTGCGGCCGCCGAGCAAGCCTTCAAGACCTGGCGCCTCACCCCGGTAGGCGCACGGATGCGCATCATGCTCAAGCTCCAGGCGTTGATCCGCGAACACTCGAAACGCATCGCGGTGGTGTTGAGTGCAGAACAGGGCAAGACCATTGCCGATGCGGAAGGCGACATTTTTCGTGGTCTGGAAGTGGTCGAACACGCGTGCTCCATCGGGACTTTGCAGATGGGTGAATTCTCTGAAAACGTCGCAGGTGGCGTAGATACCTACACCCTGCGTCAACCGATCGGTGTCTGCGCTGGGATCACGCCTTTCAACTTTCCGGCAATGATCCCACTGTGGATGTTCCCGATGGCCATCGCCTGCGGTAACACCTTCGTGCTCAAGCCGTCCGAACAAGACCCGCTGTCGACCATGCTGTTGGTGGAACTGGCCGTCGAGGCGGGCGTGCCAGCCGGTGTGCTCAACGTGGTCCACGGCGGCAAGCAAGTGGTGGACGGGATCTGTACCCACAAAGAGATCAAGGCCGTGTCCTTCGTGGGTTCAACCGCTGTGGGTACTCACGTTTACAACCTTGCTGGTCAGCACGGCAAACGCGTGCAATCGATGATGGGCGCGAAAAACCATGCGGTGGTGCTGCCCGATGCCAATCGCGAGCAGACCTTGAATGCATTGGTCGGTGCCGGCTTCGGTGCCGCCGGTCAGCGCTGCATGGCGACGTCTGTGGTGGTGTTGGTGGGCGCGGCAAAACAATGGCTGCCAGACCTCAAGGCGCTGGCGCAGAAACTCAAGGTCAACGCCGGTAGCGAAGCGGGTACTGATGTCGGTCCGGTGATTTCCAAGCGGGCCAAGGAACGTGTGTTGGGCCTGATCGAAAGCGGTATCCGCGAAGGCGCCAAGCTGGAGCTGGATGGTCGCAACGTCTCGGTACCCGGGTTTGAAGACGGTAACTTCATAGGCCCAACCTTGTTCTCGGGTGTGACCACCGAGATGCAGATCTACACCCAGGAGATCTTCGGCCCGGTACTGGTCGTGATGGAAGTCGATACCCTCGATCAGGCGATTGCCCTGGTCAACGCCAATCCGTACGGCAACGGCACAGGCCTGTTTACCCAAAGCGGGGCGGCGGCGCGCAAGTTCCAGAGTGAGATCGATGTCGGCCAAGTGGGTATCAACATTCCGATCCCGGTGCCTGTCCCATCCTTCAGCTTCACCGGCTCGCGTGGTTCGAAACTCGGTGATCTGGGTCCGTACGGCAAGCAAGTCGTGCAGTTCTACACTCAGACCAAAACCGTCACCAGCCGCTGGTTTGACGATGACAGCGTGAACGATGGCGTGAACACCACGATTAACCTGCGCTAAGTCGCCTGACAGGAGAACGATTATGAAAATTGCATTTATCGGCCTCGGTAACATGGGCGCGCCCATGGCCCGCAACTTGATCAAGGCCGGTCATCAGCTGAATCTGTTTGACCTCAACCAGACAGTGCTGGCCGAGCTCGCCGCACTGGGTGGTCACATCAGCGCCTCGCCCAAGGATGCGGCGCAGGGCAGTGAGCTGGTCATCACCATGCTGCCGGCTGCCGCACATGTGCGCAGCGTGTACTTGAATGAAGACGGCGTGTTGGCCGGCATCGCCCAAGGGGTGCCCGCAGTGGATTGCAGCACCATTGATCCACAGACCATCCGTGATGTCGCGGCGACTGCGGCCAAACAAGGCGTGGTGCTGGGTGATGCCCCTGTTTCCGGTGGCACCGGCGGTGCGCAAGCCGGGACCCTGACCTTTATGGTTGGCGCCAGCGCAGAACACTTCGAAGTACTGAAACCGGTATTGGCGCAGATGGGCAAGAATATCGTCCACTGCGGCGACGTCGGCACCGGGCAGATCGCCAAAATCTGCAACAACATGCTGCTGGGGATTTCCATGATCGGCGTGGCCGAAGCCATGGCCCTGGGCAATTCGCTGGGGATCGATACCGGCGTTCTGGCCGGCATCATCAACAGCTCCACCGGGCGTTGCTGGAGTTCCGAAGTCTACAACCCATGGCCGGGCATCGTCGAAACCGCGCCAGCTTCGCGTGGCTACACCGGCGGCTTCGGGGCGGAACTGATGCTCAAGGATTTGGGCTTGGCGACCGAAGCCGCACGGGTCGCCCATCAGCCGGTGATTCTCGGCGCGGTGGCACAACAGCTGTACCAGGCGATGAGCTTGCGCGGCGAAGGCGGCAAGGATTTCTCGGCGATTATCGAGTCGTATCGCAAGGCTGAGTAAAGCGTCTCCCGCACAAAATAACGGACAACTCGAGTCGTCGAGCTGTCCGTTATTTTATGCCGCGCTGATAAATAAAGGGCTGTTCAAGCAAAAACGAAATACTTACGCACGGTTTCGACCACTTCCCACGTTCCCTTCATTCCAGGTTCAACAACAAAAATATCGCCCGCACGCAGGTGGATCGGCGCCATGCCGTCAGGGGTGATGATGCAGTAGCCTTCCTGGAAATGACAGTACTCCCACTTCACGTAGTCCACTCGCCATTTGCCCGGCGTGCAGATCCAGGTGCCCATGATCTTGCTGCCATCCTCGGAGGTGTATGCGTTGAGGTTGACGGTGTGCGGGTCACCTTCGAGCTTTTCCCATTTGCAGGCGTCGAGCACGGGCAGGGGATGAGTATCGCGAAGAACGGTAATAGGCGCAGACATGACAACTCCAAAGGTAGGGGCGCGGTTGTCAGACGGTGCAGGCCGCGCTCGGACACCATAGGGTGGTTATGTCAGGGGCAATTGTCTGTGCTCGACACTGAGCTATCCAGAAGCGCGGAGCCCGCACTCGATGCATTAAAACCCTGCGGCAATAATCTGAGCGCTATTCGTGCGCTGGAATCAAAAGTATTTTGCCCGGCTGCGGCTTATTCATTCGCGGTCCCATCGGTATTCTGCCGTCAGTCAATTTATAACCTCCTCAATCAAGCGCGTCGGCACTGCGGCTTGCCATTGAATACTGATGAGATACCCATGAAAAAAATTCTGTTATTGAACGGCGGCAAAAAATTCGCTCACTCCGAAGGTTTGTATAACGCCACCTTGCACAACGCGGCGCTGGCCTTCCTTGATCGCTCCGGATTTGATGTCAAAGAAACCCAAATCGATGCTGGCTATGACGTGGCCGAAGAAGTGGCCAAATTCCTCTGGGCCGATGTGATCATTTACCAGATGCCGGGCTGGTGGATGGGCGCACCGTGGACCGTGAAGAAGTACGTCGATGAAGTGTTCACCGAAGGTCATGGCAGCCTTTACGCCAACGACGGTCGGACCCGTTCCGACGCGACGCAGAAATACGGCAGCGGTGGTTTATTGCAGGGTAAGCAGTACATGATTTCCGCGACCTGGAACGCGCCGCAGCAAGCATTCGATGACCCGAGCGATTTTTTCGAAGGGAAAGGCGTGGACGCGGTTTATTTTCCTTTCCATAAAGCCAACGCGTTTTTGGGCCTGACAGCGCTGTCGACGTTCCTCTCTGTCGACGTGATGAAAGTCCCGGCCATTGAGGCGGATGTTGCGCGTTACGAGCAGCATCTAGCCACAGTGTTTGGTCTCTGAAGCGCGATCGCTCGCACGGTGTAGAAGCAGGTTTGTCCGCAATCACCACCCGGCAGGCGCACGTGATCTTTTTTGCTGAAAACAGCGCTAATATCTAGCCAGTTTTGAACGGAAGACAACAGTGAAAGCCAGATCAGATGAGTTGCAGGTATTCGTTTCGGTGATTGAAAGCGGCTCGATTTCTGCCGCTGCCGAACACGTGGGGCAAACCCCTTCGGCGATCAGCAGGACCTTGTCGCGGCTTGAGGCGAAGCTGGAAACCACCCTGATCAATCGCACCACGCGGCGCATGGACCTGACAGAAGAGGGCAAGTTCTTCCTCGAAAAAGCCAAGCAGATTCTGGCGCAGATGGAGGAGCTTGAAGAGCGCTTGTCCCTGCGCCAGCACGTGCCCTCCGGGCGTTTACGGATCAATGCTGCGTCGCCATTCATGCTGCATGCGGTGGTGCCTTACGTTGCCGAGTTCCGCAGGCTGTACCCGGACATTCTGCTGGAGCTGAACAGCAACGACCTGATCATCGACTTGCTTGAACAAAGCACTGATGTGGCGATTCGCATTGGCACCCTGACCGATTCGACGCTGCATGCGCGCTCATTGGGCAGCAGCCCGCTGAACATTCTTGCCAGCCCCGCCTACCTGAAGCAGCACGGCACTCCGGCCACGGTTGAAGCGCTGGCAAGCCATGCCTTGCTCGGCTTTACCCAGACAGAAAGCCTGAACCATTGGCCGTTGCGTCACGCAGAGGGTGATCGATTGCAGATCCAGCCCTCGATGTCCGCCTCCAGCGGCGAGACCTTACGCCAGTTGGCGCTGGCCGGGGAGGGCATTGTCTGCCTTTCCCACTTCATGACCCACGAAGATATCCGCCTCGGGCAACTGGTGGTGGTCCTGCCGGAAGCCAACAGCGGCTATCGGCAACCGATCCATGCGGTGTATTACCGAAATTCGCAGTTGGCGCTGCGTATTCAATGCTTTCTGGATTTTATTCAGAAAAAACTGGCGGGGTATGCGGCGTGAAAGCAGTCGCCTGAAGGACGACTGCTTTCATCAAGAGACAGGCGTCTCCCGCTCACGCCTGCACAGGGGTTACTGGTTATCAGTGATGCTCGCGCGTTGCGCGGAATTTCACATCAGGCCAGCGCTCTTCCATCAGGGCCAGGTTGACCCGGGTCGGTGCCAGGTAGGTCAGGTGACCACCGCCATCGACTGCAAGGTTTTCCACGGCCTTGATCTGGAATTCTTCGAGCTTCTTCTTGTCGCTGCATTCAATCCAGCGGGCTGACCACACGGTGATCGGCTCGTAGGCGCACTCGACCTTGTATTCTTCCTTCAGGCGGCTGGCAACCACATCGAACTGCAGAACGCCCACGGCGCCAAGGATGATGTCGTTGCTGCGCGTCGGGAAGAACACCTGCGTGGCGCCTTCTTCGGCCAGTTGCTGCAAGCCCTGACGCAATTGCTTGGACTTGAGCGGGTCCTTCAGGCGTACGCGGCGGAACAGTTCCGGTGCGAAGTGCGGGATGCCGGTGAAGCCCAGGTTCTCGCCTTCGGTGAAGGTGTCACCAATCTGGATCGTGCCGTGGTTGTGCAGGCCGATGATGTCGCCTGCGTAGGCTTCTTCCAGTTGCTCACGCTCGGAGGAGAAGAACGTCAGCGCGTCGCCGATCCGCACTTCTTTACCCAGACGCACGTGGCGCATCTTCATGCCTTTGTCATAGCGACCCGAACAGATACGCATGAAAGCGATACGGTCACGGTGCTTAGGGTCCATGTTCGCTTGAATCTTGAACACGAAACCGCTGAATTTTTCCTCGTTCGGTTCTACTGTGCGCTCGTTGGCAACCCGGGCCAACGGCTTGGGTGCCCAGTTCACAACAGCGTCCAGTACGTGATCGACACCGAAGTTACCCAGCGCGGTACCGAAGAACACCGGGGTCAACTGGCCGTCGAGGAACTCCTGCTGATTGAACGTGTGGCAGGCGCCCTGCACCAGTTCCAGCTGATCGACGAAGCGTTTGTACTCATCACCCAAGTGGGCGCGGGCTTCATCCGAATCAAGCTTTTCGATGATCTTGACGTCGGTACGCTCATGACCGTGACCGGCGGTGTAGACAATGATGTAGTCGTCGGCCAGGTGGTACACGCCCTTGAAGTCGCGGTAGCAACCAATGGGCCAGGTGATCGGCGCGGCCTTGATCTTCAGGACGGCTTCGATTTCGTCGAGCAGTTCGATCGGGTCGCGGATGTCGCGGTCGAGTTTGTTGATAAAGCTGATGATAGGGGTGTCGCGCAAACGGCAGACATCCATCAACGCAATGGTCCGTGGTTCGACGCCTTTACCGCCATCGAGCACCATCAATGCCGAGTCCACTGCCGTCAGGGTGCGGTAGGTGTCTTCGGAGAAGTCTTCGTGGCCCGGGGTGTCGAGCAGGTTGATCATGTGATCGCGATACGGGAACTGCATGACCGATGTGGTGATGGAAATCCCGCGCTGTTTCTCCATCTCCATCCAGTCGGACGTCGCGTGGCGGTCGGATTTACGTGACTTCACCGTGCCGGCGATAGCAATGGCCTTACCCATCAACAGCAACTTTTCAGTGATGGTGGTCTTACCCGCATCCGGGTGGGAAATAATGGCGAAAGTGCGGCGTTTCGCGACTTCGGCGGCCTGGTTGGTCATGGGAAATCGCCTGGCAGGTGATTCAAAAAAGGGCGCCGATTATAGCCCAAATTGATGCAATAACCGAACCGCTCAGTCGATCAAAGGTGGCGAAATAGTGTCTTTCGTGGGAACCTTTCAGGCTGTGGAGACGTCCACTCCCCTGTTACAGCCAACGTCAGGGGCTGAAAATTCAGCAAGTTAGCTTGACGAAGCTGCGCTTATGGCTTGTGTTTTCGCCGAGGTTAAACCCTTACCGGCGACCCACCCGCTGCTCTTCGCGAACGTTTGTGTGCTGCCAGTATTGGCCGGCCTTGCAACGCGTTTGCCGACTGAAATAAGGAGTCCGCCTGTGGCTAATCGCTATGGCAAGGGGCTATTGGGAGGTGCGGTTGTCATCGCATTTCTGGCCCTGCTGATCCACTGGATCGGCATCAGTACCATCGAACAGTACCAAGACGATCTGTTGTTCTATCTGCAAGCCCATTTGATTCTGGTGATGGTTTCAATGTTGGCGGCTCTGGTGGTCGGAATCCCGGCTGGCATTGCCCTCAGCCGACCGAACATGGTTGGCCGCGCCGAACGCTTCATGCAGATATTCAATATTGGTAACACCGTCCCACCTCTCGCCGTGCTGGCCATTGCCCTTGGGATTCTCGGGATTGGCAGCGGACCGGCCATCTTCGCACTGTTCCTCGCCTCATTGTTGCCCATCGTGCGCAACACCTATGAAGGCCTGAAAAATGTTCAGGGTTCACTCAAGGAAGCCGCCGTCGGCATCGGCATGACACCCACCCAGGTGCTGTTGCGTGTCGAATTGCCGAATGCCGTGCCGATTATCGTCGGTGGTGTGCGGGTGGCCTTGGCGATCAATGTCGGGACGGCCCCGCTGGCCTTTCTGATTGGCGCCAACAGCCTGGGCAGTCTGATTTTCCCCGGCATCGCCTTGAACAATCAGCCGCAGCTGCTGCTCGGCGCAGCGTGTACCGCCTTGCTCGCACTGCTGCTTGATGGCGTGGTGACACTGGCGAGCCGACTCTGGCTGGAACGCGGTCTGACCCGCTGATTGAAAGGAATTCCAATGAAAAGATCATGCTTATTTATAGGCTTTGCCTTGCTGCTCTCGGGATTTGCCCAGGCGGCTGAAAAACCGGTAATCCGCGTCGGCGCCCGAGTGTTCACCGAGCAAACAATCCTGGCGGAACTCACCGCGCAGTATTTGCGCACCAATGGCTACGACGTCAAAGTGACCGGAGGCCTGGGTAGCAATCTGGCGCGCAGCGCGCAAGAAAGCGGGCAACTGGATTTGATCTGGGAGTACACCGGGGTGTCCCTGGTGAATTACAACCATGTCGACGAAAAACTCGATAGCGCGCAGACCTTTGAACGGGTCAAAACGCTGGACGCGAAGAAGGGGCTGGTCTGGCTCTCGCCGTCGAAATTCAGCAACACCTACGCGCTGGCGTTGCCGAAAAAAGTCGCTGACCAGTATCCGCAGATCAACACCATCAGCGACCTGAGCCGCGTCCTGAAAGACGAAGTGAAAGACAAGCACATCGTTGCGCTGGACACCGAGTTCGCTAACCGTTCCGACGGTTTGCTCGGGATGGTCAAGCAATACGACATGAACCTGAACCGCGAGAGCATCCGCCAGATGGATGCCGGGCTGGTCTACACCGCGCTGCGTAACGGCCAGGTCTTCGCCGGGTTGGTCTACACCACGGACGGACGCCTGAACGCGTTCCAGCTCAAGCTGCTCGAAGACGACAAGCATTACTTCCCGGACTACACCGCTGCACCGGTGATTCGCCAGGAATACCTGGACGCTCATCCGGACCTCGCCGCGCAGCTCAAGCCGCTGGCCGAACTGCTGGATGACACCACCATGCGCGCGCTCAATGCGCGGGTCGATGTCGATCACGACAGCCCCTCCGTTGTTGCCGCGGATTTCCTGCGCGAGCACCCACTGCAGCCTGTCTCCCAAGACAATAAGGAGAAGCAATGAATATCTTCAGCACCTTCTCCCACCTGGACTGGCCGCTGGTCCTGCACCTGACCTGGCAGCACATCACGCTGGTCGGGATCGCCGTGACCCTGGCCATCGTGGTGGGCGTCCCGTTGGGCATATTAATGACACGTTTTCCGGCACTGGCCGGTCCGCTGCAAGCCAGCGCCACGGTGCTGCTCACCGTGCCCTCGATTGCCCTGTTCGGCTTGTTGCTGCCGTTCTATTCGAAGTTCGGTCAGGGCCTGGGGCCGATGCCGGCAATCACCGCCGTGTTTCTGTACTCGCTGCTACCGATCATGCGTAACACCTACCTGGCACTCACAGGTGTCGAACCGGGCATTCGCGAAGCGGCCAAAGGCATCGGCATGACCTTCGGTCAGCGCCTGCGCATGGTCGAATTGCCCATCGCCGTGCCAGTGATTCTCGCCGGGGTGCGCACTGCCGTGGTGATGAACATTGGCGTCATGACCATCGCCGCGACCATCGGTGCCGGCGGTCTGGGTGTACTTATTCTCGCTTCAATCAGCCGCAGCGACATGTCGATGCTGATCGTCGGCGCCGTACTGGTCAGTCTTCTGGCCATCTTCGCCGACCTGCTTCTGCAATGGTTGCAACGCACGCTGACTCCAAAAGGTCTATTGAAATGATGAATCCAAAGCAAATGATCGAACTTCAAAACCTGACCAAGACGTTTCACACCAATGGCAAAGACGTCACCGCCGTGGATGCCGTGAGCCTGACCGTCAACGAAGGCGAGATATGTGTATTCCTCGGGCCCTCGGGGTGCGGCAAGAGCACCACGCTGAAAATGATCAATCGGCTGATCATGCCGACCTCAGGCAAAGTCCTGATCAACGGCGAAGACACCGCCGACCTGGATGCGGTGACCCTGCGTCGCAATATCGGCTACGTGATTCAGCAGATTGGTCTGTTCCCGAACATGACTATCGAAGAAAACATCACCATCGTTCCGCGTTTGCTGGGCTGGGACAAGCAGAAGTGCCACGACCGCGCCCGCGAGTTGATGAGCATGATCAAACTTGAGCCCAAGCAGTACCTGAGTCGCTACCCACGTGAGTTGTCCGGCGGTCAGCAACAGCGGATCGGCGTGATTCGTGCGCTGGCGGCCGATGCCCCGTTGTTGCTGATGGACGAACCCTTCGGCGCGGTCGACCCGATCAACCGTGAAATGATCCAGAACGAGTTCTTTGAGATGCAACGGGCGCTGAACAAGACCGTGATCATGGTCAGCCACGACATCGACGAAGCCATCAAGCTGGGCGACAAAATCGCGATCTTCCGTGGTGGCAAGCTGATTCAGTTCGATCATCCCGACACCTTGCTCGCGCACCCTGCGGACGATTTCGTCAGCAACTTCGTGGGTCAGGACAGCACGCTCAAACGCCTGCTGTTGGTCCGCGCCGAAGATGCTGCCGACAACGCGCCATCCGTCAGCCCGGAAACCCCGGTCGGCGAAGCGCTGGAATTGATGGACGAACTCGACCGCCGCTACGTGGTCGTCACCGATGCCGATAACAAAGGCCTGGGCTATGTTCGCCGCCGTGACCTGCACCGTCAGCAAGGCACCTGCGCACAGTACCTGCGCGAATTTAATGCTACCGCAGCGTTCGACGAACACTTGCGCATCCTACTGTCGCGCATGTACGAGTTCAATCGGTCATGGTTGCCGGTGATGGACGCCGAGCGGGTCTTCCTCGGGGAAGTCACCCAGGAGTCGATTGCCGAGTACCTGAGCTCGGGCCGTTCGAAGGGCGGCAAAACCAGCATCACCTCGCCTGCGGAGTTGGCTGAGCAGGCCGCTGCGGTCTGATCGGATGCCATCGCGGGCAAGCGCGCTCCTGCAACGGATCGCGCTTGCCCGCGATTTTGAGCGACGCGGCTCCCCTGAAAATCCTCGCTCGGGGAACATCTGGCTGTCACATCGGTCGGTTACATACGTCAGTGATCCTTGCCTGGCGACGGACGTGTGTAAAAACGCGACATTTTTTGTTGATCTCAAGCCCCTCAAGTCCTAAAGTTCGCGCCGAACGTCCATGCTGGAAACGATCCATCCGGCTCAAGTACTGACGACGAGACAGCAAGGTCACCCAGACGCCCGCAGGGCCCGGTTGACCTTTTTTGCTTTCGGCGGACATGCCTTGGGAAGTAGGCGAACCAAAGTGGGGATACACACGGAGGACGTTCATTTGCACCCATTGATTAATTTAGTTTGCCAGTAGGAGTTCCCAGCATGCCGATCCAGGTCGAAGACTATTTTGAGCGCGAAACCTTCAACAAAATGAAGGCGTTCGCCGACAAGCATGAAACCCCGTTCGTGGTCATTGATACCCAGATGATCAGCAAGGCCTACGACGACCTGCGCGCAGGCTTCGATTTCGCCAAGATCTACTACGCGGTCAAAGCCAACCCGGCGGTGGAAATCATCGACCTGCTCAAAAGCAAGGGTTCGAACTTCGATATCGCTTCGATCTACGAGCTGGACAAGGTCATGAATCAGGGCGTTGGCCCGGACCTGATCAGCTACGGCAACACCATCAAGAAATCCAAAGACATTCGCTACTTCTACGAGAAGGGCGTGCGTCTGTATGCCACCGACTCTGAAGCCGACCTGCGCAACATTGCCAAGGCTGCGCCGGGTTCGAAAGTCTATGTGCGCATTCTCACCGAAGGCTCGACCACGGCTGACTGGCCATTGTCCCGCAAGTTCGGTTGCCAGACCGACATGGCCATGGACCTGCTGATCCTCGCGCGTGAACTGGGCCTGGTGCCTTACGGCATCTCGTTCCACGTAGGTTCGCAGCAGCGTGACATCAGTGTGTGGGACGCAGCGATCGCCAAGGTCAAAGTGATCTTCGAGCGTTTGAAAGAAGAAGACGGCATCGTTCTCAAGCTGATCAACATGGGTGGCGGCTTCCCGGCCAACTACATCACCCGTACCAACAGCCTGGAAACCTACGCTGAAGAAATCATCCGCTTCCTCAAGGAAGACTTCGGCGACGATTTGCCGGAAATCATTCTTGAGCCAGGCCGTTCGTTGATTGCCAACGCCGGTATCCTGGTCAGCGAAGTGGTACTGGTTGCACGTAAATCGCGTACCGCCGTAGAGCGATGGGTGTACACGGACGTGGGCAAATTCTCCGGCCTGATCGAAACCATGGACGAAGCCATCAAGTTTCCGATCTGGACCGAGAAGAAAGGCGAGATGGAAGAAGTGGTCATCGCGGGCCCAACCTGCGACAGCGCCGACATCATGTACGAGAACTACAAGTATGGCCTGCCACTGAATCTGGCTATCGGCGACCGCTTGTACTGGTTGTCCACCGGCGCGTACACCACCAGCTACAGCGCAGTTGAGTTCAATGGCTTTCCGCCATTGAAGTCTTACTACGTGTAATTGTTGAGCGCGTAACGCAAAAGGCCCATGAGCGATCATGGGCCTTTTTTGTGCCGATTAGAAAGCGGTCAGTGTGTGGCGTTATATTCCTACAGGGTGTGTCGATTCCGTTAACTGTTTATTGGGTGTGTGCTCTGCTACTTTTTGGCTGAGCGTTTAAAAACGCCATCCCCCAATAATCAAGGATTCGATTATGCTCAATTCAAGTGCGGCGGAAGTGTCCGCTGAAGAAGTAGGCACGGTCAGCGAACGTCTTATGATGGCGGCTTCCGGCAATCATTCAGATGTTGTCCGGTCCCCCGGGTTATTGATCACTAACGAAGATGTCCGGCGGATAAAAAGATACGTTGAGACGGGTCTTGAACTTCCCGCTGAGCTTGCTCAGGTTCAGCAGCTATTAGGCTATGAAAAAATTGATATCCCCGGTCTTGAGCCGCGTGATATGCAAGTTCTTTATCAGGACATAAAAGAACACGCTGAAAGCTGGTCGACTATTGAAATGGGCATGAAGACCGTTGGCACCAGTCTGGTCGTTTTTTCGGAAGACCTGGAAAGCAGCGGTGGTGCAATAACGGCCTTTGTCAAAGGCTTGGAAAGTTACCAGTCTACGCTCGGTAAGGTGGGTGATCTGACGCCCGAAGAGATCGATAAACTTCCTGAAGTGAGCCTGGGCGACGGTGACAAGAAAAAAATGCCGGCCTTGCTGGCTTTGGTTGATGACTTGAGAACCACCCTCGATCATCACAGTAAAACTGCCACCGACCTGAATTCAAAAATTTCCGATTTCAAAGATATGTTGAAGGACCGCATCGCCCCAGCGGTGGGTTTAAAGATTGCGTTGTGTGCCAGTAACGGAAATGACAAAGAAATAGCCAGGCTTACGGCAGAGGTCGACATCATTAACCTGCTCATTGCCGAAAAACTGGCCACCTACGAGTCTTACTCCGACTATAAATGGTTGGGGATTTGGTGGGGGCCGGTCGGTTTTGCAATCAGTGCTTCGATTTATGGGCCCAAGGCGGCGGCAACGGCCGCAGAGAAAGACCAATTAATAACTCAAAAGCAAGCGTTGGAGCAGCAGATTTCCGCCCGCAACACCTTGCTAAGCTCCCTTGTCGGCTTCGAAACCAGCCTTCAGGATTTGAAAATTCGAATCGATGGTGCTTCAGGCAGTGCGTCCAGTCTTGAGAGCATGTGGGGGTTGATTCAGGGGTATATCGATTCCTCGTATCGGAAGTTGGAAGGTATTACCGACGCCACCTACCTGGTGATTTTCGTGACCCGCCTCGAGAGCATCATCTCAAGCTGGATCAGTATACGGAAACAGGCGCAGGACTTACTGACCGCCTTTAATAATGTAACTGCTGAACGTTAACCCGTATTGCCCTGCGCGGTCTATGGCTGCCATTGCTACACCCTTCGACCCCCTATTCAATAGAGAATTTTATGACTGTTCACCTGTTAGATACACCTTATCAACTTCCTCACCCCGACCTGAACATCATCCGCACCAGCAGGGCTGAAATTGATCATCATGTCATTGCGCTGGGTACTATTTATCTCCCTGTTTTGAAAGACGAACTTCTAGGCTTGCGCAAAGAAATCAGTCTGACCGATGAATACATGCTGAATGTACTCACAGGGGTGCCCATCGCATTAGAGAATGAGGACATGGACGTCCTCTTCAATGCCCTTGATAAGCTCAATAAGCAAGCCTTGACCGAGGAGGTCAAGGCTGCGATTGAGGAATACTCCAAAGAAGTATCCGGGCTGATGGATCAGGGCGTGTCGACCGTTAAACAGTACGCGAGCGATCTGGATGATCGTGTCACAAACCTCAATGCCGCTAGGCTGAGCGACAATAAATACCGACTGCTTGAGTTAGAGCAGTCGGTCGACGCCGGTCAAGCACTGCTCACGGTCGAAAGAGAAGCTATCGCTGCACTTGAAGCTAATGCAGAGCTGCTAAAGCCTGCGATCAATGAGATCGATAAACTCTCGTTTTTCGATAAGTTGAAACCCTTGGTTGAAAGCCTTGAGGAACTGATAAAAATTGATCCGAAAGACCCACTGCTTGGCTCAATTCAGGCGGGCATTAAGGGTGTTAACAATATCCTGGGGTTGGCCAGCGACGGCGTCAATTACACCCACTTGATTCAAGCCCGGAGCGTTATTCAGGAGCGGCTGAAAGAGCGGCGTAAAAAAGTAGTTGATTTGGAGGATCGGATCGAGACGTCGTCCACGCGAGTCCAGCAACTCACAACGGCAGAGGGGCTCTATGAACATAAAGCGCGGTACGTCCAGGAAATCACTAAAATTGGACAGGCGCTTTCTACATTCGTGAACAGCAATCTCCCCAACAGCGCCGAAGCAGTAGCTCAACGTGCCGAGCGATTTGCGATCCAGGCGAAAGCTCTCGTTACCTATTTGAATACCCTTCGTAAGGCATGGCAGAGCTAAGCACGGTGTTAACGTGAGCCCGCCAACGGGATGAGTTGGAGGGCACGGGCGTTGAGTTAAAGGTTGTTGGAGTCGAGACGTCCGGACTCATCTTCCAATGCTGCGGCGCGCCGGTGGTAGTCGCCGGCTAACGCCCGCAGCGTTGGATGCTCAGCCTGCAACAAGGCCTCGGCACTCACCCGGAGGAAATTCAGATTTCCTCCGGCCAATGCTGCAGCGAACCAGCCCAACGCCTCCTCGATCCGTCCTTGATCGGCCAGCACTGCGGCATAGCTGAACTGCCCACGGAAATCCCCGCCCTCTGCCGAGCGGCGATACCAGTCGAACGCAGCCTGCGCGTCGGCCTCGCAAAACTCACCTTCCTCCAGATACCGTCCCAACAGGTTCATGGATTTGGCATGCCCCATGTAGGCTGCTTTGCGGTAACACGCCATTGCCCGATGTGGGTCCTTGGTCATGCCGCGACCGGTCGCGAGCAGGTTGGCAACGTTGTAGAGGCCCCAGTCCAGCCCGGCAATTGCCGCCATTTGATAGTGCGTGGCTGCTTTTTGCGGATCGGCGACACAACCCCATCCGTGTTCATGGCAGCGCCCCAGCATGTTCTGCGCCTGGGAGTGACCTCTATTGGCCGCAATCTGAAACCAGACCATCGCCAGTTTTGGATCGCGTTCGATGCCGTTGCCGTCGAGCAGTATCTGTCCGAGCAGCGCCTGAGCGTCGACGAAATTGGCTTTCGCCGCGCTGAGGATCGCTTGTGCGGCGCGTACCGGGTTTTGCCCCAGCATCGCGCTGAGCTGGTCGCCGTCGACAGTTTCTTCACGTAGCAGGGAGAAGGTCATGGTTCACACCTCGACCCAACGGCGCAGCAGGTTGTGGTAAGTGCCGGTCAACTGGATCAGTGAAGGATGATCGGGTACGTCCTGGGTCAGTTGCTGAATCGCGTTGTCCATTTCGAACAGCAGGGCGCGCTGGCTGTCTTCTCGAACCAGGCTTTGCGTCCAGAAAAACGAGGCGTAACGTGCGCCGCGAGTCACTGCGTTGACCTTGTGCAGGCTGGTACTGGGGTAGAGCAGCAGATCGCCAGCGGGCAGTTTGATCTGACGCGTGCCGTACGTGTCCTGAATCTCCAGCTCGCCGCCGTCGTATTCATCCGGGTCGCTGAAAAACAAGGTGGACGACAAGTCGGTACGTACCCGCTCCGGGCTGCCCTTGGTCTGGCGCACGGCATTATCGATATGAAAATCAAAGCTGCCACCGGCGGTGTAACAGTTAAGCAGCGGGGGAAATACCTTGCGCGGAAGGGCTACCGACATGAACAGCGGATTGGCCCACAAGCGATCCAGCAGGGCGGAACCGATCTCGATTGCCAGCGGGTGGCCTTCGGGCAGTTGCAAGTTGTGCTTGGCCTTGGCCGATTGATAGCCAGCGGTGACCTTACCGTCTGCCCAGTCAGCCTGCTCCAGAGCCTCGCGGATGCGCAGCACCTCTTCGCGAGAAAATAAGCCGGGAATGTGTAGGAGCATGCCGCAGAACCTGTAGGAAGAAAGATTGCGAATAATAATCTATCTCAATTGATAGTAATACCTGTTTGCATTATATTCCTCCGCCTTAACTCCTTGGGGAAGGAACTCACCATGTCGTGCCAACCATTAAAATCTTCTGCCAACTCGTCGCGTTCACTGGCTTCAGCGGTCGGCGTGGCCATCGCTGCGATGTCCGCGAGCCATATGGCCCAGGCGGCTGAAAGCACTGAGGACAAGGCCGTTGCTCTGGGTGCAACCAGTATCACTGGCGAACAGACAGACACGGCTTACAAAGCCGACGACTCCGCGTCGAAGAAATACACCGCTCCACTGCGCGAGACGCCGAAGAGCGTCACCGTGATCCCGCAACAAGTCATTCGCGACACCGGGGCCACCAGTCTGGCCGATGCATTGCGCACCACGCCGGGCATCACCTTTGGCGCAGGCGAGGGTGGTAATCCCAACGCCGACCGGCCGATCATTCGTGGTTTCAACGCCGAGAGCGACGTGTTTATCGACGGTATGCGCGACATCGCCGCGCAAAGCCGCGAAATCTTCAACATCGAATCGGTGGAAGTCAGCAAGGGTCCAGGCTCTGCGTTCACCGGCGCGGGTTCTACCGGTGGCAGCTTGAACCTGATCACCAAGGGCGCTCACTTGGGTGACGCCTATAACGGCGGCTACACCTTCGGCTCCGACCAGACCCAACGCTATACGCTGGACATCAACCAGCAGATGACCGACACCTCAGCGTTCCGCCTGAACCTGATGAAACACGAGGCCAACGTGGCCGGCCGTGATGCTGTGGACGTCAGCCGCTGGGGTGTGGCGCCATCCTTCGCTTTCGGTTTGGGCACTGATACCCGGGTGATGGTTGACTACTATCATTTGGACACCAATGACATACCGGACTACGGCATCCCGCTGACCAATAGGGGCACCGCCCGCAGCAAATACAACGTCGACAAACCCGCGAGCGTCAGCAAGGACAACTTCTACGGCCTGACCGATCGCGATTACCGTAAAAGTACCAACGACAGCGGTACGATCAGGATCGAGCACGACCTGAACGACAGCCTGACGGTGTCCAACAGCTTCCGCATGTCGCGCTCGACACTCGACTACATCGTCACTAACCCTGACGACAGCCGTGGCAACGTGGCCAAAGGGACCGTTTCGCGTTCGGCCAAAAGCCGTAACTCGACTTCCAGTGGCTTCGTCAACCAGACGGACCTGAGTGCCAAGTTCAACAGCGGTTTCATCGAACACAGCCTCGTGACCGGGCTTGAGTTCAGCTATCAGGACACCCACAACCGCAACTACAACGTGCTCAATGCCAGCGGCGGCAGTATTGCATCGACATGTTCATCGGCGCTTCGGGCCTCCGGCGATTGCACCAGCCTGTACAACCCGACGCCCGGTGACGCGTGGAACGGCACCATCACGGACAGTCAGGCGTTCACCGACACTGACACTAAAACCAGCGCTGCGTATGTGTTCGATACCCTGAAGTTCGACGAACAATGGTCGCTCAACCTCGGCCTGCGCTATGACCATTACGACGTTGAGTCCAGCGGGTATGCGACGGCCGGGCGCACCACGTCCGCCGGCACCTTTTCCCGGCAGAAAACCAGCGGGCTGCTGAACTACCAGGTTGGCCTGGTCTTCAAGCCTCTGCCTAACGGCAGCGTTTACGCGGCATGGTCCACGTCCAGCAACCCGGCGGGTGAAACCAGCGGTAACGGTGGCCTGGAAATAGCCGCCAACAACGCCGATCTCGAGCCAGAAAAGAACCGCAGCTATGAGGTGGGCACCAAGTGGGACTTCTTTAACGATGACCTGTCGTTAACCGCTGCGCTGTTCCGCACCGAAAAAACCAATGCCCGCATCAACGACCCGGATAACGCGACCGTTCAGGTCCTGGATGGCGAACAGCGCGTCGATGGTTTCGAGTTCACTTACGCGGGCAAGATTACCCATAACTGGAAGGTCTTCGGCGGCTACACCTACATGGAAAGCGAACTGGTCAAAACCACCCTTGCGGCGGACCAGGGCAATCACATGCCGAGCACCCCGCGTAACAGCTTCAACCTGTGGTCGACCTATGACGTGATGCCGAAACTGACCCTTGGCGCTGGAGCCACCTTCGTCGATTCGCGTTTCGGCAACGAAGCCAACTCGGTGGAGGTCCCGTCCTACTGGCGCTATGACGCGATGGCAACCTATCGCCTGACCAAGAACGTCGACTTGCAACTCAACGTACAGAACCTGACCGACAAGCGTTATTTCGATCAAGTGTTCCAGACCCACTATGCGCACGTTGCCGCCGGTCGTACCGCGCTGATGGGTGTCAACTTCCACTTCTAAGCGATGGTCTTCAACGCCCGGTTCATTTACGTGATCCGGGCGTTTGCCTGTGCAATCGAGAGTGCATGCTGCCTGAGCGCGTGATGCGCCGCAGCGGTTGAGTGAGGTAAGCCAAGGTGTTGAAAAAAACCCTGTTTCAGGTGCACTGGTTCTTTGGTATCAGCGCCGGACTGGTCCTGGCCTTGATGGGCATATCGGGGGCGATCAGCTCGTTTCAGGACGAGCTATTGGAGGTGCTCAACCCGAATGTGTTGCGCGTGGAACAACGTGCCTCAGGGGTTTTATCGCTGGTTGAACTGGTCAGCAAACTTGAGGCTCAGACGGGCAAGGTGGTCGCTTCGCTGTGGGTCGATGCCGACAGTGACAAGGCCGCACGGGTGGCATTTACGCCGCCGCCGGGGGAACGTCGTGGTGAGCTGAATTACTTCGACCCTTACACCGGCCAATTGCAGGGAGAGGTCTTCGGGCAGGATTTTTTCGGTCTGAATCTGCAGTTGCACCGTACTCTGGTGTTGGGCGAGTTCGGTAAGCAGATCACCGCTGCCAGCACCTTGATTCTGCTATTTTTCTGTTTGTCTGGTCTTTATATGCGTTGGCCGCGCCGAGCCTTGAACTGGCGCATCTGGTTGACACTGGACTGGGCGAAAAAAGGCCGGGGTTTCAAATGGGATTTGCACTCGGTTTTTGGCACGTGGTGCCTGGTGTTCTATCTGGTGTCGGCGTTGACGGGCCTGATGTGGTCCTACGACTGGTACAGCAACGGTGTGACTAAACTGCTGGGCGACGCGCCCGCTGGCGAGCAGCGCAAGGGAGGCGGCGGTCGTCCAGGTCGTGGACAGCCGGTAGCAGAAGGTCCGTTGCCGACGGTGGACTACCCTGCGGTCTGGGCCAGTATTCAAAGCGTCGCAGGCCCTGAACTGAGCAGCTGGAATCTGCGACTGCCGCCTGTGGCGGGTCAGGCAGCGACGGTTTATTACCTGCTCAAGGATTCGCCGCACCCGCGAGCCCTGAACCAGATCACCCTGGATCCGGCCACGGGCAAGGTCGGCGCGGTGTCCCGCTATGCCGACAAGAGCCTCTCCGCGCAGGTGTTGATCAGCAATTATGCGCTGCACGTGGGCAGCTATTTCGGGATCGTCGGGCGCGTTGTGATGACGGTTGCATCGCTGATGATGCCGCTGTTTTTTATCACCGGGTGGTTGTTGTACCTGGACCGTCGGCGCAAAAAACGCCAGATCAAAACTGCGCGTGGCCAGCTGATGCGAGATGTCGGCACGGCCAGCGACGCGCCTGCGTGGCTGATTGGCTTCGCCAGCCAAAGCGGTTTCGCTGAACAGCTGGCGTGGCAGACAGCCGGGCAGCTACAGGCGACGGGGTTGCCGGTGCGTGTGCAGCGCCTGGCGGACATCACGGCGCAGGATTTGAAGCAAAGCCACAATGCCTTGTTCGTTGTGAGTACTTTCGGTGACGGTGAGGCGCCCGACAGCGCCCGAGGCTTCGAGCGCACGTTGCTCGGCCAGCCCTTGTCGCTGACTAACCTGAACTACGCGGTGCTGGCGCTGGGCGACCGCCAGTATCAGCACTTCTGCGGCTTCGCCAAACGCTTGCACGGCTGGCTGGCCGAGCGCGGTGGCAACACGCTGTTCGCGCCGATTGAAGTCGACAGTGCCGACAGCGTCGCGCTGCAGCAGTGGCAACGGCAGCTTGGGGAATTAACCGGTGGCGCGCCGTCGATGGCCTGGCAGGCACCGGCGTTCAGCCGTTGGACATTGAGCCAACGCGAGTGGCTGAACCCCGGCAGTGGAGGGTCGAAGGTGTTTCTGCTGAGCCTGACGCCGCCGACTGCGCAGGTGTGGGACGCCGGGGACCTGGTCGAAGTATTGCCGCCAGACAGTGCTGTCGTACGCGAATATTCCATCGCGTCGATTCCGGCGGACGGCCGTCTGCAGCTCATCGTCCGTCAGGAAGTGCATGCAGACGGCAGCCTTGGGCTGGGTTCCGGCTGGTTGACTGAACAGTCCACGCTCGGCGCGTCCATCAGTCTGCGTCTCAGACGAAACAGCAGCTTTCATCTGCCACGCGAGCCGGTGCCGATGATCCTGCTAGGCAACGGCACAGGTCTGGCGGGGTTGCGCAGTTTGCTTAAAGCACGCATTGCCAAAGGACAGCAACGCAACTGGCTGTTGTTTGGCGAACGCAACATCGCTCATGATTTTCATTGCCGGGAGGAACTGCAAGGTTGGTTGGCGACAGGCGATCTGGCACGACTGGACTTGGCGTTTTCTCGCGATCAGGTCGATAAAATCTATGTGCAGGACCGTTTGCGTGAATCCGCGGATGAGTTGCGCAAGTGGCTGGCTGAAGGCGCGGTTATTTATATCTGCGGCAGCCTGCAAGGCATGGCGATGGGGGTCGAAGATGTACTGGTCGACGTGCTGGGGGCGCTAGAGGTTGCGCGTTTAGTCGAGCAGGGACGTTATCGACGGGATGTGTATTGAGCCGTTCGCGAAGGCGGTGTGGTTAACACACCGCCTTCGGCCCGTCACACGATGAACTGTTCTGCGTGATGGCAGGCAACCTGACGGTTGTCCAGCAGGCGCAGGGCCGGTTCTTCGGTGGTGCAGCGCTCAGTCGCGTAGGGGCAGCGCTTGTGGAAGGCGCAGCCGCTTGGCGGATTGAGCGGATTGGGCAGTTCACCGACGATTTTGATCTTCGGCTTCAGCGGGTCCGGGTGGATAGTCGGGGTCGCCGACAGGAGTGCCTGGGTGTAAGGGTGCAGTGGCCTGTTATAAATTTCTTCCTTGGGGCCCATCTCCGCCGGACGTCCGAGGTACATCACCAGCACCGTATCGGCCACGTGACGCACCACTGACAGGTTGTGGGAGATGAACACGTACGCGGTGTTGAACTCCTTCTGCAAATCCATGAACAGGTTAAGTACCTGCGCCTGAATCGAGACGTCCAGCGCGGAGGTCGGTTCATCCGCCACCAACACTTTGGGTTGCAGCATCATGGCGCGCGCCAGGGCGATACGTTGGCGCTGACCGCCAGAGAACATGTGCGGGTAACGCTGGTAATGCTCGGGACGCAGCCCGACCTGTTGCATCATCGCCTGGACTTTTTCCCGGCGTTCGGCACGGGTCAGGTTGGTATTGATCAGCAACGGCTCACCCAACTGGTCGCCGATTTTCTGCCGTGGGTTAAGCGATGCATAAGGGCTCTGGAACACCATCTGCACGTCGCGTCGCAATTGTTTGCGTTCGACTTTGCTGGCGCCAGTGACTTCTTGTCCGGCGATTTTCAGCGAGCCGGAGGAGGGCTCTTCAATCAAGGTCAGGGCGCGCGCCAGGGTGGACTTGCCACAGCCCGATTCGCCGACCACAGCCAGGGTCTTGCCAGCTTCCAGCTCGAAGGACACGCCGTTAAGGGCACGAACCAGGGCATGCCCCTTGAACAGGCCAAGGGATACTTCGTAGTGACGGGTAAGGTCGCGGGCGGTAAGAACGACGCTCATAACACCAGCTCCTGATTCAGCGGATAAAAACAGCGGGCAAGGCTATGGGCTTTAGAGTCCAGGCCTGGACGCTCTGTCCGGCAGTTGTCTTGCACATAGGGGCAGCGCGGTGACAGCAGGCAGCCCTGGGGTCGGTCATAACGCCCTGGCACCATGCCCGGCAAGGTCGCCAGACGTTCGGCGCCCATGCTGTGTTCGGGGATCGCGGCCAGCAAGGCTTCGCTGTAAGGGTGAGCGGGAACGTCGAACAACCCCGGCACCTGACCGATTTCAACGGCTTGCCCCGCGTACATCACGCACACGCGCTGGGCGGTTTCGGCGACTACCGCGAGGTCGTGAGTGATCAGCACCAGTGCCATGTCCTGCTCTTTTTGCAGGCTCAGCAGCAGGTCCATGATCTGTGCCTGAATGGTTACGTCCAGCGCTGTGGTCGGCTCGTCGGCGATCAGCAGTTTTGGCTCGCCGGCAATCGCCATGGCAATCGCGACACGTTGGCTCATGCCGCCGGACAGTTGGTGCGGGTAGGCATGCAAGCGAGCAGCAGCGCCGGGGATTTCTACTTTCTCAAGCAGTTCCAGTGCGCGTTGGCGTGCGGCTTTGCCAGACAGGTTCAAGTGCTGGCGCAACACTTCCTCGATCTGGAAACCCACGGTATAGCTGGGGTTGAGTGCGGTCATCGGGTCCTGGAAGACCATCGCCATGTCTTTGCCGATGATCCGTCGACGCTGACGCGCACTGAGCTTGAGCAACTCCTGGCCATCGAAGCTCAGGGAGTCAGCAGAGACCACGCCGGGCGGATCGATCAAGCCCATCAGCGCCATCATGGTGACCGATTTACCGGAACCCGATTCGCCAACGATGGCCAGCACTTCGCCCTTTTCCACGTTGAGGTCCAGACCGTCGACAACCGGTACGGCCTTGGCGTCGCCGAAGCGGACATTGAGATTCTTGATTTCTAAAAGTGACATGCGAATCTCCTCAGGCGGCATTCTTGAGTTTCGGGTCCAGCGCATCGCGCAGTCCGTCGCCCATCAGATTGATTGCCAGCACGCTGAGCAAAATGGTCAGACCGGGCAGGCTTACGACCCACCAGGCGCGTTCGATGTAGTCACGGGCCGACGCCAGCATCGTGCCCCATTCAGGGGTGGGCGGTTGCACGCCCAAGCCGAGGAAACCCAGGGCTGCGGCATCGAGAATCGCCGAAGAAAAGCTCAACGTCGCTTGCACGATCAGTGGCGCCATGCAGTTAGGCAGCACGGTGATGAACATCAAGCGTGGCAGAGTGGCGCCGGCCAGACGGGCAGCAGTGACGTAATCGCGGTTCAGTTCGCCCATGACGGCAGCACGGGTCAGACGCACGTACGAAGGCAGGGACACGACAGCAATTGCGATGATGGTGTTGATCAGGCCAGGGCCGAGGATGGCGACAATGGCAACGGCCAGCAGCAGCGACGGCAGGGCCAGCATGACGTCCATCAGGCGCATGATCGACGGGCCGAGAATACGCGGAAAGAACCCGGCGAGCAGGCCCATCAGAATCCCCGGAATCAACGACATGACCACCGAGGACAAACCGATCAGCAGCGACAGGCGCGAACCAGTGATCAAGCGCGACAGCAGGTCGCGTCCCAGTTCATCGGTGCCGAGCAGGAATTGCCATTGGCCGCCTGCGAGCCAGACCGGCGGGGTCAGCAGGAAGTCGCGGTATTGCTCGGTGGGGTCATGGGGTGCGACCCACGGGGCGAACAGGGCACAGAACACGATCAAGGTCATGAACATCAGGCCGGCAACAGCACCTTTGTTCTGCGAAAAAGCTTGCCAGAATTCTTTGTACGGCGAGGGGTAGAGCAGGCTTTGATCGACTGCTACCACGGGAGTAGGTGTGCTCATTAGGATGATCTCAGCGCTGGTGGCGGATGCGTGGGTTGGCAAAGCCGTAGAGGATGTCCACCACGAAGTTGACCAGAATCACCAGGCAGGCGATTAACAGGATGCCGTTTTGCACCACGGGATAGTCCCGGGCGCCAATGGCTTCAATCAGCCACTTGCCGATACCGGGCCAGGAGAAAATCGTTTCGGTCAGTACCGCACCCGCCAGCAGCGTGCCGACTTGCAGGCCGAACACCGTCAATACCGGGATCAGCGCATTACGCAGGCCGTGAACGAACACCACGCGTGCTGGCGACAGGCCTTTGGCCCGAGCGGTACGCACATAGTCTTCACGCAGCACTTCGAGCATCGAGGAGCGGGTCATCCGGGCGATCACCGCCAAGGGGATGGTGCCCAGCACGATGGCCGGCAGAATCAGGTGATGCAGGGCATCGAGAAACGAACCTTTTTCATCGCTGAGCAGCGTGTCGATGAGCATGAAGCCGGTTCGTGGTTCGATGTCATACAGCAGGTCGATACGCCCGGACACGGGGGTCCAGCCCAGCGACACCGAGAAGAACATGATCAGGATCAGGCCCCACCAGAAGATCGGCATCGAATACCCCGCGAGGGAGATGCCCATGACTCCATGGTCGAACAGGGATCCCCGCTTGAGCGCCGCGATCACCCCGGCCAACAGGCCCAGGATCCCCGCGAATATCAGCGCGGTAGTCGCCAGCTCCAGGGTGGCGGGGAACAGTGCGGTGAACTCCGTCCAGACGCTTTCGCGCGTGCGCAACGATTCGCCGAGATCGCCGTGGGCGAGCTTGCCGACGTAATCGAGGTACTGCGCATACAGGGGCTTGTTCAGGCCAAGACGTTCCATGGCTTGGGCGTGCATTTCCGGATCGACCCGGCGCTCCCCCATCATGACTTCGACCGGATCACCCGGAATCAAGCGAATCAAGGCAAAGGTCAGCAGGGTGATGCCGAAGAAGGTGGGGATCAACAATCCCACGCGGCGGGCAATAAAACTAAACATCTTCTGGTGTACCTCATCAGCCGGTTAGGCGTGCCCCGGTGAAGCTCGGGTTACGAGCAGCACCGGTGTTTTTATCTACTTCACCTGAGTGGTGGCGAAGTTGTTATTGGTCAGCGGACTGATGTGATAGCCCTCGACATTCTTGCGCATCGCCGTAAACAGTTTGGGGTGGGCCAAGCTTATCCACGGTTGTTCCTGGTGAAAAATGTGCTGGGCTTGCTCGTAGAGTGCGGCCCGTTCTGCGGGGTCGGTCGTCGCGCGTGCCTTGGAGATAGCTTCTTCAAATGCCTTGTTGCACCAACGGGCGTAATTTTCACCATTTTTTGCGGCGTCACAACTGAGAATAGGTGTCAGGAAATTGTCCGGATCACCGTTGTCACCCGCCCAGCCGGCGAACACCATGTCATGTTCTCCGTTCTTGGCGCGCTTTAGCATCTCGCCCCATTCCAGAACGCGAATATCCACCTTGATGCCTACCTGAGCGAGATCCGATTGCAGCATCTGTGCGCCGACCAACGGATTAGGGTTGGTGACGGCACCACCGTTACGGCTGAACAGGGTGAACACTTGCCCTTTTGGGACACCGGCGTCTTTCAATAGTGCGCGGGCCTTGTCCAGATCACGAGGTGGATTCTGGATATCTGTAGCGTAGCCGAGAAGCGTTGGCGGATACGGGTTGACCCCTTCGGTGGCTTTGCCTTCACCAAACAGGGCTCTGATATAGGCTTTTTTGTCGAAGGCTATATTGATCGCTTCACGCACCCGCACATCGCTCAAGTAGGTGTGCGACGTATTAATGGCAATGTAGCTGGTCATCATGGCTTCCATCTCGTCAATCTTGAGATTGGGGTCAGCGTTGATGCTGGCAATGTCGTCAGGTTTTGGATAAAGCGCGATCTGGCACTCGTTCGCCTTGAGCTTTTGCAGGCGAGTATTGTTGTCGAGCGTGATGGCGAAAATCAGCGCCTCGCTGGGCACAGTCCCCTTCCAGTAGTCAGGGTTGGCTTTAAAACGGACCTGTGCGTCTTTGGCGTAGCGGACCAGGATGAACGGGCCGGTGCCGACAGGTTTGCTGTTCAGCTCGCCGGGTTTACCGGCCTTGAGCAACTGATCGCCGTACTCGGCGGAGTAGATCGATGTGAAGGGCATTGCCAAGTCGCGCAGGAACGGAGATTCAGGACGGGACAGGGTGAATTTGACGGTGTAGTCGTCGAGTTTTTCGACGCTTTTGAGCAGGTCATTGAAACCCATGCTCTCGAAATAGGGGAAGCCGGTGAGCGATTTATCATGCCATGGGTGCTTTGGGTTCAGTTGACGCTGGAAGCTCCACAGCACGTCATCGGCGTTCATCTCACGCGTTGGCTTGAAATAGTCGGTGGTCTGGAACTTCACGCCGTGGCGCAAGTGGAAGGTGTAGCTGAGGCCGTCCGGGCTGATGTCCCAGCTTTCGGCCAGGCCCGGTGCGGTATCGCTGGTGCCGGGTTTGAATGCTACCAGCCGGTCGAGAATAGTTTCCGCCGAGGCGTCGGCCGTGACGGCCGTCGTGTACTGCACAATATCGAAACCTTCAGGGCTGGCCTCGGTGCAGACCACCAGGGGTTTGGCTGAAACGCTGACGGCGACGCTGAGCAGAGCCAACGCAATCGAGGTTCGTAGAGAAAGCACTGTCATATAGATCCTCCGTAAACACATGAACGGTGATGGCCTGTGCGGCTGATTGCGGTGGGTTCCGGGTTTCAGCCGCACAAGGCGCTATGGACGATTTAAAGAATGTTGAATGGAATCGTGGTCACCAGACGCAACTCGTTCAGGCTGCCGTCGACCTGATTCTCACTGGCGCGGTGGGTGGTATAAGTCGCGCGCACAGAGGTGTCCTTGAGAGGGCCGTTCTGCAAGGTGTAGCTGGTGCCGATCCCGTACTCCTGGTGTTTTTCACCGTCCATCTTTTTCACGTCGTAAGCGGTGCCGGCGTAGTGAGTACCGTCGATGCCCCAGCCGCGAGCCTCGTACACATTGAATTTCAGGCCAGGGACGCCGTACGCGGCCATGTTCAGCACGTAACCGATCTGGAAGGATTTCTCGTTCGGGCCGTTGAAGTCAGAGAGCAAGGAGTTGGCCAGGAAGATGCCGTTGGTCTCGTGGGCGTAGTCGAAGTACTCGTTACCGGCCACTTCCTGGTACGCGAAGGTCAGGCTGTGCGCCAGGTGAGTCGCGGTGAACGACAGGCTGAAGGTGTCGTTGTCGATCGCGCCGAGTTTGCTTTGGCCTGAGTCCTTGGTTTTGTAGTAGTTGAACCCGGTGGTCAGGCCCACGATCGAGGTGTCACCCACGTCATGAGTGATGCCGACGTAGTACTGCTTCCAGAAGTCTTCCAGGTCCGATGCGTAGAAGCTGGTCGTCAGGGCTTTGGACGGTTTGTAGTCGACACCGGCCATGCTCAGGCGGTCGGCAGTGGCGGTGCTGCTGGCGTACTCGGAGCGGAACCGGGTCATGCTCTGTTCGGTACGCGGCGATACGCGGTCGAAGCTGCCCGCCTGAAACGACAGGTTGTTGAACTCTTCGCTGAGCAGGCTGAAACCGTTGAAGCTCGAAGGCAGCGCACGGTTGCCGATGTAGGCAATGACCGGCGTGTTCATGGACTGGCGACCGGCCGTCAATGTGCTGTTGGAAATACGTGCCTTGATATTGCCCAGGCCCATTTTGCTCCATTGGTCGACGGCATCACCGTTGCTGTCAGTGAGGGTACGGTTTCCGCCGCCGGCGATACGCGCGTGGCCCGCTTCTAGCGCGACTTCGTTGTAAACGGCGACTTCAGTACCGATCCCGACCGTGCCTTCGGTGAAGCCCGAGGTGTAGTTGAGGAGGGTGCCTTGGGTCCAGGTATCACGACGGTTGGTGGGGACTTTTTGGCCGTCTTTTTGATAGCTGAAGAGGTCTGCGCGCGTACTGCGTTCCCGTGCGTAGAAGTTACGGGTGGACCCTGTCAGGTGCTGGTCTTCGATAAAGCCTTTTGCGCCGTCTTGAGCGTGAGTGGTACTCAACGTTGTCGGGACGAACGCCTGACTGGCGTTTTCTGCGTGAGCCATTGCGCCCAAGGTGGTAATGGACACGGCTAATAGAGCGGTACTGGTCTTTCTCACGGTATGAAGCTCCCTTTACTGCTTTTATAAGGGCCAGTCTTATGGGTGATCTGGCTTGATGGAACACGGCTACTGCACGCTTCAATGCCTCTTTGCACGCAAGGCATCAAATCGCCGGAATGGCGTTGCCGGGAGCGAAAATCTCGCCCCAGGATGAGCGTCGGGCAAACGACGACGGAACATCCCTGTTCCCGACGTGTTCTCGATCACTCAACTATTTTTGCGAATAGCAAAGCCATAAGCCTTCGAACTTATGTTCGTCAGGCCGTCCAGTAAATATTCGGAGTGCTTCAGGGCTTGTAGGAAACATGACTAGAGAGCGTGGGAAGTTGCTGATTAGGCGGTTTCCCAGCTGACGTGAGTTTCTATAAGTTCCGGAAGTGGATGTCACTGCGCCGTGTGTAACAGCACAGTGACAACACCCTTACTTGCTAACGCTGACACCGTAAAAGGAGTTCAGACCAAACGGGCTGATCTTGAAGTCCTGAACGTTGTTGCGCATAGGTTGGTAGACGGTGGAGTGCGCGATAGGGGTCATCGGCACGGCGTCTTTGAGGAGGTGTTGCGCCTGTTTGTACAGTTCGATGCGCTTGGCCTGATCCGGTGTTGACTTGGCTTGCTTGATGATGGCGTCGTACGGTTTATCACACCATTTCGAGAAGTTGTTGCCGTTCAGTGCGTCGCAACCGAACAGGGTGCCCAGCCAGTTGTCCGGGTCACCGTTATCGCCGCTCCAGCCAATCAGCATCGCGCCGTTTTCACCTGCTTTGGCGCGCTTGATGTACTCGCCCCATTCGTACGTGACGATCTTGGCCTTGATACCGATCTTCGACCAGTCGGACTGGAGCATCTCGGCCATCAACTTGGCGTTGGGGTTGTACGGACGCTGAACCGGCATCGCCCACAGGGTGATCTCGGTCCCTTCTTTAACGCCGGCTTCCTTGAGCAGCGCTTTGGCTTTCTCAGGGTTGTAGCCCGCGTCTTTGATGGTGGTGTCATACGACCATTGGGTCGGCGGCATGGCGTTGACGGCCAGTTGGCCCGCACCCTGATACACGGAATCGATGATTTGCTGTTTGTTCACCGCCATGTCCAGCGCTTGACGGACTTTCAGCTGAGCCATCGGGTTTGGCGCATCGCTGCCCTTGATTTTGTCCATCACGTTGTAGGCGATGTAACCAAGGTTGAAACCTGCCTGGTTAGGCATTTTCAGCTCTTTGTCCGCTTCGAGCACTTTAAGGTCGGCTGGGCGCGGGAACAGGGTGATCTGGCATTCGCCTTTCTTGAGCTTCTGCATACGCACCTACGGGTCGGTGGTGATGGCGAAGATCAGGTTGTCGACTTTGACGTCTTCAGGCTTCCAGTAATCCTTGTTGCCGGTGTAACGGATGTTCGAATCTTTCTGGTAGCTCTTGAACACAAACGGACCGGTGCCGATCGGCTTTTGGTTGATGTCCTGAGCCTTGCCTTCCTTAAGCAACTGAGCAGCGTATTCAGCGGACTGGATGGACGCGAAGCTCATGGCCATGTTCTGGATGAACGCAGCATCGACGGTCTTGAGCGTGAACTTGACGGTGTGGTCATCAAGTTTCTCGACCTTCGTAATGTTCTCGTCCATGCCCATGTCGGTGAAGTACGGGAACTCGGTCGGGTAGGCTTTGCGGAACGGATCGTCTTTGTTGAGCATGCGGTTGAACGTGAACAGCACGTCATCGGCATTGAAGTCACGCGTCGGCTTGAAGTAAGGCGTGGTGTGGAACTTCACCCCGTCGCGCAGATGGAAGGTATAGGTCAGGACGTCAGGGGAAATGTCCCAGCGGGTCGCCAACCCTGGAATGACCGCAGTGCCGCCGCGTTCGAACTGGCTCAGACGGTTGAACATGGTCTCGGCTGACGCGTCGAAGTCGGTGCCGGTGGTGTACTGGCCTGGGTCGAAACCGGCCGGGCTGCCTTCGGAGCAAAACACCAGATTGGTAGCTGCTTGGGCGAAGGGAGCGCTGGCGATCAAACCTGCGCTGAGTAGAAACGGAATGACCGCGTTTTTGAGCATGGTGGCCTCATGTTGTTGTCATTTTTTAGATAGAGGGTGCGACCTCGTGAGTCGCTCCTGCCGATACTTATGCAGGGGCCGTACCCAAAGCAAGATGGTGGCGCCAAGGAAACGTCAAACAGTGGTACGAACGTACAAGAATGTCGCATTCATGTACTTTTGTGCCAATTTGATCGTTTGCGTGGTCGTTTTCAGGAGCGTTCGCTGCACCGCAGGAGGGCAACCGGGCGTGTGAAATGCACCCGGTTAGCGCGAGAGTGTTACTGATGGCTATTTTTTCAGGCTGACGCCATAGAACGGCGTCAGGCCAAACGGGCTGAGTTTGAAGTTCTGCACTTCTTTGCGCAGTGGCTGAAATACCTTGGAATTGGCAATCGGAGTAATCGGCACCTGCTCCTTGAGAATGTGCTGAGCCTGTTGATAAAGCCTGATCCGCTCGGCGCGGTCACGGCTCAATTTGGCCTGTTGCACCAAGGCGTCATACGCCGGATCGCACCACTTGGCGAAGTTGCTGCCGCTGACCGCCGCGCAGCTGTAGAGCACGCCGAGCCAGTTGTCAGGGTCGCCGTTGTCGCCGGTCCAGCCATAAATCATCACGTCGTGCTCGCCGTTTTTGGCGCGCTTGATGTACTCACCCCATTCGTAGCTGACGATGTTGGCTTTGATCCCTATCTTTGCCCAATCGGCCTGGATCATTTGCGCTGACATACGCGCATTGGGGTTCGACGCCCGCTGTACGGTCATGGCCCACAGGTTGATTTCGGTGCCGGGCGCGACCCCCGCTTCCTTGAGCAGTTGCCTGGCCTTGGTCGGGTCGTAGGGCGCGTCCTTGATCGTAGGGTCGTAACTCCACTGGTTGGGTGGCAGGGCGTTTTGTGCGAGTTGTCCGGCGCTCTGGTAAACCGCCTTGATGATTGCCGGCTTATCGATGGCCATGTCCAGCGCCTGGCGCACCTTGAGTTGATCCAGAGGCTTGTGAGTGACGTTATAGGCGAGAAAACCAAGGTTGAAACCGGGCTGGCTGAGCACCTGGATGTTCGGGTCCTTCTCCATCAACTCGATGTCTTGCGGACGCGGGTAGCCGCTGACCTGGCATTCGCCGGTCTTGAGTTTTTGCAGGCGCACTGCGGCATCGCTGTTGATAGAAAACACCAGATTGTCGAGTTTCACATCCTCCGGCTTCCAATACGTCGGGTTGGCGCTGTAGCGGATCTGCGAGTCTTTTTGGTAACGCTTGAACACAAAAGGCCCGGTGCCGATGGGCTTCTGGTTGATGTCGGCGGCCTTTCCTTCCTTGAGCAACTGCGCGGCATATTCAGCGGACTGGACCGAGGCAAAGCTCATGGCCAGGTTCTGAATAAAGGCCGCGTCGACGTTGTTCAGACTGAAACGCACGGTGTGTTCATCAACCTTGTCGACGCGCTTGATCGTGGTGTTCAGGCCCATGTCGTTGAAGTACGGCGACTCGGATGGGTAAGCCTTGCGAAACGGATTATTCGGGTCGAGCAGACGATCGAACGTGAACAACACATCGTCGGCATTGAAATTGCGGGTGGGCGTGAAGTAATCGGTGGTGTGGAATTTAACGTTTTCGCGCAGGTGGAAGGTGTAACTCAGGCCATCGCTGGACACCTCCCAGCGGGTGGCCAGGCCAGGTTCGACTTCAGTGCTGCCACGTTCGAATTGCGTCAACCGATTGAACACGGTTTCGGCCGAGGCATCGAAGTCAGTCCCACTGGTGTATTGGCTCGGGTCGAAGCCGGCAGGGCTGGCCTCCGAGCAGTACACCAGGGTGCTGGCGGCCTGGACGACAGGCGTGCAAGCCAGCAGTGCGGCGGCGAGGAGCAGGGGTTTGAAGGCGGTCTTGTCCATAGTGGCCTCGAGAAAGTGATGCAAGCGCGTCGTCCAGAATGATCCGGCGATGTGGATAGACACGATAAACGCTGAGTAGGTAAAAGCCATCCTCGGAGCGTCATACGCGTTTCGCTTCAGCGATCTGCACTTCAACGAAGTGCTGAATCAACGAGACCTGCGGCTCTTGCTGGCGCAGGTCTTTGACCATTTTGCTCATGCGCTGCAACTTCTCGCTGGGTTTGGCCCATTCAGCCTCTGGCAACGGAGCGGACCATGCCTGCATCGCCTCGGGCACGGCGGCGCGGCCCATGCTTTTGATGCGGCGAATTTCCCACTCGGTGAGGTGGTTGGGCAAGGTCCAGAGGGTCATGACGTGGTACAGGTACCACCAGAACGGATAACTCCAGCCGACTTCGCCCGCCTTGCGCCGACGGCGCATGCGTTCGCGGGCGTTGTAGAACGTGTGCAGCCCTTCATGCGGCGGATCGTCGGGGCCTTGCAGGTCGAGCGGGTCCTGGATTTCCTTGAGGGTGTGAACTTCGTATTCCATGTACGCGCGAATGGCTTCCCAGTTGCAGATGGCCAACTCAAAACCGGCGCAGTGAAACTCCAGGGTGTACTGCTGATCGTGAGGCGGGTGGTAAAAACCGAGGCCCATGGCGTATTGGATGTTCAGGCCATATTGAGTAACACCTCGGGCCTGGACGACCCACGCGGAGAGTGATTCCCAGGGGACGAAGATCGGTTCGGTTTGGCCTGCGGGGACGAAACAGACTTCACGGCGCTGGCGGTTGAAGCGGGTGGGGACCAGGGTTTCGTATTTGGCGAGGTGGTTGAGGGAGATGATGATGCCGAGGGCTAGAGCGAGGCCGCCGCCCCACGCGCCGATTTGCAAGCCAGATGGGATCATACCCAATGCAAAATCGACAGAACTTTTTAGATCCTCATCTAGGAATAATCCCATTAAACCAAAGATCATCGGAGCCAAGAAAGCGACCATAACAAAGCATGAAAATGGACCTCCCACTATTAATTGCCAACTAAATGCAGTCGGTAATCCCAGCCCAAAGTCCATATAGGTGTCATTTACCGAACCCACTGCATTGCCATAGTCCTGAGCCGGCCTGTCGGTGGGCAAAGGAACGGGGGCCAGATAAATAACCTGGCCGCTGGGGAAGTTTTCGATCATCCCAGCATACGGTTCACGACTGATTGATGGAGGCGCGTTAAGGAGCGGTTTAGCCATATCAGTCGTCCTCCTCCTGCGGCAGGTGGAGGTGATCAATCAGGGCGTCATCGCGGTCCTCTTCTTGATTCTCTCGTTTCGCTTCAGCAATCTGCACTTCAACGAAGTGTTGGATCAACGAGACCTGCGGCTCTTGCTGGCGCAGGTCTTTGACCATTTTGCTCATGCGCTGCAACTTCTCGCTGGGTTTGGCCCACTCAGCTTCCGGCAGCGGAGCGGACCACACCTGCATCGCCTCGGGCACGGCGGCGCGGCCCATGCTTTTGATGCGGCGGATTTCCCATTCAGTGAGGTGGTTGGGCAGGGTCCAGAGGGTCATGACGTGGTACAGGTACCACCAGAACGGATAACCCCAGCCCACTTCCCCGGCTTTACGCCGACGGCGCATGCGTTCGCGAGCGTTGTAGAACGTGTGCAGCCCCTCATGCGGCGGATCGTCGGGGCCTTGCAGGTCGAGCGGGTCCTGGATTTCCTTGAGGGTGTGAACTTCGTATTCCATGTACGCGCGAATGGCTTCCCAGTTGCAGATGGCCAACTCAAAACCGGCGCAGTGAAATTCCAGGGTGTATTGCTGATCGTGAGGTGGGTGGTAAAAACCGAGGCCCATGGCGTACTGGATGTTCAGGCCATATTGGGTAACACCTCGGGCCTGGACGACCCACGCGGAGAGTGATTCCCAGGGGACGAAGATCGGTTCGGTTTGACCGGCGGGAACGAAACAGACTTCACGGCGCTGGCGGTTGAAGCGGGTGGGGACGAGAGTTTCGTATTTGGCGAGGTGGTTGAGGGCGATGACTATGAACAACCCAAACATTAGCCCAGCGCCAATAGAACCGTATTCCAGGCCAGAAGGAAACATGCCTGTTATGAAGCCGATTGCCTCCTCTAGATCGCCGCCAAGTCCCAGAACGATCAAGCCAACAAATAATGGCATTAAAAAAGCGGTCATAAAAAAAAAGCTCGTGGGACCGCCTAGCCCTGCTTGCCAACTAAATACTGCTGGCAACCCTAAGCCGAAGTCCATATAGGTGTTATTGACTTCACCTACAGCATTGCCATAGTCCTGAGCCGGGCTGTCAGTGGGCAATGGAACCGGGGCTAAATAAATGACTTGGCCACTGGGGAAAGACTCAATCATCCCTGCATACGGTTCACGGCTGATCGGCGGAGGCCCTTTAATGGAGGGTTTAGCCATATCAGTCATCTTCCTGCGGCAGTTGGAGGGGATCAATCAGGTAAAAAGTGCATTTCTCCCCTTGAGGTTCAAGGTTCTTATCAGCGATCTCACCGCCTTGGCCGTCGAGAGGTACGCGGAATTGATAAACGTTGAGTAAGTAAGCGCCATCCTCGGGGCTAAAGTCTCCGAGCTCAACGGTGACCACCAACTCGTCGCGTTCGGTGGCGGTTGGGCGATACTCGCGAGTGGGTGCCTCAAGCTCCAGAACCAAGGGTGTCGCTTGTTTGATCCGAAGTTTTTGGATCAATGCGTCAGTCGCGACAGTCCAGCGCTCTACCGGGTTGACTCGCGTAGTGTGAGTGCGGACTTCATAGCCGCCTATCCGGAGCACGGTTTTGGCTTTGCTGTTGCCAAAAGGCTTCATCAAATCGGCGCTGGAGGTGGTGGGCAGGTGCAGCACTATCCGGGTCGTCGATGGGGTGCTCTGATTATCGGATTGCTCGGGCCATACTTCGATTTTTGGGGCCTTGACCTGAACGTGCAGATTTTTTTGGTACTCGCTTAGCGGCAGCGACAAACGTCGATCCGTATCTCTGCTCCAGGGAGTAGTCTGCAGCCATTGATCATGGCGGCTGAGGTTATAGCGGTTGTAAAACCAAGTGCCTGACAGCTCCAGAGCTGTGAACAGAATCCCGGCCATATTGACGCGGAAAAATATCGTGGACAGACGTGTGCCTGCTGCGGCCCAAGCTGCCAGGCGGGCTTCGGTTTGAAATGCGACGGACAGGACATTCCTGGCAGCTATCGTTGTTTCAACAAGACCGTAGGCGTTGCTCAATATAAAGCCGCTATTGCCCACCATGCTCAGCGTGGCGCCCGCTTGTGCTGCGCTATTACCCTCGCGTGCGGCGTTAAGCCAGTTGTTATGGGCGCTATTCAGACTTATCGCGGCTGCGGCAATTCCGGCCGTATATCCAACAAGTCCGAGCCCAACGTGTAATTTGCCCATCTGCACATGAATACTCTTCAACTCAGCCGCTTTTAGGTTTTTACCCAATTGAGCGGCTTGAGCACCGAGCGCTGTATCGGCAATCCCTTGCGCGGCCCCAAAGCCTGCTGCGACTGTAGTGAAAAGAGGACTCCACAATGGACCAAGGTCTTTTTCCTGACCCGGTTGGGCTCTGACCTCCCTGATCACCTGCACAAAATTCACCAACTGCGCCGCAAACACCAACAGCCCAGCCCCATCCCCTAATAGTCCCGCTGTAGGCGCAGCCCTCACTCCTTGTCGATAGTTATCCAGCAACGAGCGCACCTGCGCCTGCTGCTCGGGAGGAAACACCAAGGCCAACCCCGGCGTGCCGGCCGTCGCTGTTTGCAGGTGCACCGCGCCCTCTGGCAGTTCACGAATCGGGCTCAGCATCCGGGCCAGTCGTTCTTCCAGGACGTTAAGTTTCTGTTGAGTCTCGGGCCGCTGGCTTTCCAACTCTTGAGCCAGCCAGTGATCTTTTTCCGCACGATAGCGACGGGCATTGTTGTTCAGGGAACGCAGGTATCTACGTTTCGCCTGCACCTCCTTGACCGTCTCACCCAGGGCTTTCAGGTCATCGGCATCTGCTATTTGAAAGCTGACCTTCTCCCGTCGGGCCGCGTCGAGCAACGAAACCCCGAAGGTCTTGGGCAGGTAGCGAAACAGCGCTTCGATGTCCGGCATCTGGCCTTTGTCCAAGGCCTGCATGAAGTCGTGCAGCCCTTGTTGCACGCCCCATTGCACGGCGGGGGCGAGGGTGCCCCAGGCGGCGGTGGCGTTGACTTGGGTGGCGTGGGGCAGGGTCTCGATGTCCGGCAGGTGGCCGACAAACAGCGTTTTCAGCTTCTCGATCCACTCCGGCGCGCTTTTAAGCAGTCCCCAGCCCGCGTTGGTGAACAAGGCGAATTGTGCGGCCAGTTCGGTCTGCACGCTCAGCGGCAAGGTAAAAAACAGTGACCGACTCTGATGCGGGTTGCGGTTGAGCCAGGCAACAATGGTGTCGTTGGCGGTGTCACTGCGGCACAGGTCTTTCAAACAGTCGTATTGGGTGAGCAAGGCGTGATCGATCTGCTCCAGATCGTTGGCGTCGTAATGCCAGGTGGCGCGGTGGAAACGGTTGTGGGTCAGCATCTCCAGTCGGTCGTGGGTGATGCGATCGAGCAGGGCGTTCCAGTGCGCGAGCTTGGGGCGTTGCGCCTTGAGAAAAGCGTCCATGCGCGGACGGTCGATCAGGTCGTTGATCCCGCGCTGGCCCCAGCGGGCGCCGTACAGCAGGTCTCTTAGTCGCTTGTCCTGTTTCCGGTGCAACTTGACCAGGGTTTGCCAGTGGGTGGCAATAAACTCAGGGTCGGCGGGGGCAAGTTTTTGTTTGAGGTCGTAAAGCTCGACGGCTTTTTCCAGCTCGCTGGCCATGTTGTAGCCAATGGCTCGCACGGGGCCGAGCTGGATGCTTTTTAGCTGGGCCTTGAGGTCGGCAGGATGATCAGGGTCGGAAACACCGGGCGGCGGGTTGGCGACCGGATCAAGGTTCAGCACCTCCAGCAACGCCTGCCGCGTTTCCCCACGCTGGGGTTCGGGCAGCGTTTGCAGATCAAGCAATAACGCCTTGAGCGCAGGGTCATCGGTGCTCAAGGCCATTTTGCCGAGGTTGGCGGCACTGATCTGGCTCAGCGATTCGATGTAGCAGCCCAGCAAGTAATCACGCTCGGTGTGGCCTTCTTCCTGGCCGCTGCGGGCCCAGTCATCGATCCAGCCCACCACCTTGTCCTGATAGTTCGCCAGGTCGCGCATGACGCCGATATCGTCGCGCACGGCGAGGAACAGGAAGTCGCTTTTGTGATCATCGCTGACCTGGCTGGTCAGCTCCTCGATCAAGGTCTGACGAAACAGCGGTGGGTGTTCCCACAGGTACGGAATGTTTTCTTCAGGGGTAAGGCCTTGTTGAGGAGCATCGTGATCCCGCGCCACCTCGGCCAGCCATTTCTTCGCGTGTCGTTCATGCAGCAGCGGCGCGACGATGTGTTCGCTGTTGACCGGCGCCAGGTCGATACGCTGCATGAAGTGCTCGCGCTCGGAGGCATGATCGAGCACGAGCTGGCACTTGGCGACGCTCCACTGCAGCTCCGAGTAGGCGACATGCAGCACACTGCTCTTGAAGAAGATCATTTCTGGAGGGTCACCCAGGGGCGGGCGATGCGCTTTGAACGCCTTGCCGGTGAACAGCCAGTACTCCAGCGAGCCGTCCTTGATGCTGTACTCACTCAGCAGGCCGGTAGCGCTGTCGATCACGTACAGATAGCCATCACGCAGCATGCGCAGACCCAGCGGGCGGCTCTGCAGTTTATAAGGCATGGCCAGATCGGCGCCGGGATCGAGGCTGTTTTCAACCAGACCGTAACGCACCGGCAGCAGGTGAATGGTTTTTTGCATGAGCGGACAAACGTCGACTTCACCGAAGGGCGTGGCGCTTTTGGATTTGGCGACCAGGATGGCCATGTGGCCGCGCGGGGTCATGAAGTCGGTCATGGCTGGCTCCCGGCCTGCTCAGCGCTGGAGTGGTTGTGATCGGGGTTCGAAAAACCGACGCGTTGCTGCCAGAGGAAAGCATCAGGCAAAGCAAATGGAGGTCTTTTTGCCGTAGTAGACGTCATGCGCAGTCCTTCGTATTTACCGAAAGCGGCGACTATGGCGGGATTTCAGATTCAGGGCTGTCGGCGGCGGGCGCGGCGGGCGGTAGGACTTTTCGCTTGGGTACGAAAGGTCCGGTGCCGATGGGCTTTTGGTTGATGTCAGGTGGAAGGTATAACTCAGTCCATCGCTGGACACCTCCCCGCGGGTGGCCAGGCGCGGCTCGATTTCAGTGCTGCTGCGCTCGAATTACGTCAGCCGATTGAATGCGGTTTCGGCCGACGCATCGAAATCAGTGCCACGGGGGTATTGGCTCGGGTCGAAGCCGGCAAGGCCGCGGGCAGCAGTTTTCGTAGGAGTCTCGTAGCGATGCGGCAATGGCGCTTGCGGATGTCGACAACGATCAGACAGCGCAGAATGCCGCACTGCTTCGTTTCCCTACAAGGTTGGCTTAGTTCTTTGGCCCGAGGAACTCCTTGATATTAGTAGCTGCGTGCCCAACAGGGGTGAGCTTCCATATCTCAAGTAGGGGATTAGTGTCGGTGCTGATCAAGGCGCTTAAAAAGCGGGAGCCGTCTTCCTTAAATTTTTCCAGTCCTTGAACAACGTTGTTGTGCAAGTGCTCATGCACTTTGTCCAAGTCGCTTTTTCGCGTGCTGCAAAGGACGAGGTCGGGGTGTTTTTCGGCCCACTCTCGTACCTTACCATCCTGCCAGTCGCAATCCAGGGGGTGGACGAAGTAAGAGGATGCGACTGTTACAGGATCGACACCCGGCTTATCTTCCCAATGCCCCAGCATGGCTTGTGCAACTCGAAGAACTGCATCCCTGGCCAGTAATGCGGCAAGGGAGTGAAGCGGGTGTTCGGCATGGTCCTTGGCCAGCTGTGAGTGGGTCGGGTCAGTTGAGCCACTGGTATTGGGGTTGTCACCGAGCAAGGTCTGGGTATCGTCGATGCTGTTTCCCAACAATGTCAGCATGCCTTGCATGACTGTACCGACAGCATTGCTCAGTACTTGTAGGGGGGTACCCAGCTGCCATTGCAGCTTCTCCACCCATTCGGAAAAAGGCAAGTCGGCCCATGTATCACGAGCCTGGAGATATCCTTCGAAGGCAGGGAGCAGTATCTCGTTTACATGCTCACCGAGCAAAATCAGGATTACTTGGTCTTGTTCAGAGCGAAGGCCAGCCTTGGTGGGTTCAAACGTTGTGTCTTTTGTCGAAAATAATATCTCCCCGAGAGGTGCCGACAGACTGGCGATAACATCGCTGGCACCGAACATACCGGTGACCAGCGGCAGGCTATGCTTGCAATCGGCTTTCGAGGTCCATGGCAACACATTCTCGTAACCCGTTTTGATCAAACTCAGTTCGACGAAATTGGAGTGAGCAAAAAAATCTTCCAGGGTATGCAGCGCCGCGCCGAACGACCTGAGCCCGTCGGTAGATGATGGCCCCTCCTGCATTGCCTTCTTCAATTCGTCGACCATGACGTCAACCGAACGTTGGATATAGCGTTTTTTCGAGGTCTCGAAGTCGACGTGCAATAACGGATCGTCAGGCAGAACCCACGGTTCGAAGTCTGCGTCGCGATGCTTGGGATCGGCCGGTTCAGGGTTCACCACTCTAGGATTATCGATGTGTTCGCTTGGGCGATAGACGCCCAGCCTCTGCGGCGTCACCTTGAATTTATCCCGGTCTATCTTCATCAGCGTGGGGAATTCACGGATGGCCAGTACATCCACTATCTGCGTCAGCGCTTCACGGGAGAGCACGTCCGGGAAATTTTTAGGCATAGTAGTTGCGCGCACAATCTTGGGATCAAGCAACTGCGAGTAGTCGCGCAACCAGTTACCGAAATAAATGGCTTCAATCTCATCCGTCGCTAAATGCGACGGAGGCCAGCACCTCCTCAATGGTCCTGTGGGTCGATTTATTTTTGTCCCCGGCTCCCGCTTCGAAGTCTACCGTGTCGCCATTCTGTGACGATGACGACGGCTTTTCGTCGATGGGTATCTGAGAGATCAAATGCATCGCTTCGGGGTCGTAATGAGGGTTATCTGAAGGGGTGTCAAGAGGCTTCATCCGTGATTCCATAAAAAGTGGCGCGTCAATGCACCCTGTGTCAGGGCTGCTCAAGACGCAAAAAAGTGAGTAAGTGTTGCGGGGGTGGAGTTTACGGTTTGCGCAATGGATGCCAATCAGGCGGAGCCGCGAGTGCTGTAGGGCAACGGTCGGGCGGGAGGGCGGAATGTAGGCGGGGAAGAACAGAAAACGGCGGCAACCAGCGGCTGCCGCCGTGCGTGTATCACGGCATCTGTACTTCGATCACGCCATCAGCGTTGACACTGACCTGGCTGGTACCGGCTTCGACTTCCGGAGTGGGGGCTGACTCGGCGCGGGCGGCTTTCATCATCATGACGGGGGCACGTTGGTATGGCTGTGGATAACCCGACGTATTGAGGTTCAGGTTGACCAGTTTGTAACCCTTGCCACCCAAGGCGTCGGTCACCAGCTGCGCACGGTTTTTGAAGGCGGCGACGGCGTCCTTGAGCAGGGTGTCTTCGCTGGCTTTGCGCGTGGGAGGGGCGATGGCGAAGTCCATGCCACCCATTTTCAAATCTTCCAGCAGTTCGCCAGTCAGTTTGGAGAGTGCGGCAAAGTCCGCGCTCTCGAGGCGCAATTCGGAGCGTTCGCGCCAGCCGGTGATTTTCTGGCCTTTGTCATCATAGATCGGGTAGCTGTTGCGGCTGCCCTGACGAATCGTGATGTCCTTGACCTGACGCGCCTGGCCGAGGGCCTTGTTCATGGTTTCGGTGATTTGTGCAGCCAGTTTGGCCGGATCCGTGTCCTGCGCTTCGCTGTACAGCGTGACCATCATCAAGTCGCGTTGGACTTCCTGGCTGACTTCGGCACGTACGGAAACCTGGTTGTAATGAACCTCTTCAGCCAACGCAGGCAGACTGGCAAGCGTTGCGGCGCCAAGGGCGAAGAGGGCGGCAGTGGGGCGAAGGCTGAACATAAAAACTCCTTGTTAACGAACCGGCTACGACGGGCAACCGTCAGACGGAAAACTATCAGACTGTAGACGAACCCTTCAGGTTCCGGCAGCCATTCCTCTGCGAGAACGAATTCATTCGTGAATGAATTCGCTCCCCACAGCCTGTCCCGGGCTCGTGTGCATCTTTTCAGCGTATGTGGCGCTTTGACGCAGTTTTCGCTGTTTTCACCTCTGCTTGGTTATACTCGCTGCGATCCGCCTGCTGCGCTCATCAGGAGAGCTCATGCTCGCCCCCGTTCAACTGCTTTCAGCTACCCGCCAGAACCTGTGGCGCCTGACCGTTATCCGTACGTTGGTACTGGCCGCGCAAGCGGGTTCGGTGGGTATTGCCTATTTGTTCGACTTGCTGCCGCTGCCGTGGCTGCCATTGGCGATCACCCTCGGGTTCTCCATGGTCCTGTGCGTGATGACGGCCATTCGTCTGCGCACGTCGTGGCCGGTTACCGAGCTGGAATACGCCGTGCAGCTGGCATTCGACATGCTGATCCACAGCGTGCTGCTGTTTTTCTCCGGCGGCTCGACCAATCCGTTTGTGTCCTATTATCTGGTGCCGCTGACTATTGCCGCAGTGACCTTACCGTGGCTGTATTCGCTGATGCTCTCGGGCCTGGCGCTGGTCAGCTACACGCTGTTGCTGGTGCAGTTCTACCCGATGGGCACCTTTCCTATCGCCCGCGAGAACATGCAGATTTATGGCATGTGGCTGAGCTTTGCTCTGGCGGCGGCAGTCATTACTTTCTTCGCGGCGAAGATGGCCGAGGAGCTGCGGCGTCAGGAGCAGCTGCGTGCAGAGCGTCGGGAGGAGGGCCTGCATGATCAACAATTGTTGGCCGTCGCGACCCAGGCAGCTGGCGCGGCCCACGAATTGGGTACACCCTTGGCGACCATGAGCGTGCTGATCAAGGAAATGCGCCAGGACCATAGCGATCCGCTGTTACAGGAAGACCTCGGCGTGCTGCAAGAGCAGGTCCAACAGTGCAAGCAAACCCTGCAACAACTGGTGCGCGCGGCTGAAGCCAACCGCCGATTGGCGATCGATGAACAAGACGTGACCGATTGGCTGGACGAAGCCCTGAACCGTTGGCACCTGATGCGCCCCGAAGCCAGCTATCGCTTCCAGCGCCTGGGCCAAGGCACGGTGCCACGTCTGGCGCCGCCGCCGGACTTGACTCAGGCATTGCTCAATCTGCTGAACAACGCCGCCGATGCCTGTCCGGAAGGGCTGGAAGTGCATCTGGGCTGGGACGCCGAAGAAATCTGCATCAGTATTCGTGACCATGGGGCGGGTGTGCCGCCGGCAATCGCCGAACAAATTGGCAAACCGTTTTTTACCACCAAAGGCAAAGGCTTCGGCCTCGGCCTATTTTTGAGCAAGGCCAGCGTGACCCGCGCAGGTGGCTCGGTAAAACTCTACAGTCATGAGGAAGGCGGGACGCTCACTGAGCTTCGCCTGCCCTGTGGCGCCCGAGGAGACAAGCATGAGTGACGAGATCCAAGTGGAAGGCGAAGAACTGCCGCATTTATTGCTGGTAGACGATGACGCCACCTTCACCCGCGTGATGGCGCGCGCTATGAGCCGCCGTGGTTTCCGCGTCAGCACCGCAGGTTCGGCAGAAGAAGGGCTGGCCCTGGCCTTGAATGACGTGCCTGAATACGCTGCGCTCGACCTGAAAATGAATGGCGACTCCGGTTTGGTTCTGCTGCCCAAACTGCTGGAAATCGACCCGGAAATGCGCGTGGTGATCCTCACCGGTTATTCGAGCATCGCCACTGCCGTCGAAGCGATCAAGCGCGGCGCCTGCAACTACCTGTGCAAGCCGGCCGACGCCGATGATGTGCTGGCGGCCTTGCTGTCCGAGCACGCTGATCTGGATACGCTGGTGCCAGACAACCCGATGTCGGTGGATCGCCTGCAGTGGGAGCACATTCAACGTGTGCTGACTGAGCACGAAGGCAATATTTCCGCGACGGCACGGGCGCTGGGCATGCACCGGCGGACCCTGCAGCGTAAATTGCAGAAGCGGCCGGTTCGGCGCTGAACGGGGACTGAACGAATGTCTCAGGACTTCGCGAAGCAGCAAGCCGATCATCTATGATCGGCCCGACGCGAGTTCTCTATCCCAATCGAGCCTGAATAATGAATCGCAACGCCGAGTATTCTGCGGTCAATGACGCCGTACGCGGAGAGTTCTTCCGCCGCGTCTGGAAGCTGATAACGCCGTACTGGCGCAGTGAAGAAAAGGGCATGGCCTGGCTACTGCTGGTCTCCGTGATCGCGCTTTCGCTGTTCAGCGTGGCGATCTCGGTGATGATCAACAGTTGGTACAAAGACTTTTATAACGCGCTGCAAGAGAAAGACCTGGCGGCGTTTACCCACCTGATTCTGTACTTCTGTGGCATCGCCACGGTGGCGATTCTGGGGGCGGTGTACCGTCTCTATCTGACGCAGATGCTGACCATCCGCTGGCGTCGCTGGCTGACCGAACAGCACTTCACCCAATGGCTCAGCCACAAGAACTACTACCAGTTGGAACAACACGGCTACACCGATAACCCTGACCAACGGCTGTCCGAAGACCTCAACAGTTTCACCACCAGCACCTTGAGTCTCGCGCTGGGTTTGATCCGGACCGTGGTCAGTCTGGTGTCGTTCTCGATCATTCTGTGGGGCGTGTCGGGCAGTATCGAGCTGTTCGGCATCACGATTCCCGGCTACATGTTTTGGGCCGCGCTCGTGTATGCGGTGGTTGGCAGCTGGCTGACCCACAAAATTGGGCAGCGTTTGATCAAGCTGAGCAACCAGCAAGAGCGCTACGAAGCCGATTTGCGTTTCGCCCTGGTACGGGTTCGCGAAAATGCCGAAAGCATTGCGTTCTCCAACGGTGAACCTAATGAAAACAAGCGCTTGAGCGCACGCTTCGGCATGATCTGGAGCAACTACTGGAACGTCATGAAGGTCTCCAAGCGGCTGACCTTCTTCACCGCGGGCTATTCCCAGATTGCCACCGTGTTTGCTTTCGTCGTGGCGTCACCGCGTTATTTCTCCGGCTCGATCGAGCTGGGCGGTCTGATGCAGATCAATTCTGCATTCGGCAACGTGCAAGAGAACTTCAGTTGGTTCATCGAGGCGTACACCACACTGGCCTCGTGGCGCGCCACGTGTGACCGATTGCTGAGCTTCCGGCAGGGCATGGCTGACAATGAAGCGCGCACCTCAACCATCAAGCTGGACCGAGACGGTGATGGCCTGCATTTTGACAATCTGGCGCTGAACCTGGCTGATGGCCGTGAACTGCTGGCCGGCGCCAACCTGAACATCGTTCGCGGTGACCGGGTCATGCTCAGCGGTCGTTCCGGCAGCGGCAAAAGTACCCTGCTGCGAGCGTTGGGTGGGTTGTGGAGCGATGGGCTGGGCAGCGTGAAGCTGCCCGCCGAGCGTTATCTGTTTTTGCCGCAGCGGCCATATTTGCCCATCGGCACACTGCGCGAAGCGTTAAGTTATCCACAGGCGCCCGAAGCGTATCCCGTCGAGCGCTTTGCTCAGGTGCTTGAAACCTGTCGCTTGATGCACCTGGTACCGCGTCTGGATGAAAGCGATCACTGGCAGCGCATGTTGTCCCCGGGCGAACAACAGCGTGTGGCTTTCTCCCGCGCGTTGCTCTATGCACCCAGCTGGCTGTACCTGGATGAAGCAACTTCAGCCATGGACGAGGAAGACGAGGCGGTTCTGTACCAGGCGCTGATCGACGAGTTGCCGGGCGTGACCTTGCTCAGTATCGGCCATCGCAGCAGTCTCAAACGCTTCCATCGACGGCATCTGCGCATTGACGGTGGGCAACTGCGCGAGCAATCTCATCCTGAAGTGGTTGTTTGAAACCAATAACCTGAAACCGGCCGAGTAGTTACGAGTGTTGTCGTACAACTCGGTTGAGCTATCATGTGTCTTTAATCGCCTTGGGACAAATGTTCGACATGGATAATCAGAGTCCTGCGCCCCGCGTTCGCAGAAAGCACCGCAGCCTCGCTCAGGAATTGGTCACTGAACTGTCTGAACGGATTCGCGACGGCCAATTGAAGCGCGGAGACAAGTTGCCGACAGAGTCGGCGATCATGCAAGAGCAGGGCGTTAGCCGGACGGTGGTGCGCGAGGCAATCTCGCGTTTGCAGGCGTCCGGGCTGGTGGAAACCCGGCATGGCATCGGCACGTTCGTGCTGGATACGCCGAGCCCGAGCGGCTTTCGAATCGATCCGGCGACCATTGTCACCTTGCGTGATGTGCTGGCGATTCTTGAGTTGCGCATCAGCCTTGAGGTGGAATCCGCAGGGTTGGCCGCGCAACGTCGCACCCCGGAGCAACTGGTCGCCATGCGTGCTGCGCTGGATGCCCTGATTGAAAGTGCGTCCCAGTCCGGTGATGCGGTGGCGTCAGATTTTCAGTTCCACCTGCAGATTGCCTTGTCCACCGGTAACCGCTACTTCGTCGACATCATGACCCATCTGGGTACCAGCATCATTCCGCGTACCCGGATCAATTCGGCGCGTCTGGCTCATGATGACCAACAGCGCTACCTGAATCGCATGAGCCGCGAGCACGAAGAAATCTTCGAGGCCATCGCCCGACAGGACTCCGACGCTGCCCGCGCGGCCATGCGCCTGCACCTGACCAACAGCCGCGAACGCCTGCGTCATGCCCATGAACAGGCAGAACAGCAGCAGGCTTAGCAGGCAAGTCACAATTCCTAAATGTGGGTCGATGCAGTTTCCCTGACCGCTGATCGGCCCTCACGCCCCCAAATCAAATTCCCGCAAATCCCTATTGAGTGATCTTATTTTCAGTTGTACGATGACGTACGACATCAGTTTGGAGCTGATGTGCTTCCTCCACATTTGCTATCCAGGGTGTTCAAATAATGAATCCACAAGAACTGAAGTCCATCCTCTCTTCCGGCCTGTTGTCTTTCCCGGTCACCGATTTCAATGCTCAGGGCGATTTCCATCGCGCGGGCTATATCAAGCGTCTTGAGTGGCTGGCCCCGTACGGCGCTACTGCCTTGTTCGCCGCTGGCGGCACCGGTGAGTTCTTCTCCCTGGCGGCCAGTGAATACTCCGAAGTGATCAAGACGGCTGTAGACACCTGCGCCACCAGTGTGCCGATCCTGGCCGGTGTCGGTGGTTCTACCCGCCAAGCCATCGAATACGCTCAAGAAGCCGAGCGCCTGGGCGCTAAAGGTTTGTTGCTGTTGCCGCACTACTTGACTGAAGCCAGCCAGGACGGCGTTGCCGCCCACGTTGAAGCCGTGTGCAAGTCGGTCAACATCGGCGTGATCGTTTACAACCGTAACGTCTGCCGCCTGACCGCGCCGCTGCTGGAGCGTCTGGCTGAGACCTGCCCGAACCTGATCGGTTACAAAGACGGTTTGGGTGACATCGAACTGATGGTGTCGATCCGCCGTCGCCTGGGTGATCGTTTCAGCTACCTGGGTGGTTTGCCGACCGCCGAAGTCTACGCTGCCGCCTACAAGGCGCTGGGCGTTCCGGTCTACTCCTCGGCGGTGTTCAACTTCCTGCCGAAAATGGCGATGGACTTCTATCACGCCGTTGCCCGTGACGACCACGCCACTGTGGGCAAGCTGATTGATGACTTCTTCCTGCCTTACCTGGACATCCGCAACCGCAAATCGGGTTACGCGGTCAGCATCGTCAAGGCGGGCGCGAAAATCGCCGGTTACGACGCCGGTCCCGTACGCACCCCACTGACCGACCTGACACCTGATGAGTTCGAAATGCTGGCTGCGCTGATGGACAAGCAGGGCGCGCAGTAAAAATCGCATGAATCAAGGCCGCTGATCCGTCAGCGGTTTTTTGCCTTTTCCAGGAGAATGTCTGTGTCTGATTCAAAGCGTTTCGATAACTACATTGGCGGTGAGTGGGTTGCCGGTGCGACCTACTCTTCCAACATCAACCCGTCCGATCTGTCGGACGTGATCGGTGAATACGCCCAGGCCGACGTGGCGCAGGTCAATGCCGCCATCGACGCAGCCCGCAGCGCATTCCCGGCCTGGTCGATGTCCGGTATTCAGGCGCGTAGTGACTCGCTGGACAAGGTTGGCAGCGAAATCCTCGCCCGTCGCGAAGAGCTCGGTACCTTGCTTGCCCGTGAAGAAGGCAAGACCTTGCCTGAAGCGATTGGCGAAGTGACCCGCGCCGGTAACATCTTCAAATTCTTCGCCGGTGAATGCCTGCGTATCTCCGGTGACTACATCCCGTCGGTACGGCCGGGCGTCAACGTCGAAGTGACTCGCGAAGCCCTGGGTGTGGTCGGACTGATCACCCCGTGGAACTTCCCGATTGCCATTCCGGCCTGGAAAATCGCTCCGGCGCTGGCCTACGGCAACTGTGTCGTGATCAAGCCTGCGGACCTGGTTCCGGGTTGTGCCTGGGCACTGGCTGAAATCATCTCCCGTGCAGGCTTCCCGGCGGGTGTGTTCAACCTGGTGATGGGCAGTGGGCGTGTGGTCGGTGACGTGATGGTCAAAAACCGCAAGGTCGATGGCATCAGCTTCACCGGTTCGGTCGGCGTTGGTCGCCAGATCGCAGTCGATTGCATCGCGCGTCAGGCCAAAGTGCAACTGGAAATGGGTGGCAAGAACCCACAGGTCATTCTCGATGACGCGGATCTCAAGCAAGCGGTCGAGCTGTCGGTGCAGAGTGCGTTCTACTCCACCGGCCAGCGTTGCACCGCTTCCAGCCGCTTTATCGTGACGGCTGGCATTCACGACACGTTCGTCGAAGCCATGGCCGAGCGCATGCGCTCGATCAAGGTCGGCCACGCGCTGAAATCAGGCGTCGATATCGGTCCCGTCGTGTCCAAGGCCCAGCTCGATCAAGACATGAGCTACGTCGCCATCGCGCAGGATGAAGGCGCGCGTCTGGTAACCGGCGGTGAGCGGGTCACTTGCGACACCGAAGGTTACTTCCTGGCACCGACCCTGTTCGCGGACAGCACTGCGCAAATGCGCATCAGCAGGGAGGAAGTCTTTGGTCCGGTTGCGAACATTGTTCGCGTCGCGGATTACGAAGCAGCGCTGGCCATGGCCAACGACACCGAGTTCGGTCTGTCGGCGGGCATCGCGACGACGTCGCTGAAGTACGCCAACCACTTCAAGCGTCATTCACAGGCCGGGATGGTGATGATCAACCTGCCAACGGCCGGTGTCGATTACCACGTGCCGTTCGGTGGTCGTAAGGGTTCGTCCTACGGTTCGCGTGAGCAAGGTCGCTATGCGCAAGAGTTCTATACCGTCGTAAAAACCAGCTACATCGGTTCGTAAATAGACGATCTGTAGGCGCTGCCGCAGCCTTCGGCAGCGCCTACATGAGCAACATGTAAAAATGTTTTACCCGCACAAAAAAATAACTAGTGGGAGCACATGCACATGCAACAGACCAAGCCGACTCACGTCCGCTATTTGATTTTGCTCATGCTTTTTCTGGTGACCACGATCAACTATGCCGATCGTGCAACCATCGCGATCGCGGGCTCCAGCCTGCAAAAAGACCTCGGCATCGACGCCGTCACCCTCGGTTATATCTTCTCTGCGTTCGGCTGGGCCTACGTGGCCGGTCAGATCCCTGGCGGCTGGCTGCTCGACCGTTTCGGTTCGAAGAGAGTCTATGCCTTGAGCATCTTCACGTGGTCGCTGTTCACCGTGCTGCAAGGCTATGTCGGTGAATTCGGTGTCTCGACCGCCATCGTTGCGCTGTTCATGCTGCGCTTCCTGGTCGGTCTGGCTGAAGCGCCATCCTTCCCCGGCAACGCCCGCATTGTGGCTGCCTGGTTCCCGACTGCTGAACGCGGCACGGCCTCGGCCATCTTCAACTCCGCGCAATACTTCGCCACCGTGCTGTTCGCGCCGCTGATGGGCTGGATCGTATACACCTACGGCTGGCAGCATGTGTTCGTGGTCATGGGCGGCGTCGGCGTGTTGTTTTCGCTGATCTGGCTGAAAGTTATCCACAGCCCGCGCAATCACCCGAAGATCAACGAAGCCGAGTTCAACCATATCGCCAACAACGGCGGCATGGTCGACATGGATCAGGACAAAGGCAAAGGCGCCAGCGGTGGTCCGAAGTGGGACTACGTACGTCAGCTGTTGACCAACCGCATGATGCTGGGCGTTTACCTGGGCCAATACTGCATCAACGGCATCACCTACTTCTTCCTGACCTGGTTCCCGGTGTACCTGGTTCAGGAGCGCGGAATGACCATCCTCAAGGCGGGCTTCATTGCTTCGCTGCCCGCCATCTGCGGCTTTATCGGTGGGGTGTTGGGCGGGATCATTTCCGACTACCTGTTGCGTAAAGGTCACTCCCTGACCTTCGCCCGCAAGGCGCCGATCATTGGTGGTCTGCTGCTCTCGACCTCCATCGTTGCCTGTAACTACGTTGATATCGAATGGATGGTGGTCGGCTTCATGGCCCTGGCTTTCTTCGGCAAAGGCGTCGGCGCGTTGGGTTGGGCGGTGGTGTCCGACACCTCACCGAAACAGATCGCCGGTTTGAGCGGTGGCCTGTTCAACATGTTCGGCAACATCGCTTCGATCACCACCCCGATCGTGATTGGCTACATCATCAGCGCAACCGGCTCGTTCAAATGGGCCTTGGTGTACGTCGGCGCCAACGCGCTGGTAGCCGTGTTCAGCTACCTGGTGATCGTCGGCCCAATCAAACGTGTCGTCTTGACCGAGCCGCCAGCCAAGGGGCCTTTGACCGGTGACAACGCCGGCACACTTTCTCAAGCCAAATCCTGAGGAAAACCGTGATGAACCTGATTCAACATGCCGATTCGCCGCGTTACATCCGCTTGCACGAACTCGACAACGTGGCGGTTGTGGTCAACGACCAAGGCGTCCCGGCCGGTACCCGGTTCGACAACGGCCTGGTGACCCTCGATAACGTGCCGCAAAGCCACAAGGTCAATCTGGTGGACATCGCCGAAGGCCAGCCGGTGATCCGTTACGGGCAAACCATCGGTTATGCCTTGCACGCGATTCCGCGCGGCAGCTGGGTCAGGGAAGATCAACTGCGTATGCCGTCCGCACCACCGCTGGACAGCCTGCCACTGTCCACTGACGTGCCGGAAAAACAGGCGCCGCTGGAAGGTTTCACGTTTGAGGGTTATCGCAACGCCGACGGCACTGTCGGTACACGCAATATCCTTGGCATCACCACCACCGTGCAGTGCGTGACGGGTGTGCTCGATCATGCGGTCAAGCGCATCCGCGATGAGTTGTTGCCCAAGTACCCGAACGTCGATGACGTGGTGGCGCTGACCCACAGCTATGGCTGCGGCGTGGCGATCACCGCGACCGATGCTTACATCCCGATTCGCACCGTGCGCAATCTGGCGCGCAACCCGAACCTGGGCGGGGAGGCCCTGGTGATCAGTCTGGGCTGCGAGAAATTGCAGCCGGGGCAGGTCATGCATGAAAACGACAGCTCGGTGGATCTCGATGACCCCTGGCTGTATCGCCTGCAGGACTCCAGCCACGGCTTCGTCGAAATGATCGAGGAGATCATGGCGATGGCTGAAGTGCGCCTGAAAAAGCTCGATCAGCGTCGTCGCGAAACCGTACCGGCGTCCGAGCTGATTCTGGGCATGCAGTGCGGCGGCAGCGATGCGTTCAGTGGCATCACCGCCAACCCGGCGCTGGGCTTCGCTTCGGATCTGTTGTTGCGTGCCGGGGCGACGGTGATGTTCTCCGAAGTCACCGAAGTGCGCGATGCCATTTACCTGCTGACCTCCCGGGCCGAAACCAAAGAAGTGGCGCAAGAACTGGTCCGTGAAATGGACTGGTACGACCGTTACCTCGCCAAGGGCGAAGCGGATCGCAGCGCCAACACCACGCCAGGCAACAAGAAGGGCGGGTTGTCGAACATCGTCGAGAAGTCTCTGGGCTCCATCGTCAAATCCGGCAGCAGCGCAATCAACGGCGTGCTTGGCCCTGGCGAGCGGTTCAAGCGCAAAGGACTGATCTTCTGTGCGACACCGGCCAGCGACTTTGTCTGCGGCACATTGCAACTGGCGGCCGGGATGAACCTGCATGTGTTCACCACGGGGCGCGGCACGCCCTACGGTTTGGCCATGGCGCCGGTGGTGAAAGTCTCGACTCGCACCGAGCTGGCCCAGCGCTGGCCGGACCTGATCGACATTGATGCCGGGCGCATCGCCACAGGCCGCGCGAGCATCGAGGACCTGGGGTGGGAGTTGTTCCACTTCTATCTGGACGTTGCCAGCGGCAAGAAAAAAACCTGCGCCGAAGCGCTGCGGCTACACAACGACATCACCTTGTTCAATCCGGCACCGATTACGTGATGTTCGTTTGCAGAGTGATCAGTAAGGCCCTGAATAGCGATTGTTCGGGACGTATAACAACAAAAAAAAGATCCAAGAGCGGAGTAAAGCAATGAAAAAGTCCAACCTGGCGCTTGCTGTAGTGACAGCAGTCGTAGCCCAGCAAGCGGGTGCAGCTGGTTTTCTCGAAGACAGCAAAGCCAATCTGAAGCTGCGCAATTTCTACATCAACCAAGATAACCGTGATGGCATCACGGCCAAAAACAACAACTATCAGGCGGAATGGGGTCAAGGTTTCCAGCTTGATTTCACCTCGGGTTATACCCAGGGTCTTGTTGGTTTCGGCGTTGATGCAATCGGCATGTTGGGGGTCAAACTGGACTCAAGCACCGCGAAGCACGGCAACCCGACCGGTAACAACTATGGCGGTATCGTGTTCCCGAGTGACGGCGACCACGCGGTTGATGATTTCTCGAGCCTGGGCCTGACCGCCAAGGCCAAGATCTCCAAGACCGAACTAAAGCTGGGTACTTTGCAGCCGAAGAACCCGGTCATCGTCACCAACGATGGTCGTCTGCTGCCGCAAACCTGGCAGGGCGGCCAGATCACGTCGGCCGATATCACTGATCTGACGCTGGTTAGCGGTCAGATCGAACAGGTTAAAGGCCGTAACTCCAGCAACAACGAGAACCTGTCCATCGGGGGTGCGAACAACCCGATTACCGGCCGGTTCAGTAACAAATTCATGTATGCCGGTGGCGATTACAAGCTGACCAAAGACCTGACATTGCAGTACTACTACGGCAACCTGGAAGACTTTTACAAGCAACACTTTCTTGGTCTGGTCCACAACTGGTCCATCGGTCCAGGTGTACTGAAGAGCGACATCCGCTACTTCAACAGCAAGGATGACGGCGCTAACAGTCACGACCCCGCCTACTTCACCACCGGTTTCTACGGCGGCAAAGTGACCAAGGGTAAAGTCGACAACAACCTGTACAGCGGCCTGTTCCTTTACACCCTCGCGGGGCATACCTTCGGTGGCGGTTATCAGGTCAGCAACGGCGACAGCGACTTCCCTTGGCTGAACCAGGGTGACGGTTCGTCCAACGGCACCATCACCGACATGCAGATCCAGAAGTTTGGCCGTGCCGGGGAAAAAACCTGGCAAGCCCGTTACGCTTATGACTTCGCCACAGTCGGTCTGCCGGGCGCAACTGCCGGCATCGTCTACCTTAAAGGTGACGATATCGATACTCCGACCACCAGCGCCAGCGAGTGGGAGCGCGACCTGACCCTGGCCTATGTTGTGCCGGCAGGTACGCTGAAAGGCTTTGGTGTGATGTGGAAAAACGCCATGTGGCGCAACAACATCCCTGGGCAGAACCAGCAAGACGAAAACCGCGTGATCCTCAGCTACACCCTGGCGTTGTTCTAACGGCACTTCGACTGTGAGAACCCTCATCGCTGGCATGCCTGCGATGAGGGTTCAGGTGCACGCGCAAAGGCCTGTCAACGGCTCACCAATAACTCATCAATCAAACTCAAACAATGAGTCAGGCTGGGCGTTACATCGCCCACGCGGCGGCTGAGGATGATGGGTGAAGTAGCGTTTGGTTCGAGCAAGGTGGTGTAGCCAATGTCTACCCGGTGCAGCAATTGCACTGAGGCGGGCACCAGGGTAATGCCGATGCCGGCGCCCACCAAGCCAATCGCCGTTTGCATTTCGTTGGTCCATTGCACGACGTTGATGCTCAGGCCGTGAGCGGCGAATAGCGCCAGAATGTGGTCGGCATAACTGGGTCGCGGGTTGCCTGGGTACAGCACAAAAGGCTCGCGTGCCAGTTGCGCGAGTGTGGCGGGCCCCGCGAGCAGCGGATGGCCGGCGGGGAGGGCAGCAACAAGCCGGTCTTCGGTGAGGATGCGCTGATGAATCGCCGGATCTTCGATGCGAATCCGGCCAAAACCGATGTCGATGCGTCCGGCTTTCAAGGCCTGCACTTGCTGCAGAGTGGTCATTTCCGACAGCCCCAGTTCCAGATCAAGTTGCTCATCGCTGCGCAGGCGACGGATCAACTCTGGCAGCACGCCATACAGGGTCGAAGGTGCGAAACCGATGCCCATCCACGTCTTCTGGCCAGCGCCAATGCGTCGAGTGTTGTCGCAAACGGTGCCAAGTTGATTGAGCAGGGTATGGGAGTGTTCGTAGAAATAACGCCCGGCCTCGGTCAGGCGCAACGGGCGACCGCGCTCCAGCAGTACAACCCCGAGTTCATCTTCAAGCTGTTGGATTTGCCGGCTCAACGGTGGCTGAGCGATGTGCAGCCGCTCTGCGGCGCGGGTGAAGTTCAGGGTCTCGGCGAGTACCTGAAAGTAACGCAGATGGCGAAGCTCCATAGGGACTCCTTGGGCAGCGCCGCGTGAGGGGCTTCTGCATACCTTTTAAGTATCGAACGAGACTAATTCTATATTGGAAAGGCTAAAAAGGTCGGCTCAATATCAAGGTTGAAAACAAAAGAACCTGATGGGTATTGAAATGACTTCTACCGTGATCACGTCGCTGGAGACGATTATCGTCGACCTGCCGACCATCCGCCCGCACAAGCTGGCCATGCACACGATGCAGAATCAGACACTGGTGGTGATTCGGGTGCGCTGTTCCGACGGTGTCGAAGGCATCGGCGAGTCCACGACTATTGGTGGCTTGAGCTACGGCAACGAAAGTCCGGAAAGCATTAAAACCAACATCGACACGCACTTGGCGCCGCTACTGGTCGGCCAGGATGCGGGCAATATCAACGCCGCCATGCTGCGCCTTGATCGCGCAGCCAAGGGCAACACCTTCGCCAAATCCGGGATCGAAAGCGCACTGCTCGATGCGCAAGGCAAGCGTTTGGGTCTGCCCGTCAGCGAGCTGCTCGGTGGCCGGGTCCGCGATGCGTTGCAAGTGGCCTGGACCCTGGCCAGCGGCGACACGGCGCGTGACATTGCCGAAGCCGAAAAAATGCTCGATATCCGCCGCCACCGGATCTTCAAATTGAAAATCGGTGCCGGAGAAGTACACAAGGATCTGGCCCACGTAATCGCGATCAAACACGCCTTGGGCGACCGCGCCAGTGTGCGGGTCGACGTCAATCAGGCGTGGGATGAAGCCGTGGCAATCCGTGCCTGTCAGGTATTGGCCGACAACGGAATCGACCTGATCGAACAACCGATTTCGCGCAATAACCGTGCGGGCATGGCCCGTCTGAATGCGCGCAGCCCGGCACCGATCATGGCCGACGAGTCCATCGAATGTGTTGAAGATGCCTTCAACCTGGCTCGCGAAGGCGCGGCCTCGGTGTTCGCCCTGAAGATCGCCAAGAACGGTGGCCCACGTGCCGTGTTGCGTACCGCTGCGATCGCGGAAGCGGCAGGTATCGGTCTGTATGGCGGCACCATGCTCGAGGGTGGCATCGGCACATTGGCTTCTGCTCACGCGTTCCTGACCCTTGCCAAACTCACCTGGGACACCGAGCTGTTCGGGCCACTGTTACTGACCGAAGATATTTTGACCCAACCGCTGGTCTACCGCGATTTCCAACTGCACGTTCCACGCACGCCAGGCCTGGGTTTGAGCCTGGATGAAGAGCGCTTGGCGTTCTTCCGCCGTGACAAGACGTCCACTGCCATCAGCCTTGCCTGAGGAGGCCATCAACATGTTGTTCCACGTAAAAATGACCGTGAATATCCCGCTCGACGAGGACCCGGAAAAGGTCGTCCGGCTCAAGGCTGAAGAGAAAGCGCTCTCCCAGCGTCTGCAGGAATCCGGCAAGTGGCGACACATCTGGCGCATCGCCGGGTTGTACGCCAACTACAGCGTGTTCGACGTCGACAGCGTTCAGGAGCTGCACGACCTGCTGATGCAATTGCCGTTGTATCCGTACATGGCCATCGAAGTGAATGCCTTGTGCCGTCACCCTTCATCGATTCGCGAAGACGACCGATAGCCGCCCCCTGTGCTTGCGTGCTTCCTAATAAATATAAAATTTGAGGCTCTGATAATGACTGTAAAAATTGCTCAAACCGAAGGCGTCCAGCAGTTCCTGAAGGAAGCCAGTGGTCAGCTCAATGACGCGGGTAACCCACGGGTCAAGGCGCTGGTGCATCGCATTCTGAAAGACACGGTAAACATCATCGACGAGCTGAGTGTGACCCCGGAAGAGTTCTGGAAAGCGGTCAACTACCTCAATGAACTCGGTGCTCGCCAGGAAGCAGGCTTGTTGGTTGCAGGCCTTGGCCTGGAGCACTACCTCGACCTGGTGATGGACGCCGAAGACGAAGAGGCAGGCAAGTCAGGCGGCACGCCGCGCACCATCGAAGGTCCGTTGTATGTGGCCGGTGCACCTCTTAGCAAAGCCGAAGCGCGTCTGGACGATGGCACGGATGCCGGCACCGTGTTGTTCATGAAAGGCCAGGTCAAGGATCTGGATGGCAAGCCAGTCGCCAACGCCATTGTCGATGTCTGGCACGCCAATACCGGGGGTACGTATTCGTACTTCGACGGCACGCAATCCGAGTTCAACCTGCGCCGCCGTATCGAGACCGATGCCCAAGGCAACTATCGTTTTCGCAGCATCGTGCCGTCGGGTTACGGCTGCCCACCGGACGGTCCAACGCAAAAGCTGCTCGACCAACTGGGTCGCCACGGGCAGCGTCCGGCGCATATCCACTTCTTCATCTCGGCCCCTGGTCATCGCCACCTGACGACCCAGATCAACCTGTCGGGTGAGCAGTACCTGCACGACGACTTTGCCTACGCCACACGTGATGAGCTGATCGCCGACATTCGCTTCAGCGAAGACCCGGCTGCCGCCCGTGCCCAGGGTGTCGAAGGCCGCTTCGCCGAAATCGACTTCGACTTCACCGTGCAATCCTCCGATGCTGCCCAAGAGCAAGGCCGCATGGAGCGGGTGCGTGCGCTGGAGAATTGATAGAGGGGTTTAAACTGTAAAAAAAACAGGTGCTTCGGCGCCTGTTTTTGTATGGGACAGGCCGGTGCACTCAGGTATTGGATTACGGGTGACATACGGGGTGATTATATACATAGCTTGCTGGCAAAGTTGCTGTATCACAGGGTCGATTATTAAGGCGGCGACGTGCGGAAGTCGATGAGTTAAAGGAAGTAGTATGACTTTATTCAGGTGAAGTTGCGTTGATCAAACTCTTGATAGGACACTATCGGTTATAGGTGGCGTCAAGGCTTGATTGGGTTAGATCAAAGTACTATAGACGAAAGACGTACGCTCAAAAAAAGCGTCAATGCTATACGTGCTCCTCAAAAATATTTTGCATTAAATTCATATTTTTCAATCGGTTATGTAAATTTAATTTTTATTGAATTTTGCGCAACGAGACAGATGCCTGCCCATGCGAGTGAGGGTGGGGACACGTTTAGCGATGGACACAATAGCGAATAGCCATTCTAATGACCTGACATCTTACAGGGGAAAGTGTTGGCTAATCCGTCTAGCCCCTCCTGGTGCGGTTCGACGAATTGATGTTGGTACCCAGTCTTTGAGAATAATAACGCTCGGTGAATTCTCTGCTGAGATGTCATCGCTTATAACGCATCTCGATTTAAAAGAATTCGAGGTGAGTGAGTGTCGCAGTCTCAAATTACTCCCCTCTTTATCGGGCAGCCAAGAGGTGCTGCTGACAGAGCAGTCGTGGCTCTGCACACTCTCATCAGTCGAGCGTGGGGAGTTAAGTGAACGCGCACGCGAAGTAGCTGAGTGGATTGTGCTGTGCGACGCAGCGGATAGCGTCCGGGATCAAATCGAGTGGCAGCGACTCGGGGTCACTCTTTTTTCCCAGTGCCCGCTGGATGTCGATTGTGTCGTTTCTCTCATCGAAGCCGCCCGGACTCGGTGCAGCGCACTCCCATTGCGCGTCATTCTGCTTGACTGCAATCAGTCAAGCTTGACCGCTAAGGCGGAAGCCTTAAGGGATGTCGGCATTAGTGTCTTCTCCACCCCCGACCCGCTGGCGGCGCTAGACGCTGTTAATCATTTCAAGCCCGACGTTTTGGTGGCGAGCGCCCATTTGCCCTCCCTATCAGCCGGGGAACTCTTGGTCATCGCGCGGCAACGACCTGAAAATATTTCATTACCCGTCATTTTTCTAACACGAGGCGCTGACGTTGAAACGATGCCGCAGGTCAAGGTGTCGAGCGGTGTTTGCTTTCTGATCGAGCCCGTTGGCTTAACGCTATTGGTGGCGACTCTCAGCTCGCAAGCGTTGGGTTATCGTTCTGCAAAAAGTGCTTTCGTTCGCGTGCGCGAGGATGCACGTCGAGCGCGTGCCCGCCTTAAAGCGTTGCGTTCCGCGATTGATCAACACGCCATCATTAGCGTCGCGGATAGCGCGGGTAATATTGTGCACGTGAATGACCGCTTCTGTCAGATCAGCGGTTACAGCCGGAAGGAGTTACTGGGCAAAAATCACAGGCTGATTAAGTCGAATATTCACGACTCAGCCTATTATCAAACGCTGTGGCGTACCATCAGCGCCGGGAAAACATGGCGTGGCGAGCTGTGCAATAGAGCCAAGAGTGGTCATGCCTATTGGGTCGAGGCAACGATTGTCCCTTTTTTAGACGCTGCCGGAAAACCCGCCCAATACATGTCCGTTCGCACGGACATTACCGCATTGAAATGCAGTGAAAACGCGTTGCGCTTAAGCCACGAAAGGCTTCGCTTGAGTCAGGAAGTCACCAGTATCGGTACATGGGACATGAACCTGGCGAACGGTGATGTCTCCTGTTCGGACCGAACCTTGCAACTCTTTGGCTATCCGGCAGGGAAGCTAAAGCGGGACTACGGCGACTTTCTCATCGCGGTGCATATTGATGACCGTCAAAAACTGACCCGCATCATTAACGTCAGCATTGAAAGCCGCTCGCCCTATGAAATTGAGTTTCGAGTCGTGTGGCCAGACAACACGGTGCATTGGTTGCAAGAAAAAGGGGCCGTCGTCAGTGACGAGACCGATGGCGCTCTTCACATGCTGGGTGTTGTGCAAGATATTCACGTGCGCAAGATGGCCGAAATTGCGTTAGCAGAAAGTGAAGTTCGCTTTCGCGGGGCGTTCGAAGCGTCTGGCATCGGCATGGCCCTGATCTCATTGTCAGGCGCCTGGTTGTTGGTCAACAGTGCCTTGTGCTCAATGCTCGGTTTTAGTGAGGATGAACTGCTCGCCACCGATTTCAAAACCTTGACCCACCCGGATGACATCGCGGTCGATCAAGCTTTTTTAAGCAAGCTACTCAGTAGCGAAATGTCGAACTGGCAGCACGAAAAGCGTTACTACGCCAAAGGCGGTCGGATTGTTTGGGTGTTGCTCAATATTTCGGCAGTGCTTAACGACGATGGGCAGTACGTCCATTTCGTCTATCAAGTGCAGGACATTACGGCGCGCAAAATTGCCGAGCAACGCTTGGCCCTGTTTCGCAACGTGTTCGACGCCAGTGGTCAATGCGTCAGTATCACCGATGGGCAAGGGCTGCTTATTTATCAGAATAAGCGGCATGCTCAAGAATTAGGCTATTCAGATAACGAGTGTATCGGGCAACCCTTCACCCTTTTTCTGCCCGAGAAGACTGCCGGGACCTACGCCACTGAGCTGTTAAGTTCAGCGGCTGAGGGTAAAAGCTGGGTGGGTTACATCCCCATTCGGCGCAAGGATGGCAGTGTCTATATCTCCTCCAGCAGCATTGGTTTCGTCAGGGGCGAGCGAGGAGACCTGCAGAATTTATTTAATATCTTCACCGACTTCAGTGAAGAACTGGCCCGCCGCAATGAGCTCGCCGACGCCCGAAAAGCGGCCGATCAAGCGAACCAGGCTAAATCTGATTTTCTCTCGAGCATGAGCCACGAGCTGCGTACGCCAATGAATGCGGTCCTTGGTTTTGCGCAAATGCTTGAATGTGACAGTGACCTGAACGCTGATCAGAAAGACAGTGTCCAGGAGATTCTAAAAGGCGGTAAACACCTGCTGGAACTCATCAATGAAGTGCTTGATTTAGCCAGCATTGAATCGGGGCATGTCAGCCTCTCGCTCGAGGCAGTTGAGCTGGCCTGCCTGCTTAAGGAATGTTGGAGTTTTATCCATATTCTGGCGGAAGCAAGGCACATTACTTTACATCTCAATGTCCCAGCGGGGATCGTCGTGTGTGCTGATCGGGTGCGTTTGAAACAGGTCCTTTTGAACCTGCTTTCTAACGCCGTTAAATATAACCGTGAGGGCGGTGATATTAGCGTCGGCGTACAACCTGTTGATGATGAAAAACTCAGAATCACGCTGACGGACACGGGAATCGGGATTCCATCTGACCGTGTCCCCGAACTGTTTCAACCCTTCAATCGACTGGGCGCAGAACACAGTGGCATTGAAGGTACCGGTATCGGGCTCACTATTTCTCGTCGCTTGATAGCGTTGATGGGTGGGGCGGTCGGTGTTGTCAGCGAGGAGGGCGTCGGTACGACCTTCTGGATTGAGCTACCCACTCAACCCACAGAAGAGAGGCTCGATTCGAATAACAGCGTCGGCAATACAACACCCGTTGGTACTGAGCCCTCGCGCGAAAAATGTGTGCTGTACCTTGACGATAATCCGGTCAATGTAAAGTTGATGGCGGGTGCGTTTGCAAGGCACAGCCATCTACACCTGGTGACCGCAGTTACACCACCGTCAGGTGTTGAATTAGCGGTAGCCTATCGGCTCGATGCAATACTTCTAGACCTGAACATGCAGAGCATGGACGGCTATAAGCTGCTCAACGTGCTGAAAGGGCGCCTTGAAAAAACGCCCATTATCGCGCTGACCGCTAATGCCATGTCCCATGACATCGAAAAAGCCCTTTCCGCCGGCTTCGCCAAATGTCTCACCAAACCCATCGACTTCGGCCTGCTCATGAGCACGGTAGAAGGCTGTTTGGCTGACAGTAAGGAGGCTCAGACATGAGCGCACAGCCCACTAACCATTCTTGTATTTTTGTCATTGACGATGAGACGACCAATCTTAAGCTGCTGCACAAGATGCTGGTCAGTGAGGGATATTCCAGCCCGGTTCTGATACAGGATTCGCGTCTGGTTCTTGAGCGCTATAAGGAGTTACGACCCGATCTTATTTTGCTCGACATCAATATGCCGCACCTGGATGGCTATCAGGTGATGGAGCAGCTTAAGGCGCTTGATGACCCTTTGTTGCCGCCCATCATTATGCTGACCGCTCAATGCGGTCAGGACTATCTGCTGAAAGCACTGGCGGCGGGTGCGCGGGATTTTGTCATCAAGCCCTTTATGCGTGTCGAGTTACTCATGCGTGTGCGTAACTTACTGGACGCGCATCTGGCTCATCGATTAGTGCACGGTCAGAAAGCAACGCTGGAACGCATGGTGCAGCACCGCACGGATGCTCTGTACCAGGCGCGTATACAGGTTGTTCATTGTCTTGGGCGTGCGGCGGAATATCGCGACAACGAAACGGGGCTGCACATTGTCCGAATGAGTCTGTATTCGGCGCTGTTGGCCAAGAGCATGGGATGGGCGGACAGCGAGTGTGAACTACTGCTGCACGCCAGCCCGATGCACGATGTCGGCAAGATTGGTATTCCGGATTCGATTCTGCTCAAGGCCGGTAAGTTTGAACCCGAAGAATGGGAGGTGATGAAAACCCACGCGGCGATTGGTGCTGAAATTCTGGAACATGGGGATTCGGAGTTACTGTGCCTGGCACGCGTTATCGCGTTAAGCCATCACGAAAAATGGGACGGTAGTGGTTACCCCAACGGGCTGGAGGGTGAAGCCATTCCTGAAGCAGGACGTATTGTTGCGGTGGCCGATGTCTTCGACGCCTTGGCGTCATCACGCCCCTATAAGAAAGCCTGGCCGGTGGAGGACGCAGCCGCGTACATCGGGGACAACGCCGGTAAGCACTTTGATCCGGCAGTGGCCGAGCATTTTTATAAAAACTGGCCCGCTATTCTGGCGATACATAACAGCCATATGGAACCACAGGAACCCTAGGCATTCGCTTTTAAAGTACCGATTTACGTATGCCATTATGAATCACTAAAAGGGGCCTGCCATGCTCACCCATTTGCGCTTGAGAAGTAAACTGTTGCTGTTAACGCTGGTGCCCATTTGTGCGCTGGCTTTTATCGTGTGTGCGGTCGTCATTCAGGCGTTGCAGACGCTGGCGGATCAACAAGAAACCCAGACCCGCGAGCGCCTGATTGAAGATCATCGTGTCGAAATAAAGCAATATGTAGAGTTGGCAATGAATGCCATCGCACCTATTTATGAAGGGTCGGGCAACAACGACATCACGGCGCGGGACCAGGCCGTTACCCTGCTAAAGCGTTTGAACTACGGAAAAAGTGGCTACTTCTGGGGCTATGACAGCCATGCCGTACGTATTTTTCAAGGCAACACCAACGATAAAATTGGTCAAAGCTTCTATGAGTTCAAAGACCCCAGTGGCGTGTATGCAATTCGCGAATTGGTGAGTGCGGGGCGAGACAATAGTCACTATGTCCACTACAGCTTCCTCTTGAGTGACGGCAGTGTGCTGGTGCCGAAAGTGGGTTACTCCCTCTCTCTCCCCAAGTGGGACATGGTTATCGGCACGTCCGTCAATCTTGATGATGTCGAGGCACAAGTAAAAGCAGCACGCAGTAGTTTTGATACCAGCGTTCACAGCCTCTTGATGGTGATGATCGGCTCTGCAGTGGGCCTGCTTATCTTCATGGCGGTGTTGGCCGTCATGATGAGCAGCACCTTGCTCAAGCCATTGTTACGGATTAAACGCAATCTGGACGATATGGCTTCTGGCGAGGGCGATTTGACTCAGCGCTTGCTGGTGACAAGCCAGGATGAGCTGGGGGAACTGGCCAACTCCTTTAACCTGTTCGTTGCAAAGATTCATGTGTTGGTACAACAGGTCGCGGGCACCACCGGCAAACTCTCCACGCTCGTCACGGCCGTGGCTAATCAGGCGCATCGTTCCGAGCAGGCGATCAGTGCTCAGCGTCATGAAACTGACCAGGTCGCCACGGCCATCAATGAAATGTCCGCTGCCGCCCATGAAGTTGCCCACAGCGCTCAGCAAGCTGCCGACGCAGCGAGCGAGACTGACAAGGAGGGGCAGACGGCCAAGCAAGTTGTGGATAAAAGCATCGCCCAAATCCATCAGTTGGTGACCGAGGTTCGAGGCTCCAGCGATACCATGGAAACATTACGTCAGGATGTGCAGAGCATCGTGAGCGTTCTGGACGTGATCCGTTCGATTGCCGAGCAGACCAATTTGTTGGCGCTCAACGCGGCGATCGAAGCTGCACGAGCGGGTGAGGCGGGACGCGGCTTCGCGGTGGTTGCGGACGAAGTACGCGCCTTGGCCAGCAGGACCCAGCACAGCACGGGTGAAATCCAGGTAATGATTGATCGTTTGCAAACGGCCACCAGCAAAGCCGTTGCGGCCATGCAGCATGCCAGTGAGATGGGAGAGGACACTCAAAAACACTCCAATCTTGCCGGTACGTCGCTGGACGCCATGGCTCAGTTGATCGCAACGATTAACTCGATGAATGCCCAAATTGCCAGTGCGGCGGAAGAGCAGACAGCGGTCGCTGAGGAGATCAATCGTAGCGTCCACCAGATAGCTGTCGCCGTGGACAGTGTCGCAATCGACGCTGTAGAGGGCGCGCAGACAGCCCGTGAACTCAGCAGTCTGGGTGCTCAATTGCAAGGGCTGGTGGGGCAGTTCAAAGTTTGAATAATGGGGGCAACAACACGCGGGCAGTTGTCGTTGCGCGCCCCATCACTTCAAGCCTGGAGCGAAGGTGATGGGGCTCGCCGGCTTTAATGGCTCTGGGCTTTTTGCAGCGCCTGGGTCGTTAGAGAAATGCATTCTCGTGCGCCTTCATCGTTGTTCCTGGCGAGGGCTGCTTCGGCTCTATGGACGGTGGTTTCGACATCGCCCTTCAGTTGCTCGTTCAATTGGGGATTGCTCACCAGAGCATCTCTGACTTTTTGCAGGTTTATCTGGCACAGACTGCTTTCGTTCCCGGCAAACACCGGGGCCGCCAATAGTGCAGTGGTAAGGAACAATCCAGTCATTACTACGCGTTTCATGGACATCTCCTTGAGCATGGGGGGCTCGGCGGACGCGGCGTAATCTGCGCGGGTCGTCGGGGTTGGATACAGGCTCTGATCCATTGGACCGAAGCCCCGCGATTATAACGATACGCAATTATTTCCGCTTGAACTCAATCCCTACCAGTTTGCCATCTATGAACTTCAGGTATCGGTAACCACCGTTGGCAGGCCCATAGACCCAATGCTCAACGGTCACAGATCCTGGCTTCGGATACCCGTTCTCGCCGATGACGGGGTCGATCACGCTGGACTCCGACGGTTTACCGCACTTTTCGATGACCTCGGAGGTGGTCTCTCCTCCGGAAACGATGCCGGTACCACAGCGCATCGACCCTTGTGCGCTCGCGCTCAGGGTTAGCAGCAGACTTATGATTAAGTATCGATTGATCATGGGAAGTGTCACGACGTGGTCGCTTGAGTACCGGCAATGCGGTAGACGCAGCGTCGTGCGTCGCTGAGCAGATGCTCTTCCCGGATAACCGTCGCTCCCTGTCCGGTTATTTCCTGAAACAGCTGCAGCTCGGAGCGGCAGAAGCCTTGGCATGTGCGGGCGGCTGCACAAATCGGGCAATGGTCTTCTATCAGCAACCAATCCTTGCCGTCGTGCTCGACGCGCGCCATATACCCCTCCTGCGTGCGAATCATTGCCAGTTGCTCCAGTCGCTCCTGCAAGGAGTCGCCCGTACAGACCTGTTGATAGCTCGCTCGTGCGTCCACTTCGCGTTGTGTAATCAAGCGATCCAGGCCTTCGTCCCCAAAAATCTGGCGTATCGAACCAATCAACTGCACGGTCAACTGGGCATGCGTATCAGGGAAGCGACCGTTACCCGCCTCGGTGAGCACCCAGTTCTGGTGCGGGCGACCGACGCCGGATGCTGCTTCTAGTCGACCTTCGATCAAACCCGCTGCTACCAGCTTTTGCACCTGCTGACGCGCCGCCTCGGCAGTCATGTCCAGGGCCTGGGCAATGGCTGCGTTTGAAACGGAGCCCTTGGTTTTGATGAAGAACAGGATGCGATCCGACGTTGGCAGTGAGGCTGAGATATCCAAGTCTTCTCTTGTGTAATTCAATGTATTCACCTAATATCCAAGCCAATGCTTGGATATTAGGCGTTGGCTGTCCACCTGTCGAGGGAATGAGCATGCACACAGATTCACTGACTGTTACCGCTTGGGGTGACTTGCTGCGAGGCAGAAACGGCGTGTTGGCGCTGGCACTGATGGGGGGCGTGGCGCTGCATGCTATCAACGTCCACATTGTCACTACGGTGTTGCCGTCAGTGGTGCAGGACATCGGAGGGCTCGACTGGTACGCCTGGAACACCACGCTCTTTGTCGTGGCCTCCATTGTTGGTGCGGCGCTGTCCGTCTGGCTGCTGGCGGTGCTGGGTCAGCGGGGAGCCTGCCTTGCGGCGCTGGCGGTGTTCGCCGTGGGGTCGGCCGGTTGCGCACTCGCCACTTCAATGCCCTGGATGCTGGCAGGTCGCAGCGTGCAGGGGCTCGGTGGCGGCACTCTGGCGGCGCTGAGCTACGCGTTGATTCGGGTCGTGTTCGAGCCGCGGCTATGGCCTCGTGCGGTGGCGCTGGTCTCTGGCATGTGGGGGGTGGCGACGCTATGCGGGCCCGCATTGGGCGGGCTGTTCGCCCAGTCGGGACATTGGCGCTGGGCGTTCTGGACGCTGCTGCCGGTGGCGCTGTTGCAAGGGCTGCTGGTGATCGGGCAATTGCAGCCGATGGGGGCGCGGGAATCCTCCGTGGACAGCACGCCTCGCATTCCTTTCATGCAGATCGGGCTGCTGGCAACCTCCGTGCTGGCCATCGCTGCGGGCAGCATGTCGGCGGCACTGATCTGGCAGTGCCTTGGTGTCGTCGCTGGTCTGGCCTTGGGCATGAGTGCCATCGAGTGTGATCGGCGTGCCACCGTACGCTTGCTGCCGGTCGGCGCGACCGCTCTTGGCACGCCGCTGGGCGCTGTTTATGCGAGCGTGGCCTTGCTGTTGATCGGCACCACGACGGAAATCTTCGTGCCTTATTTCCTGCAAAAACTGCAGGGTCTGACACCGCTGGCGGCAGGCTACCTGACTGCGGCGATGGCGGCTGGCTGGAGCATGGCATCACTGTTTTCGTCAGGCCACGGCGGTGTTACTGCCGCGCGTCTATTGCGTGCCGGTCCACTGCTGTGTGCGTCCAGTCTGCTGGTGCTGGCAGTACTGATGCCGGCAGTCGACGACCTGCCTGCGGGTATGCGCACACTTTTCTGCGGTCTGGCGCTGGCCGGTGTGGGGGCGGGCGTCGGCATTTGCTGGCCACATCTGCTGACCCGCGTTTTGACCCTGGCGCCACCCGGTGAAGGCGGCATGGCGTCTGCCGCCATCACCACGGTTCAACTGTACGGCATGGCCATGGGCGCGGCGGTCGCGGGATTGGTCGCAAATGCGGCAGGGCTTGGCGGGCAGGACGGCATCGCGGGCACGCAGTCGGCTGCCGCGTGGTTGTTCGCCAGTTTCGCTTTGGCGCCTGTGTTAGCCATGTTGCTGGCTCGCCGGATCGGTTAGCGACGAGACAGGCATGGAAGGCTTCAGCCTTGTTATAGACTAGACAGTAAGTTACATTAAGTGAAACTTTCCGTTGAGTGATCGGCATGCGGCCAATCTCTACTCCCACGCAGCCTATGCGGCGACTGATGCGTGACCTGGCACGGCTCGCCAGTAAAGAGCGCTACCTCTTCACGCCAGACGACCTAAGGGCGCTTGTGCCTGACCTTTCTGATGGTGCCTACAAAACGCTGTTGAGTCGGGCCGTATCGCAAGGGCATTTGGCTCGGGTGTGCAGGGGGCTATACCTGTTTGAACCGGTAAATCCATCCGGCGGATTGGTGCTGTTTCATGCTGCGGCGAGGCTGCGCGCGACTCAGTTCAATTACATCAGCCTTGAAACGGCATTGAGTGATTCCGGGGTCATTTCGCAGATCCCGATTAATTGGATCACGCTGATGTCATCTGGGCGCAGCAGCAGGATTTCATGTGGTCGATGGGGGACCATCGAATTTGTGCACACCCGTCAAAAACCACAAGACCTGGTTCGCGACGTTCACTATGACTCGCGTTGCCGGCTATGGCGGGCAACCCCCAAACAGGCATTGCGTGACATGAAGGCCGCGAAGCGGAACATGGACTTAATCGATTGGAGTGTTGCCAATGAGTTTGTTTGATGAGCTGGTGGATGAAGGGCTTAAAAACAAACAGGATTTGGCCCCGTTGCGAGTAGTTGTAGAAAAAGAACTGCTGCATCACGACATCATGCTGGCACTGAGTTCTGCAGGCATGCTCACCAAACTGACATTCATCGGAGGTACGTGCCTGCGAGCGTGCTACGGGTCCAACCGGCTGAGCGAGGATCTCGACTTCACGGGTGGGGCTGACTTCAATCGCGCGAGTCTGAGTGAGCTTGGTCGCGTACTGGTTGAAAGTCTGAAGGCTAAATACGGCCTTGAAGTCGAGGTTGGCGATCCTGTTCGCGAGGAAGGTAATGTAGACACCTGGAAGCTGAAAGTTCAAACAAGGCCTGGGCGCAAGGATCTGCCTGCCCAGCGCATCAACATCGATGTGTGCTCCATTCCGAGCTACCAGCCACAGCCCATGCTGCTTCTAAATCCTTATGGGGTCGACATGGGGACGAGCGGTCTGATCCTGCAAGCGGAAACACGCGAAGAAATTTATGCCGACAAGATCGTTGCTTTTGCTTTGCGTCCCAATCGAATCAAGAACCGTGATCTCTGGGACATGGTGTGGTTGCGCCAGCAGGGGATAACGCCGCAACTGGACTTGATTGATAAAAAGCTCGCCGACCATCAGTGCGTATCCAAGTATTTCCTGGCCCTGTTCAAGGAGCGCACGGAGATGCTGGATTCCGAGCCAAAGGTAGTGACCGACTTTCGCAAAGAAATGAGTCGGCTTTTACCGGTTGAGCGGGTGACGCAAACGGTCAACCAAGCCGCATTCTGGACGTTTCTGGTTGGCCATATACGTGATCTATACGCATTGACCGAGAAAGCGCTCAACGGCGATGACTCCAGCGGTGTCTTCAAGATGTGATTTCGGACGTTTGTCTAGACCGACTTTGTCTGTACGAAGGAGGGAAAGACGCCGGCAGAAACTGTGCAAAACGGTCACAGAACTCAAACCCCGGATACAACAAAGCCCGCACAAGGCGGGCTTCGTTGGTGTTTCGTTTGGTGGCGCCCGGCGGCACGTTCTGAAAGGGTGAGTTGTTAAGCGCTTCCCTACGTGTTTTTTATTTTGAAGCGGCTTAATACACCTTGCATCACTGATGCTCGCTCCGAAAGATCCCTGGCAGCCAAAGCGCACTCATGTGAGTTGGATTGGTTTTGTTGGGTCACTTCATCGATCTGCTCAAGGCCGATACTGGCCTGCCGCAGACCGGAAGCCTGCTCGCTCGACGCCTGGTAAATCAGCGACACCAGGCTGGACACCGCGCTGGTGCCGCTGACGATGTTCTTCAGCGACTCGGCGGTGCGACCAGCGATAATCATGCCGCGCTGAGTCTTGGTGGAGGAGTCGGCAATCAGCGCCGCTGTTTGCTGGGCCGCCTCGGCACTACGCGCTGCCAGGCTGCGCACCTCATCGGCCACCACGGCAAAACCGCGCCCAAGCTCTCCGGCTCTGGCGGCCTCGATCGCCGCATTCAATGCCAATAGATTGGTTTGTGCAGCGATGTTGTCGATAGTCGTGATGATTGCAGTGATGTCTTTGCCTGAGTTGTCGATCTCGGCCATGGCGGCGATCAACTCACTCATCAGCTTGTCGCTTTCGCCTGCGTCGGCCCGTGAAGACTGGGATTGCTCGTCAGCTTTTTTGGCGTTGTCGGCGTTGTCGGTGGTCTGCGCGGCCATCTGCGTCATCACGGCGCTGATCTCGGTAATGGACGATGCAGAATTGGACGCGCCATCGGACAACGACTGGCTCAAGTCGGTGACCTGTGCGGAACTGCCGGTAATCCGGGTCGCACTGACCTGTACTTCGGAAATCAGGTTGTTGAGATTGCTGACCATTTTCGCCAATGACTTGCCCAAGGTATCGTGCGGGGACGACAGCCTGACTTCCAGATCCAGGTCCCCTTCGGAAATACGTTCGGCGACCCGAACCTGGCGCTGCAGGCTTTCCGACATTTCGTTCAGGGCAAAAGACAGCTGTCCCACTTCATCCTCGGATTGCTGAACCAGCCGGCGCGAGAAATCCCCCAGACTGATGTTGGCGGCCAGTGCTGCGGCCTCGCGGATCGGCCCAACTATTTTCGCCGCGGCAAACCACAGCGCCACCAGGGCCAGCAGCGAAATCCCCAGCCCCACTGACACCTGCCAGACACTGCTGCTGGTACTGCGCGACTGCAGCTCTTGCTCAAGGGCAATCGCCTGACTCATGACCACCGCTTTGGGCAGCCGAATCAGGATCGCCCAAGGTTTGCCTGTGCGTCCCAGCTGGATCGGCATCAGCACTTCGATGTCCTGAGTCTCCTTGTTGAGCAGGCCGTCACCGCGACCGCTCTGGATATCGCCCAAGGTCTTTTCCCAGCTCTTGGGTAACAGCGACTTGATGGACTGGCCGATAAGGTCGGTGCGTTGACTGTCTGCAACCACCAACCCCTGGTTGCTCAATATCGACACCGAGCCTTTGCCGCCATACAGGTCTGCAGACATCTGCTCGCTGAGCTTCTGAATGAAGGCAATGTCGAAGTCGGCGCCGACCACACCGTAGAACTTGCCATTGGCCACGATCGGCACCGACAAGGTGGTCAGCCAGACATTCTTGCCCTGCACCACATAAGGAATCGGGTCGAGCACGCTTTCCTTCAGTGTGTCGCGAGGGCCAGCATACCAGCCGCCCTTGGGCACACCATTGGGATGACGTTCCTGGGAGTCATACTCGACCAGCGGCTGCACCGCGACATGGCCATCGGAACTGCGTGTCCAGTAAGGCGTGAAGCGTCCGGTCAGAGGGTTGTTACCCTCCTGCCCGTTGCGAAAAGCCTGATCCTGTCCGTCCAGCGCATCAGGCTCCCAGCATGAATAGGTGCCGTTAAAGTCAGGATTATCCTTGAGCACACTGAGCAAGACGTTATTGATCTGCTCTCGCCCGAGTGAAAGCGGGCTTTGCAAGGTCTTGCTGGCAGCAAAGGTATTGGCCATGGTGCGTGCCGAATCCAACGCATTCTGCAACTTGGCCTGAATGGCGTTAGCCCTGGACTCTGCGAGGTTCTGCACTTCACGAATGGTCGACTTTTCAACAAGCGCCGACACTTCGCTGGCGACGTATTGGTCATTGGCCCTGGAAGAAAAAAGCCCATATGAAACCAGACTTGCCGACGAAACAAGCAGGCATAACCCTGCGGTGGTGCAAATTCTGGCTTGCAGTGATGTGAATTTCATGGTTTCCCCCAGCTCGCTTTTGTTGTGACTAACGTCAAAGATGAAAGTGCCGAATGCACTTGCTCGCCCTGGCAGATAACGCTCAATCATTTGCTGCTTACACCCGACCTCCGGCGAAAGAGAGTTACTCAGCGCAGGAGGTTCGCAGCGTGACAGCTAAGTAGTCAGGGTCCATTGACTTTAGTTTTACGGTGTTGGGAAACTCGGTGAGTGAGCGTTGCTCTAATACGCTCTACACCCTGTCCAGCCAGACCGCCGGAACGACATTATTTAATAACATGTAAAAAAATTGTGAAAGTATTATCTGTATCACTAGTTACCTTTTCCGCAACCTTGTATCGATTAAGATCACGGTGGAAATGTTAGCCGGCTAACATATAGGGGCTCGGTTTTTAGTGTTAGCGGGGGTCTTGTACTTTGGTACGGGTCTAACGTCTCATCATGAGCGGGAGCGGTCTGGATAAACAGCGACTTTTCGAAGAAAGTTAAGGTGGGGATGCAGTGTGGCGATTATTAAATCTGTACTTAAGTACGGTATTTGCTTGTTCGAAGTTGCGCTCCGTCCCCCTTGGGGTTCTCTGAACAATGGCTGTCATTTCGACTGGCGGCGCGGTGACAACGAAGTAGCCAATAGATACGTTATTTCCCCCTCACGGGCATCAAACCCTCAGCGCGCCCTTTGTGCAGTTTCGTGCGCTGATGGGATAACGCGGTGTTTCAATGGACTGCTGGTTTTTTACCTCGGACCTATGCTCAGGCTCCAATCAATCACGGGCATTCCAGTGATTCCCGCGGATCAGTTGATCGTGAGAGTGAGAGTGAAATGAGCGCCTATCTACATTGCCTGTCGCATACACCATTGATGGGACATGTGGACCCTGCTGCCGCTGTTCTGGATGAGGTTGCCAGCGTTGTCGAGGCGGCCCGGCAGCGTATCGCGGCTTTCAACCCGGAACTGGTCATTTTGTTCAGTGCGGACCACTACAACGGGTTTTTCTACGACGTGATGCCGTCGTTCTGCATTGGCATGGTCGCCCATGCCATCGGTGATTTTGGCACTCTGGCCGGACCGCTTGCTGTCCCCCAGGCGTTGGCGGAGAGCTGTGCTGAATCAGTTCTGTGTGATGGTGTTGATGTCGCTGTGTCGTACCGGATGCAGCTTGATCATGGTTTTGCTCAGCCGCTGGAGATGTTGTTTGGTGGCTTGCAGGAAGTGCCGGTGATCCCGGTCTTCATCAACTCGGTGGCAACTCCGCTGCCGAGTTTTCAACGTGCCCGGCTGTTGGGCGAAGCCTTGGGGCGGTGGGCGCAGTCACTCAATAGACGCGTGCTGTTCCTGGGCTCGGGTGGGCTGTCTCATCAGCCTCCGGTTCCGGAGCTGGCGAAGGTTGAGGGGTTAATGGCCGATCGGCTCAAAGGCAGTGGCCGCTATCTGCCGGCCGATGAGCGCGCTGCTCGTACGCAACGAGTGATCCTTGCGGCACAGCGTTTCGTAGAGGACCCGACTTCACTGTACCCACTCAATCCAGAGTGGGATCAGAGTTTCCTTACGTTGCTTGAGCAAGGTCGGCTGAGTGAGTTGGACGCTGTGGCCAACGCCGAGCTGTCGGCCCTGGCCGGCAAGTCTTCCCATGAAATCAAAACCTGGGTTGCCGCCTTCGCGGCCCTGGCGTGCTTCGGCCCGTATCAGGCGAGCGACCGTTATTATCGTCCTGTTCCAGAGTGGATCGCCGGGTTTGGCTCGCTGAGCGCCAAGCCCGTTATCCACGTCTGAGAACCCTTCAGAGAGTACCCCATGAGTCAGTACAGCGAAGGTGAAACCAGTCGCTTTGCCATGATCAACGACGAAGGCCTGAGCCTGAATATTCACTATCACGACTGTGGTGATGGGCAGGAGGTGGTGGTCATGCTGCATGGGTCCGGACCTGGAGCCAGCGGCTGGTCGAATTTCAGTCGTAACGTCGAGCCTCTGGTGCGGGCTGGCTACCGAGTGTTGCTGATGGACTGCCCCGGCTGGAGCAAGAGTGACAGTATTGTCTGCACCGGGTCGCGTTCAGCGCTCAACGCGCGGGTGCTCAAAGGGCTGCTGGATAAGTTGGGCGTGTCGCGTGCTCATTTGATCGGCAACTCCATGGGTGGGCACAGTGTGGTGGCTTTCACTCTGGCTTATCCGGAGCAGGTCGGCCGTCTAGTGCTGATGGGCGGTGGTACGGGGGGAGCCAGCCCGTTTGTGCCGATGCCTACCGAGGGCATCAAGTTGTTGCAGAAGGTTTACCGCGAACCGACCTTGGCCAACTTGCAGCAGATGATGGACGTCTTTGTCCATGACAGCGGCGACCTGACACCCGAACTGGTGACCGGGCGCCTGGAAAATATTCTGCAGCACCGCTACCACCTCGAGAGCTTTACTAGAAGTCTGGACTTGAACCCGCGTCAGTTCCCCGATGTGTCCATGCATTTGGGTGAAATCCGCGCGCCGACCCTGATTATCTGGGGGCGTAACGATCGTTTCGTGCCGATGGACACCGGACTGCGTCTGGTCGCCGGTATCCCCAACAGCGAATTGCACCTATTCAACAACTGCGGTCACTGGGTGCAGTGGGAGCATGCCGAGCGCTTCAATCGCCTGGTGTTGGACTTCCTCTCTAGCTGAGGGCAATGAGCACTTTACCTGGCCGTTGCCCAAGATGAATGGCAGGCGATCAGCCTCAACTACACCTCGGCACCACCGGTAATCCCAGGGGGGTGGTTTACCACCCTCTGGATAGGTGGTGTTCAGCGACCCGCCAAAAACCAGTACTGGCAAGGTTCAGAAATTCCTGTTGCGTGAACAGGCGCGGCAACTGGCTGACGATGAGTAATTTCAGCGCTGGTGGGATAACGGCGTAACTCACGGGATCGCTGACCCGCTGGCGTATTCCTAACATCATCCCGACAACTTAGCGCGAGGTGAATATGAGCGTGACCCAACAAACCCTGGAGCAACTGGCTGGTGCCTTGCGCGATGCCGAACGCACGGGGGAGGCGATTGCCCCGTTGCGTGAGCGGATCGGTGAAGACTCCGGTGAGGCGGCCTACGCTATTCAGCGCCTGAACGTCGCCCATGCAGTGGCCGCAGGCCGGCGTGTGGTGGGGCGCAAGATCGGCCTGACCAACCCCAAAGTACAGGTTCAGCTGGGGGTCAATCAGCCGGACTTCGGCACCTTGTTTGCCGACATGTGCTATGGCGACAACGAAACCGTATCTATTGGCGCTGTGCTGCAGCCGAAGATAGAGGCGGAAATTGCCTTGATTCTGGACAAGGCTCTACCACGTGCCGACACTACTTTTGCCGATGTGCTTGATGCCGCCGCCTGGGTACTGCCCGCGTTGGAGATTGTAGGTTCCCGAGTGCAGGACTGGAACATTCGCTTCGTCGACACCGTTGCAGACAACGCCTCCAGCGGTTGTTTCGTATTAGGCGGCCCAGCCGTGCGCCTGGCAGGAGTCGATCTGCGCAAAGCAGTGATGAACATGACCCGCAACGGTGAGCGGGTCTCCAGTGGCAGCGGGGCAGAATGTCTGGGGCATCCGCTTAATGCCGCAGTGTGGCTGGCCCGCACCATGGCGAGTCTGGGCGAGCCGTTGCAAGCCGGCGACATCATCCTCACTGGCGCTCTCGGGCCGATGGTGGGGGTCAGCGCGGGTGATCGTTTCGAGGCCGTGATCGAAGGTATAGGCCAGGTCGCAGTCAACTTTTCGGCCGAGTGATCGGCAGGCTCAACGTTAAGAGCACATCACCATGAAGAAACTCAAGGTTGCCATTATCGGCTCGGGAAACATTGGTACCGACCTGATGATCAAGATCATGCGCCACGGCAAGCGCCTGGAAATGGCTGTGATGGTCGGTATCGATCCCAACTCCGATGGTCTGGCGCGTGCTGCGCGCCTGGGGATCGCCACTACCCACCAAGGTGTAGTCGGGTTGACCCAAATGGACGAGTTCAAGGACATCGACTTTGTCTTCGATGCCACCTCCGCTTCGGCCCACGTGAAGAACGACGCATTCCTGCGTTCGATCAAACCAGGCATTCGCCTGATCGACCTGACGCCGGCGGCCATTGGTCCGTATTGCGTGCCAGTGGTCAACGGCGCGGAGCATGTCGACAAACTCAACGTGAACATGGTCACCTGTGGTGGCCAAGCGACCATTCCGATGGTGGCGGCCGTCTCCCGCGTGGCCAAGGTGCATTACGCCGAGATTATCGCCTCCATTGCCTCGAAATCCGCTGGCCCAGGAACCCGTGCCAATATCGACGAGTTCACCGAAACCACCAGCAAGGCTATCGAAGTGATCGGCGGTGCCGCCAAGGGTAAGGCGATCATCATCATGAATCCGGCCGAGCCGCCGCTGATCATGCGCGATACCGTGTTCGTGCTGTCTGAGGCTGCTGATCAGGCGGCCGTGCAAGCCTCCATCCTGGCGATGGAACAGGCAGTCAACGCTTACGTACCGGGTTACCGTCTTAAGCAGCAGGTGCAGTTCGACGTGATCCCCGAAGACGCGCCGCTGAACATTCCGGGCCTGGGCCGGTTCTCGGGTCTGAAGACGTCCATCTTCCTGGAAGTCGAAGGGGCTGCCCACTACCTGCCGGCGTATGCGGGCAACCTCGACATCATGACCTCCGCCGGCATGGCTACAGCCGAGCGCATGGCTGAAAGAATGCTGAGCGGTGAGGCCTGAGGACATGAGCATGACTGACAAGAAACTCTATATCTCCGATGTGACCCTGCGCGATGGCAGCCACGCCATTCGTCATCAGTACTCAATCCAGAACGTGCAGGACATTGCTCGCGCACTGGATCAAGCCAATGTCGATGCCATTGAAGTCACTCACGGCGACGGGCTGCAGGGTTCGAGCTTCAACTACGGCTTCGGCGCCCACAGCGACCTGGAATGGATCGAAGCGGCGGCGGACGTGATCGAAAATGCCAGAATCACCGTGCTGTTGATTCCCGGCATCGGCACCGTGCACGACCTTAAGGAAGCCTACAAGGCCGGCGCGCGCTCGGTACGTGTAGCCACGCACTGCACCGAGGCGGATGTCTCCAGGCAACATATCGAATTTGCCCGGGAACTGGGCATGGACACTGTGGGCTTTCTGATGATGAGCCACATGATCGAGCCTGAGCAGCTGGCCGCTCAAGGCAAGCTGATGGAGTCGTACGGCGCGCAATGCATCTATATGGCTGACTCCGGTGGCGCGATGAACATGCAGGATATTCGTGTCCGCATGCGTGCCTTCAAGGCCACATTAAATCCCGAGACTCAAACCGGCATGCACGCCCACCACAACCTCAGCCTCGGTGTGGCCAACTCCATCACTGCGGTGGAGGAGGGTTGCGACCGCGTTGACGCAAGTCTGGCGGGCATGGGGGCTGGTGCTGGCAATGCACCGCTGGAAGTTTTCATCGCCGCTGCCGAGCGTCTGGGCTGGAATCACGGCACCGACCTGTACCGCCTGATGGACGCCGCCGATGATTTGGTGCGTCCGCTGCAGGACCGCCCGGTGCGGGTCGATCGCGAAACCCTGGCGTTGGGCTATGCCGGTGTGTACTCCAGCTTTCTGCGTCATGCCGAAGTGGTGGCCGCGAAGTACGGCCTGAAAACCCTCGACATCCTTGTTGAGTTGGGACGTCGACGCATGGTCGGCGGTCAGGAAGACATGATCGTTGATGTCGCTCTGGATCTTCTCAAGCAGCGTGCTTGATCCGTAGCTCCTTTATGCCGTGCCTGTCACGGCTTTTTTTTGCGAAGAAACTTTACAGGCACTCGCAGTGGTTCAGCCCCGGCCGAGAAGAGGTGTCCCGATGCTGTCCAACTTGTCGATGACGAAAAAGCTTTTACTAACGGTCCTGCCCATCACGCTGTTGATTTACGTGGCCACCGTGTTGCTGGTCTATCAGTCGAGCAAAGGTTCCACCGAAAAGCTTGCCGAAGTGGCTGTGGAGGCGATTGCCCAGCGCCAGGCGACGGATATCAGCGGCTATTTCAATGCTTCGCTGTACTCGGCGCGTAACACCGCCGAACTGTTGGGCTATGAGTTGATCGACGGCCAGTTGCAGGATCGGCGCATCGCTGACCAAATGATCGAATCCTTGCTCCGCAGCACGCCTCAGGCCACTGCGGTCTGGTGGGTGCCGAGTGGCTCGTCGCAAGATCAGGCGGTGCTCTGGCTGCGCGCCGGCCAAACGCTCAACCCTGGTTTGGATGATCAGCGCCAGGCCCTGCTCAGCGCCCTCGGGCAGAACGCTGGCGAGCGGGAAAGTGTGATCCCGCTGCTGCGCCTGGGCAGCGCCGGTGGTGACAGGGTGGTGATCGCCGTGCTGGTTCCGGTGCGTGACAATGGCCGGGTAGTGGGCAGCTTTGGCATTGGCCTGGATGCGGCACAGTTGCAGAAGCGGGTTGCCGAACTGCGTCCATTGGAGGTCGGACTGGCGGTGTTGATTGCCCATGATACGACCCTGGTTGCCCACCCGGACCCGAGCAGGGTGGGTCGCACGCAAGCTGAAAGCGAGGGAGACTTCCTGGGTGATCATCTTAAAGTCGTCATCGACGCGGTACGTGGTGGCGTCGCAATGACACTGCGTTTTATCTCGCCGGCGATGGCCGAAGAGGTTTTTATGCTGGTGACGCCGGTGACTATCGGGGATACCGGCACGCCTTGGTCGCTGGGGCTCGCTTTTCCCAGTTCGGCGCTGCTCGGAGGGGTCAAGACGCTGGCCTTGCAGCTTATTCTGCTCGGCGGATTTGCCGCATTGGCGTTGGGCGCTACCGTGTTTTTGCTGGGGCGTGCCTTGTCGCGGCCGCTGGAAGCCGTGGTGCAGGCCATCCAGCAGTTGGCATCCGGTGAGGCTGACCTGTGCTTGCGCCTGCCGGCCAGGGGCGATGATGAACTGGCGACGCTTGCACGCGAGTTCAATCACTTTCTCAGTGCAATGGCTGATCTGGTGTTGGAGATCAAGGGCACCAGTCTCGCGCTGCAGAAAACCTCCTCCGAGTTGCAGGAAGAGAGCTGCGCGTCTGGGCTGACGGTGGATGCACAGCGCGATGAAGTGGGGCAGCTGGCGACCGCTATGCAGCAGATGGCGGCGACTATCGAGGAGGTAGCCGGCAACGCCGGGCAGGCGGCTCAGGCCAGCGGCGAGGGCGATCAGGCCGTCGCACGCGGGCAGGCCACGGTGTCCAGTCTGGTGGAGGCGATCAACCTGGATGCGCAAACCCTCGAGCACGTTTCTGGCTTGGCCACGCAACTGGATGAAGCCAGCCAGTCGATTGGCACCATCGTTGCGGTGATCAGCAATATTGCCGATCAGACCAACTTGCTGGCGCTCAACGCGGCCATCGAGTCTGCGCGAGCTGGCGAGCAAGGCCGCGGTTTTGCCGTGGTGGCGGGCGAAGTACGGGCACTGGCGCAGCGTACTCACATCTCAACCGAGCAAGTGAACCGCAGCGTCAATTTGATTCAGGCGCGCACACGTACGGTGGTCGACATCATCGTTCAGAGCCGTAGCGCCTCGCAGGCCAACGTTGTCAGTGCGCGAGAGGCCAGCGAGGCCTTGCAGACGCTGTCGCAGGTGATCGGCCAGATGCGTCATATGAGTCAGCAGATCGCTACGGCCACCGAAGAGCAGGCGACCACCAGTGAGCTCCTGTCGCGCAGCCTGGTGAGTATCGCCGACTCGGCCGAAAGTGCTTCGCAGAGCGCCCGCCTGGTCAATCAGCGCAGTGGGGATCTGGATAAAAGCGCCACACGGCTCAACGCCTTGGTCAGTCGTTTCAAACTCTGAGTCCGCCCGGTGGTGCCGTGTACCACGCCGTGGTGGTCTCTCTCGTAATCATATTCAAGCTATTGATTTAAAACAAAAAATAAATAAATACGAGCGGCTCTGAATGGCGCTCGTACGCCCCCGTGCAGCGATGAAAATTGACCCGGATCATTAACTTGCACTGGGCGGATAAGCCAAGCAGTAGACGGATAGTCCGTGGGGGCATGGACACCTAATGTAACCGCTAGCTTCGTTATCAGCTTCCGGATAGCGATTTACGTATGGATCAGTCCCATGTCGAACCTTTCTACCAGTGAACACATCCTCACGCAGGTTTCTGCGCCAGGCATCGGTGCGCGTCTGCTGAAGCTCATCATGATGCTTCTTCCGTGGACCATCATCGCAGCGCTGTTGGGGGCTGGGCTCTTTATCCGTCCACAGCCGGTGGGCGGTACCGTCGCTGCGTCCGCACTTGAGCGTCGCGATCAGTTCTATGGACTGGCAGAGCTGCCGGGGGGCGCCTTACTGGCCAGTGGTTCCTACGGCAAGATCCTGTCGATCAGCCGGGATGGCCAGATCCGCCGCTTGAGCACTCCAACCCGCAACACCCTGCAGGACATAGCCGTCTGGGATGCCGAGCACGCCGTGGCGGTAGGTAATGACGGGGTAGTCCTGTTCAGTCTTGACGGTGGGCTGCACTGGAATCAGGCGGCCGATGTGCCGCGCTCGGCAACCGCCAACAAGCTCAACCGTGTTCGCATCGGTGCCGGGGGACTGGCCATCGCCACCGGCGAGATGGGGGCGGTGCTGATCAGTCGCGACTTTGGCCGCAGCTGGCAGCGTCTGCGTGACGAGGAAGATGTGGCCTGGAACGACGTAGCAATTCTCGGCAGCGGTCAACTGGTGTTGGTGGGCGAGTTCGGGCGCGTGCTGCTCGGTAACCTCGAGACCGGGGAATGGCGAGAGGTTGAGTCGCCACTGTCCAGCTCGCTGATGGCGTTGACGTTTCGCGATGCTCAGCACGGCATGGCCGTCGGCCTGGAGGGTGCCGTAATGGAAACTCGGGACGGTGGGCAGCACTGGGAAGTGATAGACGTCGGTCTGCACGATCACCTGTTTGATGTGGCCTGGCTGCAAGAGCAGGGCGCCTGGTTTGTCACCGGTGCTTTGGGGCGTTGGGCCAGTGGCGATGCCAAGGGTTGGCAATCCGGGACCCTCGATGCACAGAACCTGTCCTGGCATGTTCGGGCGATGCCCGTGGCCGACGGCATTTGGCTGGCGGGTGCCGACATCGGTCGCTGGCACGGCAAGGTCTGGTCCCTGCTGAAGCCCTGAACCCCTAGTTGCCTAATTCAAGCGAGAGCATTCCATGATCGAACGTATAGCCGAGTTCTGCATCCGGCGCGGTGCCTGGGTTGCCAGTGGCCTGTTGTGTATGACGTTGGTGCTGGGTTGGTTCGCCCTGCACATTGAGGTTCGCACTGTATTTGAAGACATGCTGCCGTCACGGCACGAATACGTGCAGACACACGAGAAGTTCAAAGACACATTCGGCGGCTCAAACATAGTCACCATCATGTTTGAGGTCGATGAGGGCGATATTTTCCAGACTCAGGTATTGGAAAAAGTCCGTGAAGTGACGTTGGGGCTGCGTGAAGTCTCGGCGGTCAACCCTTACCAGATCACCTCCCTGGCCTCGAAGAAACTCAAAGAAGTGCGGGCGTCCACTGCCGGTATCGAGAGCCTGCCACTGATGTGGCCGGAGCTGCCGGCCAACGCCGACGCCATGGCCGCGCTCAAGCAGGCCGTGCTGCGCAACCCGTTGGTCTACGGGCCCTATGTGTCCAAGGATATGCAGGCGACGCTGATCACGGTCGACTTCATCGACGATCAGGTCAACTACAGCAAAGTGTTCCAGGAGATTCGCACCCTGATTGCCAGCGTCGATGATGGCAAGGTGCATATCCGCGTAGTGGGCGACCCAATGCTTTATGGCTGGGTGGGCCACTACCTTTCGGAAACTTTCCTGCTGGTCGGCATCGCTCTGCTGGTCACTCTGGTCATGCTGTTTGTCCTTCTGCGTACGTGGCGCGGGATGCTGTTGCCGCTGCTCGCCGGTGCCGTCAGTGCCTCTTGGGCATTGGGCATCTGCCACCTGCTGAACATCAGTTTCGAGCCACTGGTGATCGTGGTGGCGATGTTGATCACTTCGCGTGCTGTGTCGCACTCAGTGCAGATCGTCAACCGTTTCGATGATGAGTTGCAGCTTTTGCCCGCTCACGCGGACACGGCCAAAATCGCGGCCCGCGTAGCCCTGTCCGACTTGTTCAGGCCAGGCATGCTGGGGGTCATTGCTGATGCGGCGTGTATGGCGGTGGTCGCCCTGAGCCCGATTCCGATGCTGCAGAAACTCACTGTTCTTGCGGTGGTGTGGGTGCTGACGCTGACCGTCAGCGCCGTGATTCTGACCCCGGTGATGCTCTCGTTTATCCGCAGGCCGCACGGGATGGTGCATCCGCTCAACTGTATTCCAATGCTGAATAAGGTGCTTGACCTGGCGACCCGCGTGAGCTTGTCGCGCGCTCGTTACGTGGTGCTGGCCAGCACCTTTGTGGTGGTGGTGTGTGCTGGCGTTTATTCGCTGAACCTGAAAATCGGTGATGCCAATCCTGGTTCACCGATTCTCTGGCCGCAATCGGAATACAACGTCGATTCGGCGGCAATCAACAAGCGCTTCGAAGGCGTAGACCGTATGTTTGTGGTGCTGGGTGAAGACGGTAACCAAGGGCTGATGAAGAGCAACGAAGCCCTGCACGCGATGAACAGCTTTCAGCGTTTTATCGAGGCACAGCCTGAGATCGGCGGCTCGATTTCGCTGGCCGATGTGCTGCCACAAGTTAACGTCAGCCTGCGCGAAGGTAACCCGCGTTATCTGGAGCTGGGCGATACCAGCGCGATCAACGGCAGCCTGGTGGCCATGCTCGACTCGGTATCCGAGCCGGGAGATATCTCGCGCTTTGCCGACGAGCAGTATGCCAACGGCGCCGTAACCCTGATGTTCCGGGATCGCCAGGGCGAGACCATCCGCACCGCCATGGCACGGATCAAGGAGTTCATCGCGCAAAACCCGCTTGCCCAGGGCCAGTGGCACCTGGCCGGTGGCCTGATCGGGGTCATGGCAGCGGTCAACGAGATCATCCTCGCCAGCCAGATCGAAGCCATTGCGCTGGCCCTGATGGTGCTGGCCCTGATCTGCACTGTGGTGTACCGCTCCTCGATGGCCGGCATGGTGTTCATGGTGCCGGTGATCATTTCCAACATGCTGACCTTCGCCTTTATGACCTGGAAGGGGATCGGTATGAGCATCAATACCGTACCGGTCGCGGCCTTGGGGATTGGGCTTGGCGTGGATTACGCCTTCTACATCGCCGATCGCATCAAGGAAGAAATCGCCATCGGCAAAAGCGCCGAGGAGGCCGTGCGTATTTCTCTGCACTCGTCCGGTATGGGCGTGATCGTGACCGCCAGCGTGCTGATCCTGGCCACCCTGTTGTGGTGGGCTTCGTCGCTGCGCTTTCAGGCCGAGATGGGTCTGTTGATGGCGATCTGGCTAAGCGCTTCAGCATTCTCCGCGCTGTTCGTCATGCCTTCGCTGATCTACGTGTTCCGGCCTCACTTCATATTTGGTGAGCACAAACAGACGCCAGTCGCCAGTCAGTCGAACGCAAGGATTGAGCTGGGTTGAGGCGAAAAACAATAACAAGAGCACTCATTCAATCGCTGCCATCACTTATTGGGGAGTACATCCATGAGCAAACTGATCCGGGGCATGCAACCGCTTACCTCGTTCAACAGCATCGCGACGGCTATCGCACTGGGCGTGGTTGCCACGCCAGCGCTCGCTGACGATACCTTCACTTACGACGGTTACCTGCGCCAGGAAATGTCGTGGAACATGAAGAACTGGGAAGACACCCCTGGTTATAACGACCGCGGCAAGCTGTCGATGATGCGCAGTACCGCGCGCCTGAACTTGCAGTGGAAACCCAGTGACGACTTATCTTTCGTCGCCAAGTTGCGCGGGGTACGGGAGGTAGAGACCAGCTTCCTCACGCACCTGGAGAAAATGGGCGCCAATAACTATCACGAGGCTGACGGTCGCGGTGATATCACCGACCTCTACGACAAAACTGAAATCCGTGAGCTGTACGTGGATTTGCCACTGGGCGAACGCACCAGGCTGCGCTTCGGTAAACAGCAGATTGCCTGGGGCGAGACTGATTTCTTTGCTGCCAACGACCTCGTGCACGGCTTCGACGATACCTGGCGCTCGTTTTTGGAGCCTGCCAACGAAGAGTTGCGCAAAACCAACATCATGGCCAAGTTCAACATCGACGTGCCGGAGTACAACGGCGGCGTTGAACTGTTTGTGCGTCCGGGTTGGGACCGCAAGAATGACATCGGTACCGAAATCGACATCTACGGTGGTCGCTGGTCGAGTCAGCCATATGCGGGCGTGGATTTTCGCAACATCGACCCATACAACTACAAAAGCAGTGAAGGCAGTGTAAATGACGTAACCGGTGGTATTCGTTGGAGCGGCCTCTACGGTGATACAAACTACTCGTTGTCGTACCTGAAAACTTACTACAACGCGCCGATTCTAAACCCTTCGAACAACCTGGCGTTGTTCGGTATGCCAGGGGTCCCCTCCGGCGCGACCTCGACGGGCACTGACCAGACACGTGGTCTGGCCGGTGAAATCATCTACCCGCTTGTTGATATCTTCGGCTTTACCGCCAGCCGCTACTCCGATTTGGCTGATGCGGTGTTCAGTACCGAGGTGGCCTATATCAAGGATGCGCCGTATCAGTTTGAAGCCAAGACCCCGACCATGCTCAGCCAGTACATCGCGCCAGGCTTCGATGGCTATACCAAGAAGGATGTCGTTGCGCTGATGCTGCGCATGGACAAGAACATCGCCGCCACCCAAACCTGGCTGGGCACCGAAAAACCCATGTTTTTCTCCGTGCAGCTGTTCGACAAGTGGGTGCAGAACTTCGATAAAAATGACCAACTGCTGTACAGCGTGGGCTGGGGTGGCAAGGTCAAGGAACATTCGGCCATGGGGACCACGATCTTTGACCTGAGCTACGCAAACGGGCGTGTTCGACCACAGCTGGTTCTCGGTGCCGACCTGAGCAACGGTGGTGGTTTTGCGGTGCCGTCAGTGACCTTTGAGCTGTCCAGCAAAGTTCGCTGGAAAGTTGAATACGATGCTTTCTGGGATAACGGGTCTCACGATTCCAAGAACTGTCAGCCGGGCAATCTGGCGACGTGTGACACCACCACCCTGTTTGGCTACTTCCATAACCGCGATCAGCTGTACACCAGCCTGACCTACCTCTTTTAAGTCCAATCGGAGACTACATGATGGCTATGTTTTGTCATGCTCTACGCACCCCGTTTCTGGCGGGCCTGATCACTGCCATCGGCAGCCTGGCAAGCCTGACCATGGCTGCCGAGGTACCGGTGGGCACGGTTATCTCGGCTGCCAACCTCGACCAGATCAAGGGCAACACCTTTGAAGGTCACACCATCGCCAGTCTGTTGACCGAGAAGATGGAATGGCGCATCCGCAACGATGGCTGGAAACTGCCATTGGCCGCTTCCAGGGAAGTACCGCTGGACCCCCGCTGGGTCAAAGCGTCCAATGCCAACGCAGGCAAGACCTCTATCAACCGGCAGGAATGCCGTATCGACGGTTGGGGGGCGGGCGCACCGTTCCCGAACATAGACGTGAAGGACCCTGAGGCGGCCGAGAAGATCGTCTGGAACTGGCACTTGGGTCAACTGGTAGGCGATGTCTCGCAAGTACCGGGTTACACCCAAGTACTGATCGATGGCAAGAAAGGCGTACACGCCGAGCCGGTGGCTGAGTTCACCCGTTACGCCATGAAGGGTCGCCTGACGGGTGGCAGCACTGTTGAAGGTGATGGCAGTGAGCGCGGTCGTCAGCTGCTGTACTTCAAGTCTCCGTCCGATATGAAGGGGCTGGGTACTTACACCGTTATGTATGACTCGGCGAAAGTGAACAGCGTGTGGGCCTATATCCCGGCTGTTCGCCGCGTGCGCCAGCTGTCTGGGGGAGCCTGGATGGACCCGGTGGGCTCATCTGACCAGCTGCAGGATGATCTGGAAATCTTCAACGCCCGTCCATGCTGGTATCCGGAATACAAGCTACTGGGTAAGCGCAGCATTCTGGCGGTGACCGCGAGCAAGACCGGAACCGATATCTGGAACAAGGAAGGTAAAACGTTTGCCGAACGGTATCCGATTCTGCAGAACGAGCCACCTTACTGGAACATGAACGGCAACAACTACGAAGTGCGTGAAGTCTACGTCATCGAAGCCATTACTCCGTCCATCCACCCTTACAGCAAAAAGGTGCTCTACATCGATGTGAAATACCCGCGTATTCACTACGGTGAGGCCTACAACCGCAAGGGCGAGTTCTGGAAGTTTATGGAATTTCACTCCTATGCCAACGTCACCGATGGCGATATCCGTACCACCGCAGGGGCGGTCATTGATTACCAGCGTAACCACGCGACTGTCTCGCTGATCGACACCACCAGTTGGCGTACCAACTTCGTCGCCAAGCCTACCGACTTTTCGTTACAGGCATTGCAGGGCGCTGGTCACTAACGCCTGACGGTCCATCTTTATGTGCGCCCGTTGCCCGGACCCGTCGTGGTTCGGGTAATTGATGAGGCCCTGATTCCGTACTAAAAGAACAACAATAAAGCGGTCGCCCCGGCCTTGCGCCGTTTCTGCGACCCGAGGAGTGTTGTGTGTCGTTGATGCAAGCAGCCCGTCTTCACGAAATAGGCGGTCGATTTATTGTCGACCATATCCCTGTCCCCACTCCCGGCCCTCACGATGTGCTGATCAAGGTCGCGGCCAGTGGGATCATTCCTAACCTGAAAAACGTCACCACCCATTTCCCTGAGTGGTATCCCTTTTTACCGCTGCCCGAGCTGCCGGCCATTTTTGGCCTGGACTCGGCCGGTACGGTGGCGGCGGTCGGCTCCGCAGTTACTGTGTTCAAACCCGGGGATCGGGTCTACGTCAATCCGGGCATCGGTTGTGGCGAGTGTCGCTGGTGCCGTGAAGGTGAAGCGCCGCGTTGCCAGGCCTACACCTTCATGGGTTACTTCGGCTTTGGGCCAGGCTCGCAGCAGGTATTCAAGCGTTATCCCTACGCCGGTTATGGCCAATACATGACGGCCCATGGCAACAATCTGGTGCGTCTGCCCGAGTGCCTGAGCTTTGCCCACGCTACCCGCTTTGGCTATCTGGGTACTGCTTATTCGGCAATCCGCAAGGCGGCCCTGCGCCCTTCGCAGAGCGTTCTTATTCTTGGGGCAAGCGGAACCCTCGGTGTTGGTGCGACCCTTCTTTCCTTGGCATTCGGTGCTGCGCGAGTCGTGGTAGTCGCCCGCGATGCCGACGCCCTGAAACGGCTCAAGGCCCTTGATCCTAGGCGTGTCGTACCGGTGCTGATAGGGGGCGGCGTGATTCATGAACAAGTGCTGGCGCAGGTGCCGGGCGGTGTTGATGTGATGCTCGATACCTTGGGTGCCAAGGCTCCCGCGCACTTGTCGGTGGATGCCATGCAGGCAGTCGGCCGTGGCGGTCGGATCGTACAGATTGGTGGCGTGGCCGGTCCTATCCCGATTGATCCGCACCCCTTTATGTGTGCGCAACTGCAATACATTGGCTCGCTGTGGTTCACCACCGCAGAGGCAGAGGAAATGGCCAGCATGGTCGAGTCCGGTATCCTCGATCTGTCGCTGCTCGAGTCGCACGCTTATCCGCTGGAGCGCCTCAACGATGCGCTGGATGATATCCAGACTCAGGGCAATGGCTTCAGCAATTTCCACATCGCTTACCAATAATCGAGTGCTGGCGGCGGCACAGCGGTGCACGTCGCCCAGCCACAGTGGAGAAACCCATGAAGCGTGCACAACGTGTAGTGACCGGGCATGACGCCCAGGGTCGTTCCTGCGTGGTCAGTTCCGGTCCGGTTGCGGGCGATGAATCCTTCACCCATATCCCGGGCTTTAGTGCAGCCCTGTTCTGGAAGACCGATGCACAACCGCAAGTCGGTGGCGAGGCGCAAGATCCTTTAAGCCATGTGACCTCGGTGTTGCCTGCTGTGGCGGGAACCAGTGTCATGCTGGTGAGCTTCCCGCCGGAGTCGACCGAGGTGCCGGTGGATGCCGATCCACTGGCCGCGGATGAGATGAATGCACGCGTTCCGGGTCTGGCGCAGACCTTCGAAGCTGATGCGCCGGGCTTTCACCGCACCGATACCATTGATTACGGCGTCATTGTCGACGGCGAGCTGACGTTGCTACTTGATGACGGGGAAAGCGCCTTGCTCAAAGCCGGTGACGTGGTTGTGCAGATGGGTACGCGACACGCTTGGCGTAACACCGGTAACAGTCCGGCACGGGTGATGTTCGTCATGGTCGGTGCCACGCGTCGTTGATGTTATCTCCGGTCATTTTCAAGGGAGGGCCGTGAGGGGTGGTCAATTGTCCAGGCGGCCAATAAGTGATTGATTCGATGGGATTATTTGCAGGGGATCCGAGGATGGCGTGACGTTCTAAAGTGGGTGTCTCATCGGTCGTTTTAAATACTTATATTTGAGCGTTCAGGCACGTTAAATGCTTGGTTCAGGGGGTAGTTATCCATACCTGAACCAGGTGATACCAAACGGTGAGGCGCGCTGGGTTTTTGCGAGGTGATTACCTCGTTCCTTGCGGTGATTACACCTCGCCGCGCACTGAAACTGTGCGTATTTGCCCTGGGAATGGTGGCAAGTGGCTCAGCCAGCGACTGCGATAACAAGAATGATCTGCGGCACGTACTGTGGATCTTATAAATCGTGTGATATCGCGATCTGGATGCCTGGCCAGGTCGTAGAGGGTTGTACATGGAACAGCTTAGTTTCCGTCCGGTCACTGCTCCTGAGGCTGTACTTGCGCGTTACGAAATTTGTCGAACCCGTGATCTTGAGGAGGCCCGCCAATGCGGCGAAAAAATATTCTGCGAAAACCACCTCTGTAATCTGGATGCAAAAAGCTCGCTAAACACCAGCATTTTTTACCGTCGGGCGGGTGGTATCGGTATTGGCCGAATGAGTTACGGTGGTGCGTTGACCATCAAACCGGGGGTACTCGATACCTTTGCCTTGATCCAGATGCCGATTCGCGGTGAGGAGCAGATTCAGTTAGGCGAACAGAAAGTGCTGTGCAACCCAAGCATGGGCACGGTGATCAACGCCCACACGAAATCACTGATCAACCACCGTCCCAATACCGAAAAACTGATCATCCGTATTGAACGCAGCCTGATTGAGCAGCATTGCCAGCAGTTGCTGGGCCGCACCCTGACCAAAAACATTGAATTCGAGTCTGCCATCCCGATCGCTAGTGAATCCGGCGCACGCTGGTTGCGTATGGTCAGTTGGGTGTATGACTGCCTTTCGCAGGATGACGATCTGTCGCCTTTGATGTCTGCCCAATTGGAAAGTGGCCTGGTTCACATGCTGCTGACCAATCAACCACACAACTATTCGGCGGAGATTTTGGCCGACGTTCCCTCGCTTGCGCCTTCGTTCGTCAAGCGTGTCGAACGCTACATCGAAGACCACGCGCACGAACCGATTACCATCGTCGACATGGCTGAGCACGCTGGCGTCAGCAGTCGTTCGTTGTTCACGGGCTTTCGGCGTTACCGCGATACATCACCCATGCTGTACCTCAAGGAAATGCGTCTGCGTCGCGTCAATGAAGAGCTGCTGCGGCTGAGTTCGGGCAGCGAAACAGTAACAGCGGTCGCCTTCCGCTGGGGGTTCAATCACCTAGGGCACTTCACCACTGATTACAAACGTCGCTTCGGCGAAAGCCCTTCTGCAACCCTGGCGCGCTGAGCGCGCCGTCATCCCTACAGGCCCTGCATCTTTTTGCGCTGGAAGGATAAGCGAAACGGTATCGGGATCGTCAGCCCTCCTGGAGGTTCTTAGGATGACTGCAACAGCGCCGCACAGGGCGGCGCCGATCCTGTTAGCAAGGGAATCAGTATGTCCGAGCAACCTATCATTCGTCGGCGCATCGTCAAAACGGGTATCAGCGATGCCCGCGTCAACAACTCCAAAACACAAAGCCAGTACCAACCTTACAAAGATGCGGCCTGGGGCTTTATCAATCACTGGTATCCAGCCCTGTTCACCCATGAACTGGCCGAGGACCAGGTTGAAGGTATCCAGATTTGCGGCGTGCCAATTGTCCTGCGTCGCGTCAACGGCAAGGTCTATGCGCTCAAGGACCAGTGCTTGCACCGTGGTGTGCGTCTTTCCGAAAAACCGATGTGCTTCACCAAGAGCACTATTTCCTGCTGGTACCACGGTTTTACCTTCGATCTGGAGAGTGGCACCCTGGTGACCATCGTCGCCAACCCGGACGACAAACTGATTGGCACCACCGGTATCACCACTTACCCGGTGCACGAAATCAACGGCATGATTTTCGTATTCGTGCGAGAAGACAGCTTCCCCAATGAAGATGTGCCACCGCTGGCAGACGACTTGCCGTTCCGTTTTCCGGAAAATAGCGAAGCCTTCCCGCACCCGCTGTGGCCTGCCTCGCCGAGCGTACTGGATGAAAATGCCGTGGCCCTGGGCATGCACCGCACCGGCTACGGTAACTGGCGTATTGCGTGTGAAAACGGCTTCGACAACGCTCACATCCTGGTGCACAAGGACAACACCATCGTTCACGCCATGGATTGGGTGCTCCCGCTGGGCCTGTTGCCGGCCGCCGACGACTGCATTGCGGTGGTCGAGAATGAAACCGGACCTAAAGGTCTGATGCAATGGATGTTCACCGAGAAGTGGAAGCCGGTGCTGGAGAACGACCTTCTGGGGTTGAAAGTGGATGGCCTCAAAGGACGTTTCTACCGGACCTCCGTGGTCCTGCCGGGCGTGCTTATGGTGGAAAACTGGCCAAGCGAGCACATGACGCAGTACGAGTGGTATGTGCCGATTACCGACGACACCCACGAGTATTGGGAAATCCTTGTGCGAGTGTGCAACACCGATGAAGAGCGTGAGAAAAACCAGTATCGCTACGACCGCGTGTACAAGCCACTTTGCCTGCACGGTTTCAACGATTGTGATCTGTACGCCCGCGAAGCCATGCAGAACTTCTACACCGATGGTACCGGTTGGGACGATGAGCAACTGGTGGCGACCGATATCTCCCCGATCACCTGGCGCAAGCTGGCTTCGCGCTGGAATCGCGGTATCGCTAAACCGGGACGTGGTGTTGCCGGTTCGGTGAAGGATTCCAGCCTGATCTTCAAGGACACCGCCGACGGTCATCGCCCAGGCTACAAAGTCCGTCAGATCGAGGACTGAGGTGACCGAGCCAGCGTTTTTCACGAAGCGCTGGCTCACTTTTTGGTGGAGCCCCCTATGCCCAAGTTAACCCCTCCAGTCAGTCAGTTTGTGTCGGTCGATGGCGTTCGTCTGCATTATCAGGTCGTTGGCCAAGACACCCCTCGATTGCCGGTCATATTTACCCATGGTGGTGGTCCGGGCAGCACAGCCTGGAGCAATTTCCGTCTGAGTGCTGAGACGTTCGCGACTCGGCACCGTTGCTACTTCCTCGATTTTGCCCAGTTCGGCCGCTCGGATATGGTTCCGGTTCACGGGCCTCTGTTAGGTTGGCATGCACGCAAATTGTTGGGTTTCATGGACGCTCTTGGCCTGGAACGTGTGCATCTGATCAACCAGTCTCTTGGCGGCGCGGTGGCTTTGCGCCTGGCCGCAGACTCTCCGCAGCGCGTTGGCCGGTTGATCAGTATCGGCGCGCAGCCCGTCGATCGCGGTGTACTGCAGCCGCTGCCGCTGTTCAGTAAGCACGCCGCGACTTTGATGAGTGACTACTACCTCGCTGATGATGGTCCGAGCATCAGTAAGATGCGTGTGCTGCTGGGACGTTATGAGCTACACAACGATGAGCTGCTGGACGACGAAAACCTGCACCTGCGTTTCGAGGCCAGTGATAACGCCGGCTTTATCCAGCTGCTGCAAACCCCTGGTGCATTTGGCGAGTGGGAAAGCCTGCTGCCAGTGCTTGATCAGGTTCAGGCACCCACCTTGCTGTGCTGGGGCCTTCATGACTGGTTTGGCAGCGTCGATGTGCCGATGATGATGCTCAATCGCCTGCCCGACGCCCGCCTGCACGTATTCGGCAACGCTGCCCACCACCTGCAGAGCGAGTGCCCGGATGAGTTCAACCGCCTGGCCTTGAGCTTTATCGGAGCACACGAATGAACCTGCCAAGCGATCTGCATTACCTCGAGATGCACGAGCTGTCGCTGCTGATCCGCAGCCGCAAGCTGTCTCCGGTGGAGGTTACCGAGGCGCAGTTGGCCCGCATCGCCGAACTGGACCCGGGTCTGCACAGCTACGCCCGGGTGACCCCGGAGCTGGCCTTGCAGCAAGCGCGAGAAGCCGAGCAAGAGTTGGCTAATGGCACCTGCCGCAGCCCGCTGCATGGCATTCCGGTGGCGTACAAGGATCTGTTTGACACGGCCGGTGTGGTTACCGCAGTAGGCATGCCCTTGCACGCTTCGCGTATCCCTGATCAGGATGCCACCGTTGTCTCCCGTTTACGTGAAGCCGGCGCAGTAATGCTGGGCAAGCTGCAAATGACCGAGGGTGCTTTCGCTATCCACCACCCGAACATCACCGCGCCGAACAACCCCTGGCACCCGGGGCATTGGACCGGTGCTTCGTCCAGCGGCTGCGGCGTGGCCACCGCTGCGGGACTGTGTTACGCCTCAATCGGTAGCGATACCGGCGGCTCGATTCGCTTCCCCTGTGCCGCCAACGGCCTGACCGGGTTGAAGCCGACCTGGGGGCGAGTCAGCCGTCATGGCGCCTTTGAACTGGCCGCAAGCCTCGACCACGTAGGGCCAATTACCCGTAGTGCGCGTGATGCGCTGTTCCTGCTTTCTACTATCGCCGGCCATGACCTGCTTGATCCCACCTCCCAGCCCAGCGTGTGCCTGGAGGTTCCCGGGATCGACGACAGCTTCCGCGGGTTGCGAGTAGGCATTGATGAAAGTTGGCTCAGCGATGGCGTGGATCCTGTGATCCAGCAGGCGTTACAGCAGATCATGGCGATGATCCGTGCCGGTGGCGGTAAGTTGCTGAGCATTCGGATGCCCGACACCCGCGCCGTCAGCCAGAATTGGGAGGCACACTGCGGCGTACAGACCGCTGTGGCGCATGCCGATACCTATCCGCTGCACGCCAGCCAGTACGGCCCGGCGTTACGGCGGCTGATCGACGGCGGGCGAGAGCTGAACGGCATGGACTATCAGCGGATTCTGTTGGAAGCACAGCGATTCACCGGTCAGGTCGAGATGCTTTTGTATGAACTGGACCTGCTGCTGGCTCCGGTGCAACCCTATGCCGCGCCGACTCACGAGCAACTGTCCAGCCTGGCATTGGACCCTGAGGCCAACCGCCGCCTGATCCAGTTCACCGCACCCTTTAACGTCAGTGGTCACCCCTGTATCAGCCTGCCGATTGGCCTGACCGAAGGCGGTCTGCCGATTGGTGGGCAGTTCATCGGGCGTAAAGGGGGCGAAGCCACGCTGTGCCGCGCGGGTATGGCGGTGCAGCGGGTCAGCGATTGGCATCGGCTGCGGCCGCAGTGCCTAAAATGAGGTTACGTCGATGATCCAGCCCGCTCCGTCTGTCCAGCCGCTGAACTGTTCGGATCAGCGCTACGCCCTGGGCGTTCGCGAGGAGCGGGTATGAGCGAAGGCTTATCGATGTGACCCCCTCGACCGAGCTGCTCGAGTACCAGCACCTGCAGGCGCTGCGTTCGCACGATCTCGACGAGGTGCGCGATAGGGTGTCGTCGATGTTTTGCGAACATCAACTGCTGGTCAAGGGGGGGAGCGGCTCAACTACCGCCACGCGCACCTGCGCACTGGACGGCTGAGTTTCAGCCAGATGAGCTACGGGGCCCAAGTGAGTGTAGCGCCCGGTAGCTTGGGGGATTTCTACCTCGTGCAGTTGCCGCTGGCTGGAAGCGACCTGCAGTGTGTTGGCGGCCGTGAGCTGTACAGCAATCATCGCTATGGCTCCGTGCATGCGCCGCACGAAGCCCTGGAAATGAACTGGAGCCACGACTGCCGCAAGTTGGTGGTGCGTTTCGATCGCGAAGCGCTGGAGCAGCACGCGGCCAGCATGTTCGGACGCAGCCTGTACAAGCCTTTGGGATTTCATCCCACCATGAGCCTGGATCACCCGGCCTGTGCTGCCTGGAGCAGCAGCGCGCAACATATTTTTGCCGAGATGCAACGCTCGCCGCAGTTGTTTGACCTGCCTCTGATCCGTACCCAGTTCGAACAGACGTTGATGACGACGCTCCTGAGCTGGCAGCCGCACAGTTTACGGTGTGAGCTGGAGCAGACCATGCCGCGTCTGTTGCCTCGTCATGTCAAAGTTGCAGTCGATTACATGCAAGCGTACCCGGAACAGCCCATCACCATCGAGACCCTTGCAGCCGTCAGTGCAGTCAGCGGCCGCACGCTGTTTGCCGGGTTTGAAAAGTTTCTCGGTTTGAGTCCCATGCGCTATCTGCGTGACATTCGTCTGGAGCGCGTGCGCCAAGATCTGCTCGACCCCGGGCAGCCGCACAGCGTCACCGAAATCGCCACCCGCTGGGGTTTCTTCCAGCTCGGGCGACTGGCCGCCGAGTACCGTCGGCGTTACTCCGAGACACCCAGGGAAACGCTGGTTCGCTCGCGAGGGTAGGGGGGGTGCATGTCGGGCAGGGACCCTCTGCGTTAATTCCCGCACTTTATGCATACCCTCTGCGCAATGCGCATATTGCCTATGCCTGCACTGCTCCACATTGGCTGCACGGACTGCATCGCGTCGTCCGGACTACCACTATGGAGCGAAACCCAATGAGAACGATCACAATCGTCGGTGCCGGGCAGGCAGGTCTACAACTTGGCATTGGTTTGCTGCAACAGGGCTACACCGTCAACCTTATTTCCAACCGTACCGGTGCGGAAATCGCGGCGGGCAGGGTGCTGTCCAGTCAGTCAATGTATGACATGGCGCTGGGTTTTGAACGTGAGCTGGGCCTGGCGCTGTGGGACGACATCTGCCCACCCACTGTGGGTGTGCACTTGCGCGCGGGTAACGGCGAAGGTCTGGGAGTGGACTGGCGGGCCCGTATGCAGGCTCCTGGTCAGTCGGTAGATCAGCGCATCAAGATGCCACGCTGGATGGAAGAATTTCAAAGTCAGGGCGGCAACCTGATTATCGAAGAAGCCGGTCTGGCCGAACTTGAGCGTTATGCCGACAGCAGCGATCTGGTCATCGTGGCCAGTGGCAAAGGCGAGATCGGCAAGTTGTTTGAGCGTGACGCCGAACGTAGCGTGTTTGATCGTCCGCAGCGCACCATTTCGTTGACCTACGTGCACGGGATGCTTCCACGTAGCGACTACAGCGCACTCAATATCAGCATCAATCCGGGCATTGGCGAATACGTCAATTTCCCCTGCATTACCCATACCGGCCCCGGCGATATCATCAACCTGGAATGTATCGAAGGTGGCCCGATGGATCGCTGGGGCGAGGTCAGCACCCCGGCCGAACACCTCGAATTGGCGGTGGAATTGATCCACGAATTCTTCCCCTGGGAGGCTCCGCGCTGTAAAAACCTGCGCCTGACCGACGAGCTCGGCACGCTGGTAGGTCGCCTGACGCCTACGGTGCGCAAGCCGATCGGTGTACTGCCCTCTGGGCGCACCGTACTCGGTATGGCCGACGTGCTGGTGCTCAACGACCCCATCACCGGGCAGGGCTCAAACAACGCCAGCAAGTGCGCCAATGTGTACATGAAGGCAATTCTCGAACGCGGCGAACTGAACTTTGACGACAACTGGAAGCAGGCAACCTTCGAAAGGTACTGGGACTATGCCCAGTGGGTAGCGCTTTTCACCAATACTCACCTGTTACCTCCGCCGGAATCCATCATGCGGGTGTTCGCAGCCTGCGCGCAAAACCCGCAGATTGCCTCAACCGTGGCCAACGCATTCGACGATCCAAAGAGCCTTCGGCCCTGGTACTACGATGTGCAGGAAGCCGAGCGCTTCATCGAAAGTTTTCCAGTGGCAGAGGGCGTCTGAGATGGGGGCTTTCAACTCTGGCACCTGGCGTTTCTCCGGCATTGCTACGGCACTGCTTTTAGCGGGCGCACCCTGTCACTTTGCTCAGGCCACTCAGGGCACTTTCCCTCATGGTTACGGGGTTAAATCCGAGGGCATGGGCGGCGTGGTACTGGCCCTGCCTCAGGACGCGCTGGTTGGCGCGTCGAACCCGGCCGGCATGGCGTGGGTCGGTGATCGAGTGGATGCCGGGGTCGCCTTGCTGAAGGTCGACAACGGCGTGGAGTTTGCCGGAAAAACCATCAGCGGTAGCGCAGACAATGATCTGTACATCATTCCCCAGCTGGGTGTGAACCACATGCTCGATGAGGTCAGCAGTGTTGGCCTTTCGGTGGTGGGTAACGGTGTTGGCACGGACTATAGCCGTGAAAGCAACGTGGGCGGCCTGCAGAGTCCCGGCGCAACGCTTCAGCAGATGGTTGCGACCCTTAGCTATGCGCGCAAGATTTCCGAGCGACACAGCCTGGGCGTAGGCCTGCTATTGATCCGACAGCAGCTTGATATCGACGGCACCAGCAGTATCGGCTTGCCGGAAGGGCGCGACGAGTCCTACGGCGGCGGTTTGCGTGTGGGCTATCTGGGGCGCATCACCGATGAGCTGAGCCTCGGAGCCAGCTATGCGACGCGTGGCTACATGTCGAAAATGAAGCATTTTGACAAGCTGCTGGCCGAGGGTGGAGACCTCGATATGCCCTCCACTTATGGCGTCGGGCTGAGCTACAAACGCGGTGACTGGACGTTGGCTGCCGACCTGCAAAAAATTCTCTGGCGCGATGTGAAGGCTTATGGCAACCCCGGCGTAGGCCGTGCCACGGGGGCTCCGGGCGAGAGCGATGGTCCTGGTTTCGGCTGGCACGACCAGACGGTATACCGCGTGGGTGTGGCGTACGAAGCCACGCGTGATCTGACCCTGCGCGTGGGCTACAACGACGCCAACCAACTGCTGGATAGCCGCGACGGTTACCTCGGCACGCTGGCGCCCGCCGCCAACCATCGCCACGTCACGCTGGGTACCACCTACCGTCTGGGCGGCGGCAACGAGGTGTCGTTCGCTTATGCGCGATCGTTCATGGACAAGGTTAACGGCGATGGTCAGGGACCGGATGCCGTGAGCTCGCCTTACATGAGCCAACACTGGTTTTCGCTCAGCTACGGCCTGGCGTTCTAAGGGGGGATGTTTGAATGATTGATACCACCGCTTTACGTCAGGCCCTCGGCCACTTTGCCACCGGCGTCACTGTAGTGACGACCCGGGATGTCGGGGGGGAGCCCATTGGTGTGACGGCCAGCAGCTTCAACACGGTTTCGCTGGACCCACCGCTGGTGCTCTGGAGTATCGGCCGCAACGCCTTGAGTTATCCGGTGTTCTCAGAGGCCGAACACTTCGCCATACATGTGCTGGGTGACGAGCAGGAGGCGTGGTCGAACCGTTTCGGTCGGGCATCAGAGGCCAAGTTCAGTGGCCTGGACTTCGGCGAAGGCGTTGGCGGTGTGCCGCTGCTGAATGGCTGTCCAGCGCGTTTCGAGTGCCGTATCGAGCACCGCTATGAAGGCGGCGACCACCAGATTCTGGTCGGGCGAGTGCTGCGGATGGAGCTGGGGGCAGAGGATGCCCGCCCGCTGTTGTTCCATCGTGGGCGATACGCCGGGCTGGACTCATTACCGAGGGGGTGACGGTATTCAGCCCTTTTCACGGCAGCCAGCCATGGCTGCCTTTTTTTGCAAGAAACTGCGCTCTTGGGATAACCGCGTAGCTCAAAGGAGCGCAGTCAGCTGCTGCTACTTCCTAATATCGAGAGCATGACCAGCCCCCTCCGGAGCGCTGGTGGTTTGCTACCACCACGCTCCAGCACGGCTTCGCCAGAACCACGCAATTCCCGTACTCCGGTGGAATCCTGTTTATGAATGAACCAGTGCATCAAGTCACCCTGAACTTCGCCGATGGCGTCACCCGCAGCTTCAGCGTCGCACCGAACAGCAATATTCTCGATGCCGCCATCGAAGCGCAAATGCCGGTGCTCTTCCAGTGCCGCTCCGGCAGTTGCTCAAGCTGCATCAGCACCCTGACAGAGGGCGAGGCGCTAACCCGTCCGGGCGCCAGTTCGACCTTGCTGGCCAGCGAGTTCGCGGCCGGCCAGCGTCTGCTATGCGTCTGCCAAGCCGAGTCCGATTGCACCTTCGACCTCGGCTACGGCAGTGAAGTCGGCTCCAGTGCGGCGCATGAAGTACACGCCTTTATCGACTCGGTCGAACGTATCGCCAGCAATGTGATGCGCGTGACTCTGGAATTGGCCGAAGGCGAATGGATGGAGTTCCGCCCGGGCCAGTTCATGCAGATTGTTGTGCCAGGCCTTGGTGTGTTGCGCAGCTACTCGCCAGCGAGTACCCAGCAGAGCTTGCCAAAGATGGAGTTCCTGATCCGTCTGCTACCCGGTGGGGCGATGTCCGAGTTTCTGGAGTCCGTGGCCGAGTCCGATCAGGTCCTGAATCTGAGCGGTCCTTATGGCGCGTTCTTCCTGCGTGAGGAGCACAAACGTGCGCCGCATATTTTTGTCGCGGGCGGCACTGGCCTGGCGCCGATCCTGTCAATGATCGACGCGCTGCGTCAGGGCAGCGGGCGCAAGCCACCGATGCTCCTGACCTTCGGCTGCGCGGTGCCCGAAGCGCTGTTCTCGCTTGAGGACATTGAGTTGCGTCAGCAATGGTTGCCGTCCCTCGAGACGCGCATCTGTGTCGACCGCGAAGCCACCGACGGCCTGCATCAGGGCAGCCCGGTCAGCGCATTGCGAGAAGGTGACATCAACCATCCTGACGCCGTGGCTTACCTGTGCGGCCCGCAGCCCATGATTGACGCCGCCACCAAGCGCCTGATCGAGCTGGGCATGAAGTCGCAAAATATTTTTGCCGAACAGTTTGTCGCCAGTAATTGAGGAAGTGCGCATGAAACCTACGACTTCACTCCCGTTTTCTGCCCAGCAGGATCAGTGGTACGAGCAGGCCCGCGCCAGACTCAACCCGCAGCGTCTCAAGCAGCTTTTGTTTGATATCAGCAATATCCACAGCCCGACGGGTGCGACCCGTCAGGCCAGCGAGTTCATGAGTCGCCACCTGCAAGGCATCGGCATGAAGTCGCGCTACTGCCCGATGAGCGACATCACGGGCAACGTGGTAGGTGAATGCCGTGGCAGTGGTGGCGGCGCAACCGTGTTGCTGTATGCGCCCATCGACACCCACCTGGACCGTACTCCCGGTGAGGAAATGCTCACCGGCGAAGGTCAGGAAGCCGACCTGCAACCCTTCGCGCAGATGGTTGATGACTGGGTGTTTGGTCTCGGCTCATCGAACCCCAAGGCGATGATTGCGACCTTGACCGAAGTGGCCACCGCGCTGATTGAAGCGGAGGTGCCGCTGCGGGGTGACTTGCTGCTGGGTATGGCCGACGGCGGTATGCCGGTGGACATCAGTGCGCGTCACGCGGGTATGTCCAATGGCGTGATTCATCTGCTCAATCGCGGCATGTACCCGGACTTCGCCATCATCATGAAGCCATGGAACTGGGTCTACCACGAGGAACCGGGCATGGCCTGGTTCAAGCTCAAGGTCTACGGCACCCTTGGCTATGCCGGTGTGCCGCACGACATTCCGGGTTTCCGCAGCTCCGTGGTGCCTTCAGCCACGGTTATCCAGGAGCTGCAGCAGTGGATTCTGGCTTACACCAAACGCAACACCAGCGGTGTCATCGAGCCACACGGCTGGATCAGCGGTGTGCGCGGAGGCGACGTCGAACGCCCGGCGTTCCCGAGCGCGGTCACTGAAATCTTTTTCGATGTGCGTATTAATCCGCGCGTCAGCCCCGGTGACGTCAAGGCGCAGTTCGCTGAATTCGTCGACGACCTCAAGGTGCGCTTTCCTGCGCTGGATCTGGGCTGGGAAATGTACGGCTCGGTACCTGGCGGCACTACTGATCCGCAAAACTGGATCATCCAGTCATGCAAGCGGGGTTGGGAGTTCATTGAGCAACGCCCACACGGCATGCCCGACATGCTCGCCGGTCAAACGGATGGTGCAGCGCTACGCCGTTATGGCGTGCCGACCGCGCGTATCGGTTGGCCGTGGCCCGCGACCGGCGCACCGCTGCCGGTGGCCGAGGGTTTGGGCGGCATGGGCGCGACCTATGTCCCTGATCTGATGCCCTGCGCCGAGAAGATTCTCTACGCGTTGATCGACACCCTGACGCGTCCCCGCCACGAACTGGGCCTGTGAGCACGAGGAGCTAATAATGAAAAAGCGCATCAAGATGATTTTCCCGGTTCCGATGAGTGAGGCCACGCGTCCGCTGGTGGAATCTCAGCTGCCCGCTTCGCTGATGCGGCCCGACATTGACGTGAGCTTTGTGGGCGCGGGCCAGGTGATGACCCTGGCCGACAGCTATTACGACATGGCGCTGATGGAGCTGGCGGTGATCGAAGCCGGGATCAAGGCTGAGGAAGAAGGCTACGACGCGGTGTGCGTGAATACCGTCAGTGACTCTGGCCTGTCGGCGCTGCGTTCACGCTTGTCGATCCCGGTACTGGCACCAGGTATCGCCGCGTTCCATACCGCCTGCATGCTCGGACAGAAGTTCAGCATCCTGACCATGTGGCCGCGTTGGTACCCGCTGTATCGCAAGACCATCAAGGAATACGGCTTGGAATCGCGTCTGGCCTCGATCCGCTCGATCGATGTGCGCCCCGACACTGAGGCGTTGCTGGAAGGCAAGGAGGAGGTGGTCTTCGCCAAACTACTGGAAGCGGGAAGGCTTGCCATTGAGCAAGACGGTGCCGATGTGATTGTGCTCGGCTCGACCACCATGCACCAGTCACATGCCTATCTTGCCCAGCATCTACCGGTGCCAGTGCTCAACCCTGGGCTGATTGCTTACAAGATGTGCGAAGTGCTGCTCGACCTGGGTCTGTGCCACAGCAAGATCGCCTACCCAAGCCCGGAACAGAACAAGGACGCAGCCTTCAGTCGCTGAAGCCTGCGCCAAGGAGTGCTGACATGACAGTGTTTGAATCTGCAAGCGTTCACGTTTCGACCGATATGACCATCGCCGAGGCGTCTGAGGCTTTTCGCAACGGCGTGCTGAGTAGCGTCGAGCTGGTCCAGGCGTGCCTGAAGCGTTCTGAGGAAGGTAAGTCGCTCAATGTGTATGTGACCCTCGACAGCGCGGGAGCTTTGCAGGCCGCCCAGGCCGCCGATGCTGCACGCAAGGCGGGCGAGCCGCTCAAGCCGCTCAGTGGCATCCCGATTGTCATCAAGGACAATATCCACGTTGCGGGGCTGCAGTGCACCGCAGGCTCACCGGCTTTCGCAGGCTTTGTGCCGAGTGAAGATTCGCCCTGCGTGCAAAAACTGCGTGAAGCCGGGGCGATCATTCTCGGCAAGACCAACATGCATGAACTGGCTTTCGGTGCCACTGGCTATAACGGTGCTTACAACACTGGCGTTGAGGTGGGCGTGCGCAACCCGTACGACGGCACGCGTATCGCGGGTGGCTCATCCTCTGGCAGCGCCGCAGCATTAGGCGCACGTATGGCCCTGGCGGCATTGGGCACCGACACCGGTGGCTCGATGCGCATTCCGCCAGCGCTCAATGGCTGCGCTTCGTTGCGCCCAAGCGCAGGACGCTACTCCGACCGTGGCGTTATCCCGATTGCCCGCAGCCGCGACACGGTCGGACCGATGGCGCTGTGCATGGCCGACGTAGCGCTCCTCGATGGATTGATCACGGGTGAGTACGCAATGCCATCGGTGGTGCTGGGCGAGTTGCGCTTAGGCGTACCGAGCGAGTTTTGGGAGAACCTCGATGAGGACACCTACGAGCAAGCGGTGGCCGCGGCAGAAAAGCTGAGCGGCCACGGCGTGACCCTGGTACCCATCGAAGATGCCGGCCTGCATGCACTGAACGAGCCGGTAGGTTTCCCCGTGGTGATCCATGAGGCCTACGACTGCATGGTCGACTACCTGCGCGACTACGGTCATGCCATGACCATCGAGCAGCTCGCCGAGAACATTCACAGCCCCGATGTGCGCTGGATTTATGACCACTGGGTACTGCCACGCAAAATGCCGGTCGGCGATCAACTGGTGGATGTTGCACCGGCTTATCAGGCTGCGCAGAACGGTGGCCGTCAGGCGCTGCTTGAGCGTTACCAGACGCTGTTTGAGCTGCACCAGCTCGACGCGCTGCTGTTTCCCACTACGGCAGTAGTGGCTCCATTGGCCAACGACGAGGTCAACCAGCCAAGCATCTTCGAGCGCCTGATCCAGAACACCGAGCCAGCCGCCAGCGCGGGTCTGCCGTGTATTCAGTTGCCGGTAGGGCTGGGTAGCCGAAGCGGTTTGCCTGTGGGCATGGAGTTGGACGGTCCACCCGGTTGCGACCGCCGCCTGCTGGCTATCGGTCAGATGCTGGAAGGCCTGTTTGGCCGAGTACCACGCGCTTGAACCGTGTGGTCCGTGAGGAGGCGTTATGAGTCAGGGCAGTCTGTGGCGCGACAAGGTGGTGATTGTGACCGGGGGCGGCAGCGGGATAGGCCGCGATGTTTGCCTGGCGCTGGCACGCGAAGGCGCACGTGTGGTGATTGGCAATCGCACTGCGCAGTCTGGTCAGGCGGTGGTCGAGGAAATCCTCGCTGGCGGTGGTCAGGCGTTGTTCCGTGCCACGGATGTGTCCTGCGCGGCGGATTGCCAAGCCTTGGTCGCGCTGGCCATCAACACCTACGGTCGCCTCGATGGCGCATTCAATAATGCGGGTCTGCAGCGCGACTTCAACGACGTGCATGAGACCCCGCTGGAAGACCTGTCCGAGGTCATCGACATCGACCTCAAGGGCGTGCTGTACATGATGAAGTATGAGGCGGCCGCGATGCTCAACGGCCACGGCGGCGCCATCGTTAACAACGCCTCGATCTTCGGCCTTAAGGCGATGCCCAAGACCGCCTGTTACGTTGCCGCCAAGCACGGAGTTGTCGGGGCAACCCGCGCCGTAGCGCTGGATTACGCGACTCGCGGCATCCGCGTCAATGCCATCTGCCCCGGCCCGATCAAAACGCCAAGTTTCGACCGTGTCACCGGTGGCGACGAACACATGTATGACGAAGGCGTTCCCATGCACCGCATTGGCCGTCCCGAGGAAGTGACCACGGCGGTGCTATGGCTGCTGTCGGAACAATCTTCTTATGTAACGGGCACGACCCTCTCGGTAGATGGCGGCATGTCGGCCGAATGAATCGTCCTGATCAGCAACGGTCAAAGGAGAACAATAAATGATCAATGCTTTGAGCTACGTGGTGGTGCAAACCCCGCACCTCGACGCCTGGATAGAGCAGGCCCGGCACCACATTGGCTTGCATGTCGATGTGGTCGAACCTGATGTCTGTGTGCGCTTGCGTGCAGATGAGAAGGTTCAGCGCTTGCTGGTCAGCGCCTGCAAGGGGGAGGCGACAATGGGCATGGGGTTCGGAGTGCTCGATGCCGCCGCTCTGGAGAACACCCGGCAGGCCCTTGAGGATGCAGGTTATCCGACCACCGATGGCACTGCTGAAGAGCTACGCCTGCGGGGTGTGGCGGGCATGGTGCACTTCACTGACCCGGACGGTCTGCGCCTGGAAGTTGCCTACGGTCTCGCCGATGCCACGACTCCGTTTGTACCGGGGCGCCCTCTGGGTGGCTTCCGTACCGGCGACATGGGCTTGGGGCATGTTGCATTGATCACTGGGCACTTCGATAAGCTCAGTCACCTGTACCGCAACGTGTTGGGTTTCAAGGTGAGCGACCACACCCATGCACCCTTTCGCGTCGAGTTCCTGCACTGCAATCCGCGCCATCACACCCTCGGTCTGGCACACACCGGTGGTCCGGCGAAGATCTACCACCTAATGCTCGAGTACAACGATTTCGACGACGTTGGGCGCGCCTACGACATGGCCCTGGTCAACCCCGAATGCATCGGAGTCACGCTGGGTCGCCATATCAATGACCACGTCACCTCCTTCTACTTGAAGAACCCGGACGGCTGGATGTTCGAGCTGGGTTGGGCCAGCCGCACCGTCGGCCCGGACTGGGAAGTCGAGGAGCTGCAAGGCATGAGTCTGTGGGGCCATGACCGCTCATGGCTGCCGGACGACAAGCGCGAAGAAGCGCGACAAATCCTCAAGCGTCTGGCCGATCAGGGCGTGCGTGCCCCAGTCGTGACCACTGCGCAAACCGCTAAGGCCAAACAATGACTGCACACTCTCAATCCGTCTCGCCGGAAATTGCCAACCGTATTCAAATTGGCGAATGCACCCTCAACTATCACGACCAGGGCGAGGGCGACGTCATTCTGTTGATCCACGGCTCCGGACCGGGCGTGACCGGCTGGGCTAACTGGCGCGGGGTGATTCCAACCCTGTCGCAGCGGGCGCGGGTCATCGCTCCCGATATGCTCGGCTTCGGTTACACCCGTTGTCCATCGGAGTGGAAACTGGACCCTGCCATTTGGGTGCAGTCACTGATCGGCTTGCTCGATGCGCTGAACATCAAGCAAGTGTCCATTGTCGGCAACTCCTTTGGTGGTGCCATTGCCCTGGCGTTAGCCAAGGCTTATCCGCAGCGCGTACAGCGCTTGGTGCTGATGGGCGCTGCTGGCCTGTCGTTCCCGATTACCGACGGACTGGACAAGGTCTGGGGTTATCAGCCGTCGTTGCAGGCGATGCGCGGGCTGATGGAGGTGTTTGCCTACGACCATGGCCTGATAAACGACGACCTGGTCAGCATGCGCTATCAGGCGAGCATTCGCGACGACGTGCAAAGCCGTTTCGCCCAACTGTTCCCCGCACCGCGCCAGCAAGGCGTGGAAATGCTCGCCCTGGCCGAAGATGATTTACGCGCGTTGCCACACCAGACGCTGCTGATCCACGGTCGTGACGACAAGGTCATTCCGCTGGAGTTGTCCGAGCGCATGTTGCGCCTGATTCCCCATTCCCAGATGCACGTGTTCGGCGAATGCGGGCACTGGGTTCAGATCGAAAAGGCCCAGGCCTTCAACCGCCTACTGGTCGACTTTCTGGTCGACCAACCGGCCAATGCAGGAGCATGACCATGAATCGAGAAACTATTAAGGGCCGCTGGTCCATCCAATCCTGGGAGCAGCTGTACGACGATGGCCGGGTGGTGTGCCCAATGGGCACTGAGCTGGAAGGCTTTATTGAGTACAGCGACTTCGGCATGTTTTGCGTGGTGGCCAAGAAAGGCCGCGAGCTATTCCTGACAGGTGGCCAGTGGTCGGCCGAGGACGCCGAGAAGGCTGCTGCCTACAGCAGCTACCTGACTTACGCAGGCGACTTCGACGTAGCAGGCAACACGATCACCCACAAAGTGCGCTACAGCATTTTCCCCAATTGGGTCGGTGGCAACCAGCTCCGTACCGCCGAACTGGATGGCGATACCCTGTCGCTTACGGCACGTCTTGAAGAGGGCAGCGGCGAAGCCCGTACCGCACGCCTGATGTGGACGCGTGCCACGGTTGTGCCAAGCTGATTAATGTTCGGCGCGCAGCGTGTTTGCGTGTCGAATTTCTCTGCTTCCGCCCATCCCAATAGCCCTGAAACCCCGTATTTACTGGATTTCAGGCACAAAAAAAGACGTCCGTGGACGTCTTTTTTTGTGGATTTGGTGGGCCGGGGTAATCTGAACTGAATTTATAACTAATTGATTTAAAATGGATTGTACGGTTTAAAAAGTTTTTTGGAATACCAATTGGAATACCAAAATATTGAGCTAACGGCGCAGAGAGACAAGGTGTCTGCCGGTTCCATTCTCTAAAGGTGTTTTTTCTAAGTGGTTTTCAGGCTGTCTGCCAGGTACACGCCAGTCCCAGACTCCATCGTTATCAGGCGCTCCACGACTTGGGCCCGTGCCAGCTGGTGCTTCTCTGCGAGCTCATCGAGCAGGCGTATCACTGTTTTCGAGAGTTCGACGTTAACTTGCTTCTTGCCCGCTGCCACCATGTCTTCGTCATGCCGCTTGCGGCTCCAACGATTCTTGATTTGCTGGAGGATGAATTTCTGCTCGTCGGGGCGAAGCTCAATGCCATCGAAGTACATGAGTAGCTCGGTGTAATTGTTGAAAGGGGGCTGATTTTTGAATAGGAATTTATTTTTTTTCTTCAGCCACTCCCAGGCGCATTGACAGCGCTTGGTACCGTCCTTTTTGTCTTTGAACCACTCGAAGTCACGGTCCTTCACCTTGTGCTTGCACCAAGCATCGCGAAGGTCTTCGATTGCGGCTGTTTTAACTGTGAGGTCGACATCCCAGAGATCGAGCATGGCGATGAAACGATTTCTGTCGGTGAGGTGTGCCAGGTCTTTAGACGGTTCCTGAGGAGGTCTCAAATCGGTGATGCCTTCAAACTCGCGAAGTAGCCATTGATGCTGCCTTTCACCTCCGTCAATCCACTTTAACTTGGCGTCTGGAACCAGGAACTTGTCTTTTAGTGAGGGGATGCGTGCGCGGAGCAAAAGCTTGTCTTTTAGGCATCGGGCGATCTCATCTCGCATGGTCCTGCCGTTGCAGCTGGCAGGGTCGAGGTTGGTTTGCTCATCGCGGTATAGGTACAGCCATAGCCATAGCCAAATGTCATGACGATTGTTCGGTCGCCGCTCATTGAGCTGCTGGGCCAGCTCATCGTGCCAATCATCGTTGAAGGAAAGCCCGTCCATCGCGGAACCAGTCATAGTCAATACCTATTATATCGATTGTTTGTTAATGCAAAACCTATTAAATGGTTGTAATTTTAGTGCGGTTCTAGGTCTATTCTATAGATGATCTATGGAGATTCAAGTGTGAATCTATGTATATTCTAGGAATTAATTTATCATTAAAAGTCCATAGATAAAGGCTATATAGCAGTTATTGCTAGTGATTTAACAGTAGGCAGTGTGATTTTTCACTCTGCGAATCGCTACTATTTTTAGGAGGGCAATTTTTGAGGTGGGTCATGAGAGCGTCAGTGACGCTTTGCCATGCTCCAGGAGGGCGCATATGGCATTGAGCTCATTGGTAAGTACGGGCGTATCGAGAGGATGAAATTGGCGGCGCTATGTAGGTATTGAGGGGCTGTGCTCGTCTGTAGGCATAGACCTCTGGTCTGTGCGCGACAGAATTGATTCATCGTCATGAATCTTGGGCTATTTACGTTGCAGTGGGGCGTGCACGTGGTGCGTATTTTCTTACAAGACATGCCAATCCTCTGAACGGATAAGAGGAGCCAGTTCATGAGGATCATTCGCCTGAAAGACGTCAAGCATTCCACCGGCCTGGGTCGGTCCACGATCTATAAGTACATCAGCGAGGGGAGCTTTCCAAAACCAATATCATTGGGCGACAGGGCTGTCGGTTGGGTTGAAAGCGAAGTGATGGGCTGGGTCATGACAAGGATAGAGGCGCGCGATCTGCAAGTGGCAGCTGCCGCTTGATTTTGAGAACGGTACCATCGGTTTGCGCTATCCATTGCGACTGAAGACAGGAAGCACCATGACCGGATCGCCTCCGGTCATGGTGCTTTTTTGCCGGAGTGGCAGTCGCCTTGGAAGTCATTGCTTTGGGAGGGATTTTTCTGTGTTCTTGGCTAATATGAAGGCTATAGGTTTTCGGTATTGGTAGTATGATTTCTATAGCTGTTATCTATTACTAACTCCCCCACCTATCGACTACAAATAGCATTCAGAGGGACACGCATAGCCCTGTGGATGGACGGGCACCACTCAGGAGCAAGGGTTAAAAACTACTCAACGTGCTGAAGGTATGAACCTCAACATAGAGTAATACCCATGCGTCGTCATCCTGGCAATTCCAACCTGCACCTTCATACCGGCGATACCTTCCAGGGCTTACCTCTTCAGGTGAACAAAGGCCCATTCATCCGTGAGTACCTGAGTCGTCTCAACGAGACGATGAATCGGGCTCTTGCTCAATACCCTCGGGTATTTGCGTTCAGGTTTGACCTTCGACTTCCTGTAGGTATTCCGCTGTCTGACTATGCCTACACGAATGAAGTAATCGATCGTTTCATTGAGTCGTTTAAAGCCAAGATCAAGCACAACCGCCGCATGGCTCGCGTGCTGAGTAAATATGCCCATGACAGCAATGTCCGATACCTGTGGACGAGGGAATGTGGGCAGCATGGCACGCCTCACCATCACTTGGTAATTCTGCTGAACTACGATGCGTTCAACACGCTGGGTTATTTCACGTCTGGCAGAGAAAATATATTCACTCGTTTGGAGGATGCTTGGGCCAGTGCCTTGGGCTTGCCAGCGGGAGGGGTCAAAGGCTTGGTTGAAGTGCCGCGTAATCCGACTTACCGCCTAGATCGTGGGGTCTGGGAAGGGCAGGCAGAGTTCTTCTTTAGGTCTAGCTATCTCTGTAAGGCTGCCACCAAGGTTTTTGGGGATGGCAGTCATGGCTGTGGCGCTAGCCGGATTTGAGCATGCTCGTTGGTCCTTAAATGAAGCCAGAGGGCAGTACTGATAGCCTTGCTGCCAATCAAGGCTATGACCCTGATCAGTGCCAGCCCCAGATAGATCAGTTAAAAAAGCTTATTGAGATAGATATGACCCAATCCAGCAGGTTGATCCGCTATGACACAATTCACTGACTCCAGTGCCACCCCTCCAGCCGCGCTCTGCGCATGCATTACGGCCGCACGTTCAGCGGGCTACCTGTCATGTGTATGAGCATGGCTTTGTATCGACAAACTTGTGCTTAACCCATTACCCAATGAGTCCATCATTTTAGTAGGTGATGTCATGAGCTTTCCTATCATCGATTCTCGAATTCATCTGTCCCAATCAAGCGCTTCGATCGTAATCAGCCATCTGGTTCAAGCAATCGCTTGTACGGACGAGCCTGCCTTCCATGTCGCCCTAGATGCGGCAGGCGAGGAGCAGGTAATGCCGACATCGCTATCCGAGCTATTCAAGTACATGCCACTGATTAAAGGTGACCACGCGGATCACTACGACGACAACCATTTAGAGGTGTTTTGGACTGCTTACCAAGGTATGGGGTTTGAAAATAGTCCATTTGGGCTTGTCTGCATGAACAATGCGGAGACGGGCTATTTAAGCACTGCTCAAATGATGAATGCACTGGTCGATAGAATCCGACAGCTGATCGGCTAGTCGGGAGATGGACCAAACTGCCGCGCCAGGCGAGATGATCGTCGTGAGGTATGCTGACGACAGCGTGGGGGTGTCAGTGCCGATGTAAAACTGACCCACTTGGGCAAAATGCAGCTTTTGCGAGCTGCCCATGCTGCCCAAGGAGCAACACGTGGAAATCAGTATTCTTACCTGCCAGGGTTTATTGATTCGGGCTATCGCCCGGCAGATGTGCTGCTCGCGTAACACGGTTCGACGCCATCTTAAGCTGCAAGTCGTTCGTCAGCCCCCCCCGTTATGGCTCGCGCGTTGAGCGGGCCAGTAAACTGGCGCCTTTCGAGGATTGCCTTCGCCAGCGCATAGGCGTTGCCAGACCGCACTGGATTCCTGCCACTGTGTTATTGCGCGAGATCCGTGAGCGGGGTTATCAAAGTGGATATTCCATGCTCACCAGTTTCCTGTTCGTCCTGAAGTCCAAGCCCGCCGAGCCGCTCGTGCGTTTTGAAACAGAGCACTGCGAGCAGATGCAGGTCGACTTAATGGTGATCCTGAAAAACAGTTTTGTCGCGCCACTAGCAGCGTCCCTCAAACAGGCCAATCTGCTGCTCGATGTTGAAGTCGCCAACAGCAAAGTCGGGCCTTGGTTGATGGACATTACCGTCTGATTCAATCCTGCACTCTTTGATCCTTAGCAAGCAATCATTAAGTCACGTAACATCACGTGACGTTACAGCTGCCAGCCAGGTGATCTATGTCCGTAGGTACGAGCAATCGCGTTGTGATAGAGATTGACCCTACTCATAAGCAGCAAATCTATGCCGCCCTCAAAGCGCGCGGGCTGACCATGCGTGAATGGTTTTTGCAACAGGTGAGTAGTGAGCTGTCTATCACGCAGCCAGCCAAGAAATCCAGCAAATCGAATAGCAATTAAGACCGAATTCAGGGAGTTGAGCTGATGCTCAAGACAGTCAAGCAGGCATGCGTTTTTAACCCGATCATTCGCGACTATCGCATGAGTGAGGGCATCGAGAACCTATCGGATTTGATTACGGATGCTGGTGATGGGCGCGAGTTCTTCGCGCGCAATTTCATTACCAGCGGCATGGAGCAGCTGTTTCGTGAGGGGATGCTGCGTCTCGATGGTAAGTCCGATCAAGCTGTGTTTGAGCTCGCCCAAGCAATGGGGGGCGGTAAAACGCACATGATGATCGCGCTCGGGCTCTTGGCTAAGCACCCGCACCTTCGTGAAGAGATCCTTCCCGCTGACCTTTCATCCCGAATCGGGATGGATGAAGTCCGTATTGCTGCATTCAACGGTCGGAATAACCCAGAGAACTACATCTGGGGTGAAATTGCCGCGCAGCTGGGTGAGGAAGAGGCTGTTAAGCAGTATTGGATCAATGGTCCGCGTGCGGTTGATCAAGCAGGCTGGAAGAAGATCATCGGCGACAAGCCCACCCTGATCATGCTTGATGAGCTGCCGCCGTATCTAGAGAATGCCAGTACCACCAAACTTGGTGATGGCACACTGGCTACGGTGACCACCTATACCCTCAGCTGCCTTATGACTGCTGCGTTGGAGTTGCCGCGCTGCTGTGTGGTGATAGCCAACCTGTCGGGCAGTTACGTGGCGCAGACCAAGGCTATCGCTGATGCGATTTCTAACTTGCAGCAGGAAGCCAGTCGCCAGTCAAGCACAATTACGCCGGTGCAGTTGGCAGGCAACGAGATTTACGAGATCCTTAAAAAACGCTTGATTTTGGAATTGCCGGACGAGTCCGTGATTGGTGAGGTCGCGGAAGAGTATGCACAGCGTATCAAGGCGGCTGCGGATGGTGGTTACATCGTAGCGACAAGTCTGGAACAGGTTGCTCAGCAAGTCACGGAAACCTATCCGTTCCATCCCTCGTTCAAACATCTGGTTGCCCTGTTCAAAGAAAACGAAGGCTTTCGACAGACTCGCGGTCTTATGCAGTTCGCCGCTCGTTTACTCAAGAGTGTTGATGAGCGTGAAGTCGACGACGTTTACCTGATAGGCACTCAGCACCTGCGACTGAATGATGATTCCGTACGTGAAGAGGTGGGGCGAATAGCCAGCGCTTTACGCCCGGCGATGACCCACGATATTGCTGATGGTGGCCAGGCGATTGCAGAGGAAATCGACTCGAATATTGGTAGTGATGCAGCCCAGCAGGTTGGCTCATTGCTGTTGGCAGCTTCCATGTCGCGGGCGGTCGGTGGCCGTATTGGCTTGACTGAAGCCGAAATCATCGAATTCCTTGCAGCGCCCAACCGAAAACCAGATGAGTTCAAGGTGGCTCTCGAAAAGTTGCGTGAGCAGGCCTGGTATCTGCATCGGGAGGAAGAGCGTTTCTTCATCAAAGAAACGGAAAACCTCTCCCGTCAAATCGAACGTAACGCGCGTGACATTCCTCAAACGAAGATAGACCAGGCGCTGATAAATAAGCTTATTTCCGTACTGCAACCCGTGAGTAAGGCCGCCTACCAAGATGTGCAGGTGCTGCCTTTGCTTGATGATCTGAAGCTAGGTGGGCCGCGTGTTCTGATCGTAGTGCGGCCGGACGGGAAGATGCCTCCGAGTGAGCTAGTCAACTTTTTCGAGTTTCAGCAGGACAAGAACAATTTCATGGTCTTGTCGGGGCGGGACAGCTACCTTGCTGATGCGGTCGATGAGCGTCTTCGTGATTTGTATGCCATCGAGGCCATTTGTAAGCGCTTGAAAGATGGGGATAGTCTATTCGAAGAGGCTCGCGACCGTATGGAAGATGCTCAGCAGCGCTTCCATAAGGCTCTATCGGGTGCTTACAACCGCCTCTACTTTCCCTCTATTGATGCAATGACCGGTATTGCCCAATTGATGCAGGCTGCCATAGATAACGGCCTAAACATGGGGCAGGGTAACAACTCTGCCGAGTATCAGATTGAGCAATTGCTGGCTAGTCCGCGTGCCAACTACAAGCTGATACTCAATCTGTCAGCGGTAATTGGCGACTATTGGGCAATGGCTGAAAGCGACCTGTGGCCGGCAATTGACCGTCGCACCCCCTGGAAAGATGTGTTAATGCGTGCCAAGAGCAACGCGGCTTGGGCTTGGATGCCTGGGTCTAGCGGCATGGAAACCCTCAAAGCCGAAGCTTTGAAACAGGGGCGCTGGAGGCAGGGTACTGACGGCTATATTGAGAAGGGGCCGTTCCCTGCTGAGAAGACGACAGTAAACGTTACTCTGCAAACGTTAAATGAGTCTACCGGCGAATCCACGCTAGCCATTATTCCGCGTAACGCTGGCCAGAGCCCGGTAGTGCATTACGCAGCGACTGCCAAGGTCAGTGCTATTGATACTAAAGTCGAGGATTTGGACAACTTTATCACGAGCGCAGCAACGCTTTATTTTCTCGCCATCGACAGTGAAGGCCGACATCAGACTGGCGAGCCACAGCGGTGGGTTGCCGATCTGCGTGTCCGTCATCAGGTACAGGCAATAGCCGACAAACGCATAGTTACCCTGTCTTGCTTACCAGCGGCCGAGATGCGTTACACACTGGATGGATCGAACCCAAAGGACGGTGAGCTATACATCGAACCTTTCGCTATTAGCTCGCAGGCGGCCAGACTGATGATTTATGCCAGCGCTGGGGAGGCATCGCACAACGCCGACTATACGATCCCGGCTGCTAGCGATAAACAGGTGCAAATTGATGACAGCAAGCCGGCGCGATTGGCCGAAACGAAGAAGGTTTCGCTGGATAGCACCGACAAAGTTTTTCTAGTGCTGAATAACTTCAAAGGCAGCACCAATACCATCTTTAAGGGCGTTCGCATTCAGATCGGTGAGGGCGAAAATACGGTCACCGTGCGCTTCCAGGAGCGCGAGGTGACCGCCGCGATAATAGAGGCTGCGATCAACGGACTGCGCAAAGCGCTCGGTGACGATCAAGACGTCGTGACAGTGCAAATTGGTAGTGGTGCTGTATTTGAAAACGGCTATGCCGCCAAGGAATTCGCCAAGCTCAGCGGTATAGAGCTTCGCCCTGGCGATGTGATTCAGGAAGAATGATCATGAGCCTTGCACAACGTATTTTCGAGGAACATGACATGGCCCGTTCGCCGAGCAAGCCGGCCCGCGTAACCAAGGCACCGGAACGCCCCACGATTGGATTCGGCGTGCCCGCTACCACTGATCCGCATCACTTTATTGTTGACGTGCCAAAAAACTCGTCTGGACCCGTTAGCATCATCGAGAGCCTTGGCCTGCAGGCCCAGGATCAGCAAGCGGGCATCATTGAGCGCGTCGTACTGGAGCGTTCCCGTTGGACGGCGATTCGCAGCGAAGTGCAGCGTGCTTTCAATGCTCGCCTCAAGGAGCACAACCTGCGTATAAGCGCCTGGAAGGTGGGCGAAAACCCGGTGGATCGTCTGCTCGGTAAGGAACTATGTGTTATTGCGTGGGCGGTCGAAGGCATGGCGATGGAGAATATTCCGGTCGCAGTACGTAATTGGCTTGCTTTGCGCCCTGAGGAGCGTTGGTGGTTGTTTGGCATGACGGCCATGAGTACTGGCGGTGTGCATGACGGTAACAGGGGCTGGCGTTTGGCTTTACGTCACGCGATGGGAGACGTGGCTCAAAACGAGCTGTTCAGACCTCATACCGTGAAGCCTCGCAAACAAGACACCGAGCGCCCGACCCTGGGCCTGTTCGATTAAGGAACCGACATGACTGCAATGACTTCCGTACGCCTGATTCCCTTCGGTCTGAAGGATGCGCCGGCGCTGATCGAAACCGTATTTCCGGTACAGAAGGTGTCGTTCGAGGCACAGCGAGAGCGGAAGGCGGGTGCTGGCCAAACGCTGACAGCCTTAGGTTCCTATTGGAAGGGGCGCAAACCCCTGATCCTGGTGCGTGCCATTCTGCTGGGTAGCTTGCTTCCTCATACTGATGATGCGGAGCAGGATCTTGAGCTTTTCGAGGCGTTAATGGCGTTCGATATACGTGGTCTCGGTCGCCGTGCAGTGGTCCAAGCGGTTCTGAAACCTGCTGATATTGCCAGGATGATCATGTTGAAGAATCCCTGGGACTTCTTCGACTTTAAAATTCCAAATGGCAGTGAGTTACACGAACAGGATGTGAATATTTGGGGGTTCCCGCTGGATGCCGAGGAAAAAGGCCTCAAACTGAGCTGGAAGCGTGGTATTAACGACGAGGCTAAGGCCGATATATACGCTCAGGCGCTGGCCACCCTTCCGAGCTATGAGGAGCGGTCGCTGCTGTGCAAACGTCCGGAGGAGATGGATCAGACCTTCCTGTTGGCTCCGGTTTGGCCGAAGGTCAATGAGCGGCTGGGTTACTTGGGTGTCAACGCTCACTCTATGGATCAATTGGTCGAGCAGTTGGGCATCCTGCGTTTTGGCCATCGCCCTAAGGTGGCTGATACTTTTGCTGGTGGTGGCTCCATTCCGTTTGAAGCAGCTCGTATGGGGTGCGACGTTTATGCATCTGACTTAAACCCGATTGCCTGCATGCTGACATGGGGTGCGATTAATATTATTGGAGCCTCCCCTGAGCGTCGTGGCAGGATCGAAAAGGCCCAGCGCGAAGTTGCTAAAGCGGTAGATAAAGAGATCACAGCCCTGGGCATCGAGCACGATGAACAAGGTAATCGCGCTAAAGTTTATCTTTATTGTGTGGAAGCGCGTTGTCCAGAAACTGGATGGTTGGTGCCTTTAGCTCCAAGCTGGGTCGTATCTATGCAGCGCAATGTCGTGGCTAGGTTGATTCCTGACTACGATAATAAACGATTCAATATCGAAGTATTTTCAGATGCCACTCCAGAAGAAATGAAACAGGCCGCACGAGGTACTGTTCAGGATGGCGCCTTAGTCTATGAGATAGATGGGAAGAGCTATCGAACCCCAGTTAAGACTTTACGAGGAGACTATCGTACCGAGACCGGAGATATATCTAACCGTTTGCGTCCTTGGGTAATTTCAGATTTCAGGCCGCGTAAAGATGATATCTTTCAGGAACGACTCTACTGCATCCAGTGGATTACGAAAGAAACGCTTAAAAAGCCTCGGCAAGAGACTTTTTTTGCCGCAGTAACCAAAGAGGATTTAGAACGGGAGGGTAAAGTTGAAGGCTTGGTTCTGCAGTGTTTGAATGACTGGCAGGCGAAAGGTCTAGTCCCTGATATGGCAATCGAACCTGGATATAACACGGATCAGCCAATTCGTGAGCGTGGCTGGACATATTGGCATCATTTGTTCAGTCCAAGGCAATTATTGTCATTTAGCTTCTATAAGCGAAATTTAAACGATCTTCCTGATGATGATATTAAACCTGCCTTGGTTGCAGTCCAGTCAAAGTCAATTGAGTGGAATACTAAGCTGTGCCGGTGGGCCACATCGACACGGCATGAGAATCAGGTCAATACGTTCTCTAACCAGGCATTAAATACACTTTATAATTATGGCGTGCGTGCTATACCGAATCTGGAAAATCATTCGATTATCGACTTAGATGATAACGAGCTCTCTGTACTGACGAGTGCAAATGTTGTTTCGTGCCCTGCTGACAAGATTTCATGTTTTGCGGATTTGTATATAACAGACCCTCCTTACGCTGATGCAGTGCATTACCACGAAATAACCGAATTCTTTATTGCTTGGTTGCGCAAAAATCCGCCGGCCCCATTTAATGATTGGACATGGGATTCCCGTCGAGCGCTGGCGATAAAGGGCGATGGTGATGATTTCCGTCGCGGCATGATCGAGGCCTACTTGGCCATGACTAATCACATGCCAGATAACGGTATGCAGTGCGTGATGTTCACCCACCAGAGCACCGAGGTCTGGTCGGATATGGTGGGCATTTTCTGGGCGGCGAGCCTTCAAGTCGTAGCGGCTTGGTATATAGCCACAGAGACGACTTCCGAGCAGAAAAAAGGTGGCTATGTTCAGGGTACGGTGACCTTGATGCTGCGTAAGCGCCCAGCAGGCGAAAAAGTGGGTTTCAAACAGCGCATTCTGCCGGTAGTACGTAAGGAAGTGGCTTCGCAAATCGATCAGATGATGAACCTCAATGATGAGGTTAAAGCTCGCATGGGTGAGCCGGTGTTCAATGATGCGGATCTTCAGATGGCCGGCTACGCTGCTGCGCTCAAGGTTCTTACCAGCTATACCAAGATCGGTGAGACAGACGTGACGACCTTCGCATTGCGCCCGCGCACCAAGGGCGAAGTCACCGTGGTGGATGAGATCGTGCAACAAGCCTCCGAGGCAGCCAACAGCCTTTTGGTGCCAGAAGGTGTGCAGCTGGATACTTGGCACTCGCTCAGTGGCATACAGCGCTTCTACTTGCGCATGTTGGATATGGAGTCTGTCGGTGCCTCGAAGTTGGACAATTACCAGAACTTCGCCAAGGCCTTTCGTGTAGAGGATTACACCAAGGTAATGACCAGCATGGTAGTCAACAATGCCCGCCTGAAGCAGGTGGACGAGTTCTCCTCTCGTGACTTGACCGACAGTACCGAAATTGGTCCGACTTGGTTGGGGCAATTAATCATAGCCCTGCAGCAATTACTGGGCGAAATCGAGCCGCAGACGGTGCTGAAAACGCTGGCCGCTGATCTGTCGGATTACATGGAAATTCGTCTGAAATTGATTGATCTGGCCACCTTTCTTTCGCGCAAATCACGTAGTGAAGCAGTGCGCTCGGCGGCCGAGATATTGGCGGCGCGGATGCAAAATCAGCGGGCACTTGATCAATAAGGGAGTTCCCGCATGACGATCACCCGCATGTCCTCGCGTACGCATGCGCTGGACCAGAGCTTCCTTGCAGAACACCTTAAGGGCGCTCTGCGTTATCGACGCATTGCCGGTTACTTTACCAGCTCGCTGTTCGAGGTGGCCGGGGAGCTGATTGAGCAGATTCCTGAGGTTCAGATTGTCTGTAACGCGGACATCCAGGGTGAGGATCTGCGGGTGGCCCAGGTGTGCGAGGCCAAGCTACTGGGCAAGTGGAATGAGCATTCGGTGGAAGCCGAAGCACTTATGAATCGTGAGCGCTATCAACGATTGGCTGCTTTCCTTGATAAGCGTGGCCAGGTTATTCGCGTAGCGCCAGACAGCGCCTGCGGGTTCGTTCATGGTAAAGCTGGGGTGATCGACCTCGCGGATGGCCGAAAGCTTGGTTTTATGGGATCAATGAATGAAACCAGCAATGGGTGGCAATCACACTACGAAATTTTGTGGTCGGACGACTCTCCGGAAGGGGTGGCTTGGATCGAAGCGGAGTTCGACTTCCTTTGGAATGCCGCCAAACCTCTACCGGATGCAGTATGCCGGGAGATATCTAGATGTAGTCGGCGTCGCGAGGTTGGTATCGACGAAGTAGATGAGCCTGAGCAGTTAGCGCCGGCGGTGTTGATCGAGTCGCCGCTGTACCGGGAGGGATTCTCTCTACAGCCCTGGCAGCAGGGATTTGTCAGCGAATGTCTGAAGCACTACCAGGAGTATGGCTATGTGCGTCTACTGCTGGCTGATGAAGTTGGACTGGGGAAAACTCTGTCCCTGGGGACAGCTGCTTTGGCGTTGACTCTTTTGGCCGAGCAGAAAGGGCGGAGTAAGCCAGTGATCATCTTCACCCCTGCAACGCTGTGTGAGCAGTGGCAGACTGAGATGATGGATAAGCTAGGCGTCCCTTGTGCCCGTTGGCAGACTCAGCAAAAGGTTTGGCTCGACGATAAGGAACGAGTAATTTCACCTGCAGGTCCAGAGCATGTCACCAGTTGCCCACTTCGGATTGGCATCATATCCACTGGCCTGATGCTGCGTGACTCGTTGGAGAAGCAGTATCTTCTAGGATTGCGAGGTGGTTACGGCTTGGTCATCCTTGATGAGGCGCACAAGGCACGTACGCGGCAGGGGATGGGTAAGGGGGCGGGGACTCACAATGAGCTGCTAGCGTTCATCCGCAAAATTTCTGCTTGTTCAGATCACGTCCTTTTAGGCACGGCAACACCTATTCAGACGCAGCGTGAAGACTTATGGGATCTGGTGGGAGTGCTCCATCAGGGCAAGGGCAATTTCGTGCTAGGTAGTGACTTCTCCGAATGGCACAAACCCAAGGAGATAATTCCAATATTGTCGGGTGAGGTGGATGTAAGTGATCCCGGATATGCGTGGCGATTACTTCGGTCTCCCCTACCGACGGTCAACTCAACCCAAGACGGGCGAGCCCGCCAACTCTACAGCATGGTGCGACAGGATCTTGGATTACCGCAGAAGGTTTGGCTGGCCGGCTCTTATACGGAGCTGAGCGAAGATGCTCGTGAGGTGTTGGAGGATGAGTTGGGACGCCGTGTTTCTGGCGCAAGCTTCTTTCAGCGTGAGAACCCTTTTGTCCGCCATGTGGTGTTGCGCAAACGAACCACCTTGGAGGAGGCGGGTTTGCTTAAGCCCATCGGTGTGGATGTGCATCCAGAGGCTGGGTTGGTTAAGGATGTTCATCGTTTCAATGCACTGTTCGAGGGGCTTGCCCTGCGCTCCAGCGAAGACTTTCGAGAGGCCTATAGCCAAGCGCGAGCCTTCGGCAAGGCATTGGCCAGTAATGGTCGTGGTAGTGGCTTCATGAAAAATCTAATGGAGCAGCGTATCTGCAGCAGCATCGTTGCTGGAATTAATACGGCACAGAAATTATTGCGTGGCGAAACAGTCACTGAGGAAAGCGATGAAGGTGAGGTCTCGGTTTCGGTGCAGAGCACAGATGAACAACTTGCTCTAGAGCGCCTATTGGATCGGCTTCAACGCGTAAAGGAAGACCCTAAGCTCAAGGCGATTTTGCATTACCTAGGTGCAGAGGGATGGCGTGAGTTGGGCTGCATTATTTTCAGTCAGTATTACGATACCGCCCGCTGGGTTGCTGAGTCGTTAGCGGCCCTTTATCCGGATGAAGCTATTGGTCTATACGCGGGTGCTGGCCGTAGCCGCCTTTATCGCCAGGGTGATAGCGTAAGTATCGAACGGGAAACGCTCAAACGCATGGTGGCTGATCGTAAGCTGCGCCTAATGGTGGCCACTGATGCCGCATGTGAGGGGTTGAACCTGCAAACGCTGGGCACACTTATCAACGTCGATCTGCCATGGAACCCAACCAAACTGGAACAAAGGATTGGCCGCATCAAGCGTTTTGGCCAGGTCCGTGACAGAGTGGACATGCTCAATCTAGTCAATGAGCAGACGGTGGACGAGAAGGTATATGGTCGCCTTTCCGAGCGAATGAAAGATCGCTTCGATCTGTTTGGCTCCCTGCCGGACACAATCAAAGACGAATGGATTGATGACATCGAACACCTAGGCGAATTGATGGATCAGTACATCAATGCTCAGAAAAAAGAGACAGGGTTCGATCTACGCTACAACGCCACTCTGCGGCCAACCGATAACGACTGGCGTGATTGCGCAAATGTCCTCTCTCGGCGTGATTTTGATACTTTGATGCGCAAAGGGTGGTGATGGTGTTGATCAGTCAGTATGACGACCGTTGCGCTGACTGATCGTGGCTGATCTTATGCGCCGACTCAGCTAAATTTGTTCGTCTTTACTGAACGCGATGTCCAGAGAAGTTATGTGATCACTCCAAGCGCTGACTGACTACAGAAGCATAAATCAAGTTAGAAACTTATTTTGGAGACAGGGCACTAGGAAGATCCCTAGTGTCTGTGCGGTGGCATCTACTACGAGATGCCACCCTTACGGTTAAGAGAAACTCATCTTTCTCTTCAGTTCTGCACCGATCAAAGCTATATCTAGATCTTTGCCTGGGTTTTTTTCGCAGAAATCAGTCAGTACGGCGATATAGGCAGCACCCAATGCTTTTGTCAATGCGGCCGCAGTCGTTGCTGCGATAGCACCGCCAACGACAGTTCCTACTCCCGGAATCATTTTTAGGAGTCCGGTTACCAGTACTCTCCCCACCACTGTTACTGCACCTGAGCCAACAGCAGACATTACTAAAGTTGTCAATGCGCTGGTACTAACGTCCATACCGAACGTGACGCCAACTTTTGCCAGCATCCCTGCCTGAATTGGAACCAGCAAAATGGCATCGGAGAACGGAATCGGCGAGGCAGCGGCTACTGCTGCAAGCGTGCTAGCGGCCAAAACTTCTTTTTCGGCCTGTTCAATTTTGATTTTCATCGACGATTGATGCCGCGAGTTTAGGGCGTTAGCAAATGCGCGCTTTTTTGCTTCAGGGATGAGCCCCGCTGTCTCGGTAATCAACTCGTTGATATTTTTTTCTTTAAATTTAAATACCGTACCGTCGTCATCCTCAAACTCCCCAGGGAGTGCTCTTACCGGTACAATAGTAGTTGCAGTGTTCAGTATTTTTTTGGCATCCTTGAAGGTGTTACTCTCCTTGCCAAGCATACTCTTGGTAATAACCACAATGACCGGTATCGACAGTTTGTTGAGCATATTGCACAACTCTACCTCAGCTTCTTCAACTCGGTCGCCACCTTCCTGGATGCACAGCCAGGCCGCATGAATATGCTTGTTTTCGTCATGGTGGGCGGCGCGCTCTTTAACGAAAGATTTAAGATCGTCGGAGATTTTTTGGTAGTCTTTAAGCTCCAAACCTTTGCTATCGATGATAGTTATCGGATGGCCTTCTTTCGTGATTTCTTCAATTTGTTGCGTCACTGGTTTGCCAGAACCAGTTTTTGCAAGCTCGCCACGGAATACGCAGTTGATCAGCGTGCTTTTCCCCACGCCGGTCTTTCCGGCAACGATGATGTTGATTTTTCCTACGCCCTCTACTGCGTTGCGAATCGCTTCGTCGAAAGCATCCGTTACGGTTGCAGTATTGCTGTACATGGTTTGTAAACCTTTTCGATTAGAGTTTGATGAGCTATGGCGAAGGCGCTCTCTTATGCCCAGTGGAGTCCCTGAACTTTCCGGCGGCACCTGATTTTCAAGCGAGTACAGTCGCTAGGTGATGACTTTTGGTCTACTGCCTTGGATATCGGCACATTGGTTGAATTCTTTACCCTGTCATTGGAAAGGCTGTGGAGGGTTGATCTCTCACTTATCCTGGCTTTTTGAGCCGGCGCTGGGAATGACATTTATTGCGGCTTATGTGTGATGTTTATTGTGGCCGATTTTCTCCAGATGCCTCGTGTTTTTGACGGGCACATTAAATGTCGCAAGTGGGTGGAGTATTGTCATTTAGGGAAACTCTGAGCCGGACCTCAAATACGCCGTCACTACCGGACCAAGCTTTCCATGCTTCATAAGTACGGCTACTCTCAAAATACTGTATTTGGCTCAATTTCCAGGGTAGGCCTGCGCAATTTCTTCATCAAACACCCCGTCGTATCCACAATAATCACGCGGCACCCGCTCAATATCTTCAGCAATTTGCTCAATCACCCCGCGCAACTCCAACCGCCCGTACCAGCGTGCCGGTATTGCCGCCGGGCCATATTGGATGCCCAGCAGGTGCCCGGCGATCAGCCCGGTACTGTCACTGTCCCCGCTGTGGTTCACGGCATTAATCACCCCTTGTTCAAAGGAGTCGGCGCTGAGCGCGCACCACAGCCCGATGGCAAGGGCCTCGTCTGCCACCCATCCCGCTCCGAAATCGGCAATGCGTTGCGGCGTGGGGCGATAACCTTCGTAGAAGAAAAACAGCACGCGCTCAAGCAGGCTGCGGGTTTCTTCCATTCCCGCTTTCTGCCCATGCTTGGTCAGACTTTCGGTCAACGCATGCTCCAGGCTGTCATTTCGATCGACCATGCGCTGAAGAATGTCGGCGAACAGCCCAGCGGCAAGGTAACCCGTGGGATGCCCATGGGTCAGGCGGCCGGATTCGGCGGCGTATTCAAAGGCGTTAGCGAAGAAGGCGCAGGGCGCAACGCGCATGACTGCGCCGCAACCCTTGCTGTCATTCTCTGCCAGCATGCCGAGTCGAGTGCTGGCCTTGAGGGCGCTCAGGCACGTAGTGCCGGGGGCGCGACGGGACCATAGAGCAGTTTCTTCGATCAGCCAGCCATCTCTGTTGACGGGCGTCGCAGGCGGATAGTCCTGAGTCATCAACCAACGCAGTAGGGCATGATGAATAACACTGGGGACGTGGCAGACAGTTCCGGAGCTGCCGCGCACAAAGGCACGCAGCAGGCCTTCGGCAGTGAACAGCATCATCTGTGTGTCGTCGGTGATTGCGCCGGTGAGTCCGTAGGCTGGGGCGAAATCGATGATGCCGCAGGGGCCGAATTTCGCTTCGATGGCGGGCCATTCGAGGAACTCCACTGGGGCGCCCAAGGCATCGCCAACAGCACCGCCCAGCAGGCAACCTTTGATTCTTTCAACTCTGTTCATGTCCTTCCCCTTCACGCTGCTGGTGTCAGTGTCTGCAAAATCACCAGCTTTCTTTTCAGCTGTTCGACATGCTCTTTCTCTGCCCGCAAGGCGGAGCGCAACTCTTTGTTTTCCATTTCCCAAATGCTCGCCCAGCGTGCAGCCTTCTGACAGCCAAGCATCATCTGCCAGATATCGCGTAGCCTCAGGGTCTGAATCAATAGCACCAACAGGATCAATCCAAGCAGCATCAATGCACCTGTAGAAACCACGTCCAACGCGTTCATGTCCGCTTCCTTGGCGAGTTCGAGGAATCTCGAAGACAGGTACACGATATGTAGTGTTAAGCGACAGGTCTAGAATGTAGACTTATACAGGTAAAGTATTCACGCACATGGAGGGGACATGAAACGCAAGCAATCCATTGAACATGTACGCTGGGATCTGGCACTTCGCTATCGTTTGATTGAGACAGTTGCCTGGTGGGAAGGCCGGCTGACCACGGGACACCTGATCCAGAGCTTCGGCATCAGCCGACAACAGGCGTCGAAGGACATCAATACGTACATCAATGAGCATGCGCCTAGAAACCTTACATATGACAAGCAGATAAAAGGCTATGTACCGAGCAAGGTGTTCAAGCCTCTATTTATTGACGACAGCGCCAGTGCCTATCTGCACCTGCTGTATCAGAACAATGAGAGAGCTCCACACATTGAAGGGCTGGCCTTGGCCTACGCCCACACCAAGGTGCTGGAGGTGCCGGATCGCACAATTCGCCCGGAGATTCTTCGCCCACTCCTTAAAGCCTGCCGCGAGAGTCTGCGTCTGGAAATTGAGTACGTATCGCTGGCCAACCCTGAACCCGAGATCCGCCTGATCGCGCCCCACACGCTGATCTACACGGGGATGCGCTGGCACGTGCGCGCTTACTGCGAGAAGAATCGGCAGTACCGCGACTTTGTTCTCAGCCGTCTGCGTGGCGAGCCAGAGCTATTGGGCAAGTCTGAGAATGTGATTACTGAAGACGAAGTCTGGAGTACGGAAGTAGCAGTCGTCATAGAACCGGATTCACGGCTGACGGCTGCGCAGAAAGCGATCATAGAAACCGATTTCGGCATGGTGGACGGTCAATTAGTGATCCCTAGCCGTAGGGCGCTCGTGAAGTATGTATTGCAGCGCTATCAGATTGATCCCAAAAAGATGGAGCCCAGGCCTGCAGCACAACAGATTGTGGTGAAGAACCTGGATGAGTTGGAGCCGTGGCTGTATAGCTAACTTAAGCCGTGACCGCATTTGGCCGACTCCTGCCTGATGCGAATGATCATCCGGATGAAACCCAACCAATCGTCAGCTGTCGTCTCTATGGGAAAAGCAATAATGCACGGGAGCCCAGTTAGGGCTCCCGTTTATACCGTCAGCGTTGTTTAGCAGAAGTGTCGGCTCCCGCTTTCTTCAGCAGCCACCGGAGCAGAATGCACGCGAGGAGCACGGCTATTAGCAGGGGTGGAAAGCGCAGCATCAGGATGACGGTTAGCACGAGCGCACAGGTGCCGGCCAATATGCCAACGAATGCAAACAGCAAAAAAATAAATCGAAGCAGTGCCATAGCGATGACCTCATAACGAGCCCGCCATAAGCTGTCGGTTGGCAACTCACGGCGGGTTGTGTGGGGGAGTGTGAGTCAGTAGACGTGGGTGTTAGCGGCGAGCGACTCTAGTTTTTGTGTCAGTGACGGCTTGGCTGGTTTGTTGTGCGATGGATCCGGAATGGTCATGGGATCGGTTTCGATCAGAGGGAAGAACTCCTCGACGATAGCGTTGGTGTCGTCCTCGCTGTCTTCAAAGGCGCCATTGCTCAAGCCTTGTTGTGCCGCTCGGTCCAGTGCGGATTGATCGAACCCTGCGTTACGGCGGGCCTCATCGGTGTGTTTGGTCTCGTTTAACGCTTCCTCCAGCGAAAGACCGCTCCTGACCGTAATGTCGACATAGAAAATCGGCGCACCATGGCTTTGCCGAGTGGATTTGCCACGCAGACGCAACTCCAGTGGCATACAGGCGAGGCGGTCGCCCGAAATGGCTTGCAGGTAGTGCAGGCGTGCCGCCAGCGTACGAATGCTGTTGAAGCCGGTGGTGCGGAAAACGAAGCTGCCTAACGGGTCATCGTCTCCGATCACTACGTTCAATCGTCCGTATGGCTTGCAGGCATTGCCCTTCGCTAGGGAACAAGCGTCTGGCGAAGGGCAGGGCAGGGACTTGATGCCGTCCTCGCACTGGCGTTTACAAGTTTCGCCATTGCCTACGCACAGCGGTCGTCCAGTGTTGCGGTCGAACAGGCTGTACTCTGCGCGGAAGTTCAGATCGGGCTCATTGAACAGCACGCGAATAGGAATGTTGCGGATCTTGCCGTTTTGGGATTTACGAATCTCATCGTCGAGCGGGTGTAGCAACCAGCCGTCCCGGCTCTGTACCTGTGACGTAATGGTGAACTGATCATCTTTCTCCGGCAGGCGCTTGCCGTTTTTCTCGACGACTTTGCCAATGGAAATTCGGCCAAGTATCGGTGGGGTGATCGCTAAGCCTTTGAGCATGGTGGTTCTCCAGAGATAAAAATAAAAAAGGCCACCGGGGCAGTTGAGGCTGCCAGGGTGGCTGGATAGGGCGCATGTGTTTTCAGGCAATCAGGAAACGGCGACTCCCCGTTTTGTTGGTCGAGTAGCGCACTTGCAAATAGGGCTTCTCTTTCAGCAGGCGCGGTACATCCAGTGCCAGGCTGTCCTTAGCTTTCTTCCAGGTTATGCCGCCCGTTTCGAAAGCAGCATGGCTGGCGTCACCTATGGCCTGTTGCAGAGTTTGTTTAAGTTGGGCTTCCACCGTCTCCTGTTCGGCAATCGATTGCCGAACAGCTTTCAGTTCGGTGAATGCGTCAGAAAGGCGTCGATCATTTGTAAAGTCCACAGACTGACCATTGTCAGTTGGATACAAACAACGCAAAGCCAGATCTGACGATACCGAGCCATCAGCCGGTGGCGGTGTGTCGCTGACGACGTAATCCCAAAACAGGCGTTCCAGGTCGATAAGGCGAGCAATCAGGGAATCGTCACGCTCAACGCGATGGATCTCTAAATGCTGGCCGCCCAGTAAAACGGCAACGTCTGCCGCCTGTTTGCCCGTCACGGCTAACTGGTGCATGACTTGAAGTTGGACATACTCGGGCACGCCCTCTTTCCAGAGACGGGCGCCGTTTATGCCAGCAGTTTTGCATTCGAGGATTTGTACATCGTCTGCGCCAATCACCTCACGGTCGATGTTGGCCAGCATCCAGGACAGCTGTGGATCTGGGTGCTGAAGCACTGCGTTGATGCGCCGCACTCGGTGACCACTGCGCTTGGTGTAATGCGATGCGACAATCGGTTCCAGGACGTTGCCCCAATAGGCTGGGCTCTCTTCATCCTGCGGGTCTAGCTTGGGCAGTGAGGTATCACGCCCGGTTTTCTCCAACCACAACTCCAACTGGGATTTGTAAGGGTTAAGGCCTACGGCAGCGGCGGCATCCGAACTGCCGATGCCACGTTTACGTACTGCCAGCCAGTCCTCACGCGGCAGTTGTTTGGTGCCTACAAGGCGTAAAGCTGGACGGGGTTTTGCGCAGGGGTATTGCAGCGTTTGCGTTCCCATGACGTTTTCCTATGCGGCATAAAAAAACGCCCGGCCAGCAGAGGCTGACTAGGCGCTTTATTAGCAGGTGAGTAGGTGAGTAGGTGAGTAGATCGGTGTGACTAAGCGGCAAGTTGCAGTGCTGCATTGAGTGCGCGTTGTTTGATCACAGCACCTTGGCCGAACCAAGCTGAGTCCATTCGGTATTCAGTACTTCGGGCACGCCGCTCGTGATCAACATATTCCGTGACAGCGTTGAGCAAGCCCCAAGCTGTTCCTTGAGCTGACTCCAGTGTCGATCCGCGACCCTGGCCTTCATATAGGCTCTGTACTTTGCGCAGTGCCCGCTCGTTGGGCAGCACCTCCGGAAGCGGGCTGTTCGGATTAGAGTCACAGAGCACGCTCATGAAGAAGCCCATCGCCTCATGCCACTGGACTTTACGCTCGGCCAGATGGCGCATCCGATACATGAACTCGTCCCATTGCGAGACGGCGATCCCCAGTTGTTTCTTCACCGCCTGTGGATCGAAGCGGGTGTTGTGCGGCACCTTGATCGCGCGGGTCGTGCCATCCAGGGCGATGGTTAGAGTGTTGTTGCAAACTACGCGCACGGTGGTCGGTGTTGCCGTGGTGGCCAGTGTGCCGTCGCATGATGTGGCCAGCAGTAGATAGCCGTTTACCTGATCGTTCCCTTTGAGTGCAGTCGCCTGACCGGTCTTGGCTAAGGCCCAAAATTTTCGCCCGCCTTTCAACACACCAGCGGTTTCTAGCTCGTAGCCTGAGACTTCGGTGAGATCCCGGTAAAACTCCAGTACTTCACGCGGCTGCACGACATGGTAGCGCTGGGATACAACCGAAAGGGCTGCCTTGGTATCCGAACGGTAGAGTACTTTCTGCTCGGGGAAGGAGTGAATGCTCCCGAGGTTGCCGATGGTGTCCGCTTTGAAGTGAACCGGGCTTTCCTGGATCTTCCAGTCCATACCGGCTTCGCGCTGCCAGATTTCCAGTGGTTGTTGAGGAGAAAGGCGACTGCCCAGACCATGCCAGGGGGTAGCGCCAACATATGCCATTTGTTCGATTTGATGAGCCATGATTGCGATTCCTTAGGGTGCAAGCCGGCATAAATGCCGCGCGCCGCGCAGCACTGTCCGGACCTGATAGATGAAAAGAGAGAAGGGGGTAAGGTTAAGCAGACAGATTGAAGCGATGCCCGCAGATCAGGCAGAGATTGTGGGCGAGGACATGGCGGTCAAGTTTGTTGCCGAGTTTAGCACCCAATGCACAGCCTCCAGCTCCACCTACAAGACTCCCTAGGATGGCGCCGGAAACGGCCCCGAGAGTGATACCGAGCGGGCCTGCAATAGCGCCGACGGTGGCACCTGCCTGTGACCGCCTGCAAGTGCTGCACTGACGCCGCGTGCTGCACCGTCAACCGTACCGATGGCAGCCGCAATTTTCATTGCCTGGTGGAGAGAGGCGATTTTGGGTGAGTTACAGCGAGGGCACTGCAATGACATGGTTTGAATCTCCATGGTGGTGATGTCATGGCAGTGATGTAGGGCTGTAATTTTTTTGAGTTGAATTGAGCGCCTACTGGCCCATGAAACAGCTGCAATCGACCAGCGGATACGAGCACTGACCGTGCCCCTGAAAACGTATCCCTTGCCAAGTGTCCAACTAGCCGCAAGGATACGACATGACTAAGCCTAAATCAGACCGTGACGATCCCGGCTGAAAAATCAGAAACAGTTTTCAAATGCTCAGCGTTGATAGGGGTCGTTGCCGTGGTCATATTGTTCCTCGGCGTTTCGATATTCATCTTCTTCAGCCCCTATGGTAAACACTACTGGACCTGATCATTTACAAGCGTCAAATTCAGAAGGAATAGCTCCAGCGGCAACTACTGCTAAAGTTCGGTTTTCGCAGCCCCCAGCTTTTCAATCGGCCAATCCCTTATCGATACGCAAAGCTTGGATCTCCCTCTTGGTAGTTCCTGTTAAATCCAGCAGCGACTCTGTCAAACCTTGATGTTGCAGGTGGGCGAGTACGAAGCGGACGTATTCGTGACAGGATGTTTGGAACAAATATTCAACAACAAAAACTAGGCGGCCATGCATCTTTCAAATCTAAAATTATGGAATTTCAGGACCTTCGGCAGCACCGGGGCATTTGCCTTGGATGTTCCTCATCTCGATCTGGCCTTTAATTCCGACCTGAACGTCCTCATCGGAGAGAACGATTCCGGAAAGTCAGCGATCATCGATGCGATCCGCCTCGTGCTGAAGACGCACAGCTATGACTGGATGCGGATCGACGAAGACGATTTCCATTTTGGGCAGAACCGTCTGCGTGTCGAACTCGTACTTTCTGGTATCAAGCCGGAAGAAGGGAAAAACTTCACCGAGTTCCTGTCCTGGAGACCGGTTGGGGACGATGTCGAGCCGTTTCTTCGACTTATTCTCGATGTAAAAAGGACACCCTCCAACGGTCAGGTCCGACCCTATGAAGTGCGCGCTGGCGCAGACACGGACGGGAAGCACCTCAGTCCCGAGGCTCGTGAATATTTGAAGGTGACCTACCTAAAGCCGCTCCGCGACGCGGAGGAGGAGCTCGTCGCGCGGAAGAACTCCCGTTTGTCCCAGATCCTTCTCGGGCATGAGGCTTTCAAGAACAAGGGATCAAACCACGTCCTGATGGGGCTGCTGTCCGATTTTAACGGTTCGATCGAGGGTTACTTCGATGGTAAGGACAACGTTGGGGGAAGTATCGCCGACCAGCTAGGAAAGGATCTGAAGGACAAGATCGACACTTACATCGGCGAACTGTACGAGCAAGGGAAGAAAACAGGTCTGGCCGTGACCGAGCGAAGGCAAATCAAAAACCTGCTGGAAAAACTGGAACTATCAATTCAAGGAGAAACCAGACCCGGTCTCGGTACTCTCAATCGCCTCTTCATGGCATCTGAGTTGTTACATCTTAACAAGGTCAACTGGACCGGGATGCGGCTAGGGCTGATCGAGGAGCTGGAAGCCCACCTCCATCCTCAAGCGCAGATGCAGGCAATTGAGACGTTCCAGAAGCAGAAGGACGTCCAGCTCATACTCACGACACATAGCCCCAACATAGGTTCAAAACTCGAACTCCGGAACCTTATCATCTGCGGCGGAGGTAACGCATTTCCGATGAGTGCGGATCATACAGAGCTAGCGCCCGACGACTATGTATTCCTCCAACGATTCCTAGACGTAACCAAGGCAAACCTGTTCTTTTCGAAGGGGGTCATACTGGTCGAGGGTTGGTCAGAAGAACTGCTGATGCATGAGCTTGCGATGCTTGTTGGCTATGACCTGACGGCAAGGGGTGTAGCGGTCGTCAACGTAAACAACTTAGCTTTCATCCGCTACGCGAATATATTCAAGCGCAAGGTTGAACCCCATTTCTCCAAGCCGGTGGCCATCGTCACGGACGTGGACATCCCGCTTGACGAGGAGGACGGTCCGGCTCCAGGCGACAAGGTGAAGCTCTTGAAGGCCTTGGCAGACAAGGCAGAAAAATACGACGGCCAATGCGTGAAGTCCTTCATTGCCCCCCAATGGACACTAGAATACTGCTTGTCGAAATCCTCAGCGTTCAAGGATAAGTTCGCAGAGATAGCGAAGGCTGTGCACAGCAAGACCGACTGGACGGATTTTGACGCGACACTGGCGAATAAGCTGAAATGCCGCAGCCTCGCTAAGACCGAGATATCTGCACGCCTGGCCCAGGCCATTGCCAACGGGGAAATCGAGAAGTCGAAAGTGACTAATGACTCGCACGTCGGCTACCTAGTCAAAGCCATCGAGTATGCCTGTGGAAATTAGTGTTTCCGATGACGATATCGCCTACGCAGAGCGGGTCCTCCTACCAGCGGGAGAGTCGTTTGACGCGGAGCGGAGCCGCTTTATCAGAAACATGGCCACGCTCGACCTGCAAGCTGTGCCTGGTAGCGGAAAAACTACGGCACTTCTTGCCAAACTCCTGATCCTGGACCGTTACCTGCCATTCGAAGACGGCTCCGGCATTCTGGTTATCTCGCACACGAATGCGGCAATTGACGAGATAAAGGGCAAGATAGGCTCGCATTGCGTGAACCTTTTTCACTATCCAAACTTCGTCGGAACGATACAGGCTTTCGTTGATGAATTCTTGGCCGTGCCCTTCTACACCAACAAGTATGGAAAGGCACCGACACGTATTGACGACGACATCTACAATCAGAAGTTCGCACTTCCTCCATTCGGCTTCAAGGGCTTCGCCCTGCAGGAGAACAAGAACTCGCTTAGGTTCCTGATGGCCAATACCAAGAAAATTAGATGGTCCTTCTCCGACGGAAAGGTGCTGTTGACTGACGGGTACTGTGGGAAGGAAATCGACTTCAAGAAGCCTCGCGGCAACACCAAGCCCCAAAACTATGCGGACTGGAGCGACGCAGAGAAAGACCGTATCCGGCAGTGGGTAGGCTCGTTCAAGCTGTCAATTATTAAATCAGGGTGCCTGTGCTACGACGACGCGTATTTCCTGGCGCGTATGTCGCTCGTGAGGAACGCGCCTGTCAAACTGCTCCTCCAGAAACGCTTCGCCCATGTGTTTGTGGATGAGATGCAGGATATGGAACGACATCAGTACGAGCTTCTAGAAGATATTTTCTACGACGCAGGGGCAAGCAGTGCTACATACCAGAGGATCGGAGACAGAAATCAGTCCATATTCGACGGCAGGAACAGCGCCGCAAACGAGTATTTGGCAGACCGTGCGATGCTCCTCGAACTCAACGGCAGCTACCGCCTGAGCCCAGTCCTTGCGGGTGTCGTCAACGTATTCGCGATCAACCCCATCCGTATCGAGGGAAGACGAAAGAACCCTGATGGTTCTGACGTTTCGATTAACCCCCGTCTCATTGTCTACTCCGATTCCACAAAGGGCCTGGTGATCGATCGGTTTGCGTCGATCATAAGGGACCTGACTGATAGCGGTGCGATCCCTACGAATCCCAGCAACCGATACAAGGCAGTAGCGTGGGCAACCAAGGAAGAGAGCGGTAAGGTACGCCTTCCCGACTATTTCCCGTCTTACTCTAAGGTCGAGCTGCAAAGACGGACCGACCACACTGACCTGTCTAGCCACCTCGTTGCTGCTAGGGGCGACGACTGCTCGCTGGCGTCGGTTGAGATGGCTATCGTCAACGCGCTATTGCGGATACTGAGGTTGGAAAAGGCTGAGGATCTCGCGGGAAAACACTTTGTCAAGCGGACCATGCATGAGTTCCTTGGGGACACAAATCCAGATTACTGGTGCGAGTACCAATCAAAGGTTTACGAATGGTGTCTGGAAGTCGCGCGCGGTAACACTATGGCTGTTCTAAAAGACGTTAGAAGCCACTTGCCGACCTTCCTTTCTATATTCGGCCGCCAAATTTGCAATAGCCGGGATTTCGTCCACGATCACGCAAATGCCGCGAGTGGCTCATCGTCAGCCACGCAGAAGCTGGCGCGCAATGTTTTGGTTTGTGAAGGCATTCGCGTAGAAGTCGCGACCGTGCACCGAGTCAAGGGGGAGACGCACACTGCCACTCTATATATGGAAACCTTCTACGAAAGAGGCGGAGGCGGGAACTACGAGTCGGAGCGCCTCGCGGTTCAATTTAAGGGGCAGCCGATAGATACCAAGGTCCACGACCTCGTACGACAATCGGCAAAGATGATATACGTCGGATTCTCACGTCCGACCCACTTGCTCTGTTTCGCACTACATGAGAGTCGTTTCGCAAAAATCGAGGCAGGCATTAATAATAGCGTCTGGGAGGTACTGCGGCTCTAGCTGTGCTCGCCGCACTATCCGCTTTCAATCCGAAACAGGCTGCTCGCAGCAGCTTCATCCAGGACGGCTCCCGTTGCAACCCGGTCTCTCAAGTACGGCGATCAATGTCCATTAAGGGGCATTAATTGTTGGTCGCGCGATCAGCACATCGAGATAACTTTCAGGCCTCTGCCCCCCTGAATGGCTGAGACGGACAAGCTGCCGGTAGCAGCATGTTGAACGTGGTCGCTCCACCAGGTCATCATTGGGCGCCTGCGTTCTATGTAATCCGCTCGGTTGTAAGCGCTGCGCACCTCGTCCTTATCCACGTGAGCAAGTGCAACCTCAATCAATTCGGGGTCCCACCCCTGTTCGTTCAGGATAGTACTGGCCATGGAACGCATACCGTGGCTCACCAATCGCCCTTCAAAACCCATGCGTTTCAAAGCCATATTGGCAGTCTGGCTGTTGCAGTGAGTTCGTGTGTCTCTGTCTGCAGGGAACACGTACGCTACCAGTAGCTGCTTGCTGAACGTGGTTGATCAATGAAACACTCGCTCAAAAACGCTTGGTCGAATCGGGGCGATTAACAAACTGCACCTCTATGCGCCGATTGTGTTCATCCGCTGGGTCAAGATCCGGTAGCGGTTGAGAATCCCCGTAACCGGCTACGATGACTCGCTTGGCTTGTCCCGGATCGAGGATTTCGATGATCAACTTGCGTGCCTCTCTCGCCCGCGCAGCAGACAGTGTGAAGTTGTCGTCGTAGACCGTGCAGAACTTGACGAAGTCGATCACCGGCCGTGATACCTGAATATTGTCGGTGTGCCCCTCCACCAGTATCTGGGCTTCGCTGGAACTACCAAAGAACGTAGCGATACGGGGACTGACGAGCCGCAGTTCGCGCTTGGCCTCGTCGGTCAAACAAGCACTGCCCCGGGCGAACATCTTGTCGCCCAGGGTCATTTTGTTGCCTGCCAGATCGAACGAAACCAGTCCGGTGTCGTCCTGGGCATCCAGGGCGGCCTTCATCTCCTGGAGTAGGCTAGTGACTTTTTCCTGCTCAGTCACGCCCACCTGGTTTTGCTCTTCTTGGCGCTTGAGCTCGGCAAACTGGTTCTGCAATACGGACATCACTAGTAACAACATCACCACGGCCATCACGCCAGCCATCAGGTCAGAGATGGATACCCATTCGCTTGGTTTCTCTTTCATGACGGCGCTCAGGCTTTGACGGCTTTACGAGCCGTGACTGATTTGTTGATGCTGTTGGCAACGCCAGTCAGTTGATCCACTGAGTGCAACAGCGGTAAGAGATCGACTGGTGGGCGCGTGACAACGTTAGCCAGAGCGTCGAGCGACTCAGGGATCCTGATCAGCATTTCTGAGACTTTGCCGTAGCGCTGATCAAGGGAGACCATGCGCTGCCCACTTTCAGACACGGCTTTAAGGCCACGGATAATGTCCTTGGACAATTTCTCCACGACGCCCTGGATCGCCAGGATGTTCTCATTCAGGTTTTCACTGACCATTTCGAACTCTAAAGTGGTCTTTTTCTGGGCGGTGGCGGTCTCCTTCATGTTGGTGGCGACCTCGTCCATAGCACTGCTTACCGTGCTGGACATGGTGTCGATAGCGTCGGAAATATTCCCAGTTGCCTCTCCCAGGCTAGTTGTCATGTTGACCAGGTTGGTGCCGAAGTCTTGGTTCATTTTCTTGATATTGGAGCCTAGATCTGTCTTGACGGCTTCCATTACCTCGCCAAGTTTTGTGGTTGCGCTTTCCAGTTGTGCGCCCATGTCGTTCAAGTTGTCGCTGAAGTCCTTGTTCATAGTGGCCAAGGTGCTGTTCAAATCAGCTTTGACGCCGTTCATGACTTCCGTCATCTGGCCGTTCAATGCACTCACTACTACTTGAAGTTCAGCGGCGGACTGCCCTACCTTGATGGCCGCGTCGCCCATCGTCTCGCCTGCGGTTTGCAGGGCTTGCAGGTTGTCGCGGCTGCTGTCGGTGAATTCGGTCAGCGCCTGTTCGGTACGTTTACCCGAGGTGGCTATCTCACTTAGAACGTCTTTCGCCTCGCGATTGATCTGCAGACTATCGGAGTGGCTTTGCAACAACGCACCAATCCCCCCAGTTACGCCGGCGATGCTGGTATCGAGCCCCGCGAAGCCTGTTTGCAGATGCTGATTACTGCTGTCGGCAAAGGCGCTCATCGCCTGTTCAGTGCGCTGAGTGGTGTTGGCGATTTCGCGGACAATAGCCTGCCCCTCGCGGGCAATCTGATGGCCGTCGCCATCACTCTGTAGGAGTGCACCAATGCCTTCCGTCACACCCGCAACACTGCTATTCAGGCCGTTGAAACCCGCCTGCAGTTGGTCGCGATTGCTGCTGGCGTACTCTCCCAGTATTTGCTCAGTGCGCTGAGTGGTGTTGGCGATTTCGCGGACAATAGCCTGCCCCTCGCGGGCAATCTGATGGCCGTCGCCATCACTCTGTAGGAGTGCACCAATGCCTTCCGTCACACCCGCAACACTGCTATTCAGGCCGTTGAAACCCGCCTGCAGTTGGTCGCGATTGCTGCTGGCGTACTCTCCCAGTATTTGCTCAGTGCGCTGAGTGGTGTTGGCGATTTCGCGGACAATAGCCTGCCCCTCGCGGGCAATTTGCTGACTATCGGTCTCGCTTTGCAGCAAGGCGCTGATGCCGTGCGCTACACCACTGATGTTGGTGTTCAGGCTGTCGAAGCCAGATTGGAGAATTTGCCGTTGTTCGGCGTTAGTACCCTGACGACTTTCCGCCTGCTCCCGCCACAGCACCTTCATGGTGTCTGCCTGTTTGCCGACCACACCGGCCATGTACTTGGCAGCGCTGGTGATGCAGTTATGGAGGAAAGCATCGTGAGCGATGCGGGCGGCTTCTCGCTGTTGCTCAGAGGTTGCCATTTCTTTCTTGACCTCTGTAATGCACCAGGTTAGACGGCGGCTCTCATAACCAAGGAGCAGGTCCCACACCTTCAACAGAATGAAGGCCATGATGCCCCAGGTGGAGGTTTTGAACTTGGTGCCCAGCCCCTGCATCATGGCGGTCATGTCCTGCATGGCGCCGCCCATGGCGCCCACGGAAGCATTGCCACTTTTCTGCAGAATGGTCGATGCATGATCCAGGGCCATTCCCAAGCCAAGGAAGGTTCCCAGCAAGCCGACCACCAAGAGCATCCCCGGCATGATGCCCGCGATTTTCTCGGCAGTGGTCGAGACCGCTTCACTCAGGTCGTGGATCGAACCATGATCCGCTTGCAGTCCCGACGAGCCCAATTTGCCCCCCAGCCACTTTTTTTTCCAATTGGTTTTGTTAGCCCGTAGAGCCACCATCAGACAAGTCAGGAAGGTCACGCCCGTGATGAAAAGGAAAAACCCCATCTGTAGTGGTTCGAGTCGAGGCAGCAAAAAGCTCACTAATTCGCTATTCACAGGCTCACCTCAACTTCTTGGAAAGCCGCCTCGGTTCGCGCAAGGCAGTCATTTTCAAAAATGTTGCCGAAGTCGACCAGCAGTGCTTGCTCGTCCTCGGTCAGCGATGCCCATTTCAAGTCCTGTTTAGCGCAGCGCGCGATCAGCGAGCCGACTTCTTCGCTACGATCGGCAAGGTATTCCTGGTCATCGGCAATCAACTGCTGCTCATCTTTTTCCAGCAGTTGGAGAAAGCCTTCTGACGCGTAGACGTAGTAGCGTTTTTCTCGAATGCTGACATCAAGGCTCTCAAGTCGCTTGCTGTCTCGACTCAAATTGCGCTCCAGGTCGTTGAGCACTACTTGTTCTTCCGCGCTCAGTGCTTCGGTGCGGCTGGCCATGGATATGCGCTTGGCCAGCACCTTGTCACGGGCCAGCTCTTGGTTGAGCTTTTTCCACAGCACCTCAAGCCTGCGCAGATCCGCGCCCCATGCCAAGGTCATTTCCTCGAAGACGAATGGCACGACTGGCTTGCCGAAATGTAGGGTGGTGAGTTCGTTGAGGGTTTGAGTTTGTTCGAGGGTCAATGTCGGTTTCTCGTCTAGCAGGCTAGTAGAGATATCCATCAACGCGACCATGTCCCCATCAACATCGGTTAGCTTCTCGATTGACGTCATGCGTCTCTCGTAGAACTTCAGCAATTTTTGCGCAGCACGGATACGCAGGTAGTGGTTGAAGTCAGCGAATTGTTCACTGCTCACCACGCGCTGGATCTTGGCCTTGGTCAGCAAGTATGAGTTTATGAGCTCAGCGATTTTCAGCGCACCGCGTTCCTCTGATGGCACCTGATGGGCGCCTTCCTTGAATGTCTGGGCGCGCGCTTCAGCTTCTTTGATTTCGATGTCGTTAAGCACCTTCTCCCTAAGATCCTTGGCGGATTTGATGACCCAATCGATGGCCTGCTTCAGCTTGGCCATCAACGGGTGGCTCTCAATGTTCTCGAGAAAACCCAAGACCTTTTCCAGACCCAGCGCCATGGTCTTGACGATGGGCCATGGAGCGAGGCCGGCCAGAGTAGTCAAGGCAACTCGTGCATGGGCGAGATAAGGCTTTACCGATTGCCAGATGTTCTTCACATCGCCCACAAAGGTTTCTGCCTTGTCGGCTAGCCAATTGACGGTGGCGACGGCTTTCTCCTTTACCGTTTCGTAAATGGAGGACGCTGTTGATTTGACCCAATTCCATAGACCCATGATTCGCTCCTCAGCTGACGCCCAATAACGTACGTGCTGCTTCCAATGTTGGTGTGTTGGTTTTGCCGCTGTGTGTCTGCATCCGCATCTGCGCCATGGCAGTGGCGACTTGTTCGATGGCGTCCTGCAAATGAGCCTGCGCCAACGCAGGCTGCCCGGGTACTCGCACTGCCTTTGCCAACGCCAGGCGCATGCAGGTACGCATCTCGCGCCCTGACAACCCTGCCGACAGTAGCGTTGCCGAGTTCAGTAGCGTCTCCCGATCTTCAGCCAGCGGGATACCCGGCACCAGCAGCTTTGCCCAAATAGCTTGACGCTCCGGCTCGCCCGGCAGCTCGAAGCCAACGTGTTGAGATATACGGCTAACGAACGCAGCGTCGTAGTTCTTGGCAAAGTTAGTCGCAAAGATGACCACGCCTTCATGTCGCTCTAGCTCGATCAGTAAGGTCGAACGCATGGCGTTTACTTCGTTATCAATGCCCTGAGTGACAGAGGACAAACGCTTGCCTAGCAAGGTGTCTGCTTCATCGAAAAACAACACCGCGCCTTCGGCTTGTGCACTGCGGAACACGGCCGCAATGTTCTTGGAGGTGTCGCCCATGAACTTGCTTTCCAGGTCGGCAATACTCACCAGCATGATCTTCTTGCCCAGACTGCCGGCAAAAGCCTCCGCAGTGAGGGTTTTCCCTGTGCCAGGAGGGCCATAGAAATTAAGGATCGTGCCTTTGCCGGCCGGGTCCGCGGCCGCGAAGCCCCATTCGATATAGATCGTCCTGTAGTGCTCGATCTTGGCGACGGCCTCAGCTAGTTGCTGCTTCAGATCGTCCGACATCACAACGTCGCGCTCTAGGGTGAAGCGAGGTTCGACACAGCGAAATTCCGTTTTGGCCATGGCAGGCGCTGGCGCCGGCTCTGGGTCTAAACCTTCAAGAAAGCTAGGGCGTATTTTGTTGCGCAGGTAATCATTCGATGCCATAGGTTTGAGCCTTTGATCGATCAGGAATACTGGTTGTGGGGTGTGGTTTCAGGTACTGACTGAGTGTTGCGCAAGCGGCCGACATCTTGCGTCGCGAGTAGTGATGCGCAGGATTTAAAGAGCCGGGAAGGGGCTTGGCTAGGGGCAAGAGACACGTCCGTGTATGAGAGGCTGGGTTGCAACCTCATAATTAGCTGACTTGTTGGCTTCTATCGGCGCTAGGTGGGTAAGCTTTAGCGGGGATTGCTTAGGTGTGGAGATCACGCGGGGATAGATGGGGCGCCACAGCCAAAGCTATGGGGGCCACACCCATCGCCTAACGTCGCCACCTAAGACAAGTGCCTGAAGCATCCTCAATGCTCAATGCCTCCGGGGTACCGATTCAAGATGACCGTCAGGCCAGTACATCTATCTCCAACTGCCACATCTACCGATTGCTGTCATTGAGACAGGATTCTTAATGTTGGATTTCAGCGTACTGATACTATTCTCAGGCCTCTGGCTCCTTGAATAGCTGACACCGATAAGTTGCCGGTAGCGGCCTGCTGAATGTGCTCACTCCACCAAGCCATCATCGGCCTTCTTCTCTCAATGTAATCCGCTCGGTTGTAAGCGCTGCGCACCTCGTCCTTATCCACGTGAGCAAGTGCAACCTCAATCAATTCGGGGTCCCACCCCTGTTCGTTCAGGATAGTACTGGCCATGGAGCGCATGCCGTGGCTCACCAATCGACCTTCAAAGCCCATACGTTTCAGGGCCATGTTTGCTGTCTGGCTGTTGCAATGATCCCGTGGGTCTCTGTCTGCCGGGAACACGTACTCTCTATGGCCGCTGTAGGGCTTGATCGTCTCTAGCAGAGCAAGTGCGTGTTCGGTCAGCGGTATGACGTGAGCACGTCGCTTCTTCATACGCTCCGCCGGGATCGTCCAGGTTTTCTTGTCGAGGTCGATGTCGGCCCAGGAAGTCGTCGCGGCTTCCGCAGGGCGGGTCATGGTGTGAAGTTGCCATTCGATCAGGCAGCGTGTCGTTCTTTTTATGCTCGCATTGGCAATGGCGACCATCAGTTCCGGCAGTTCTTCAGGGCGGAGGGCTGCCATGTTCTGCTTTTTCGGCTTCTTGAAAACGGCCCGAATGCCGCTGAGCGGATTGGCAAAGATCATTCCCGAGTTCACACCGTAGGTCATGATCTCGTTGAGTCGTTGGGTCAGTCGCTTCACTGTCTCCAGGCTACCTTTGGTTTCCAAAGGGCGCAGCAGTTCGATGACCATCGGGGCATTGATCTGCGAGATAGGTGTTGTTCCCAGCGATGGAAAGACATGCAGCGTGAGCGAGCGCCAGATGTCCTCGGCATAAGCCTGAGTGACCGAATCCTTTTTCAGTTCAAACCAGGCAGACGCCACGTTCTCGAATGTGTGCTCGGTTGCCTGTCTTTTTGTCTGCTCCAGCTCGCTACGTTGTTCTTTCGGGTCGATGCCCTGAGCGAGAAGCTCTCTGGCTTCGACAGTTTTCTTCCTGGCTTGAGCGAGCGAGAGTTCTGGGTAGGTGCCGAGGCCCATATTGATGCGGTTTTTGGTAATCGGCTGCCGGTAGTTGAAGTTCCATAGCGTAGAGCCATTGACCCTCACGCGCAGCTGTAAGCCGTCGCCATCGCTGAGGACGTAGTCCTTGTCTTTCGGCTTTACCGCTTTGAGCTGGCGGTCAGAGAGGCGGGTGGCTTGGGCGCACATGAGGTGTTCCATGACATCAATTGGTATTCCAAAAATTACCACTGAAGGGCTTGGAATACCATCTGGAATACCCGATGACGTGGATTGTGTCGGACGCCCATGGACGCTAATAGACGCTAAAGCCTTGATTTTTCTGGATTTCAGGCACAAAAAAAGACGTCCGTGGACGTCTTTAGATGTAAAAGTGGTGGAGCCGGGGGGATTTGAACCCCCGTCCGCCAGTACTCCGCTTTCGGGACTACATGCTTAGCCGTGTCTATTAAGTTAACCCTCAGCGGCCCGACGGGCAGGGTGCATTGGGCGAGCTGTGTAATTTTTAGCCGATTCGTCCACAACATACTGCACGGCGATTCTGTTCTATATGACAATCACTTCGGGTTTACAGACATCCCCTAGTGATTGCTGGCGCCGAAGCGACCAGGAGGGAAGGGCTAAGGCTGCTTACGCAGCGAGAGCGTATTCCCCGTAGGTTTCGTCATTGGCAACTATAAGAAGTTGCAACAGTGGATTTACGAGTTCTGTTACCAACTCGGCATGCCCCTAGAGTTTCGCGACCGGCGTCGAATCCTAATCGGCCCCAATTACAACTGCTCTAGCAGTCAAGCGGTGAGTCTACCTCAATGCAGGGAGGACGTCGACTTTCTGTCAGGCGATGGGGTGAAACAGGCCAGCCCCAGGGCTGGCCTTGGCAATGCTTTTACCTGTCCTCACCCTTGTCAGCCTCTTCCAACGCCTTTTCGGTCAGCTCGATGCATTTTTTATTGTCGCCAGCCGCTTTTGCGGCCATGGCTTCCTTTTGCGCCTCCTTGAGGCTCATCAGGGTGTCGTCGCCCATGTCGGTCGCGCCGGTGGTCAGGTCATCTTTGATCTGCTGCAGATTGGCGTCGCACAGATCATCAGCGGCAAATGCCGGGGAAGCCAACAGGGCGGCGGTGAGGAACAATCCAGTGAGTGCAGTGCGCTTCATGTGTGTCTCCTTAGCCTGTGGACTCGGGATGGACGGTCTATGAGGCCGATGGCCCGAGCGCTGTGGTAAGCCCGGTTCACTTCTGGAGAGGGCTTGAATAGATTGACTCTGGCGTAACGCCGGGGTTCTATTTTTTCTTGAGTTGTCTGTGAAAAAGCCATTCTTGCGACGTCTGGCGTCCTGACGGGGCGTGTGGGCCCCGTCAGGGAGGTTTTACGCCGACTTGGCTTGAGTCACTCGATCCACCAGATAAACCAGTCCGTGGTAATCGATACCGCCGTGTTGCGACAGGCCGATTTCACAGGTCCGGCTGGTGGAAATACCTTCGTTGCAGTACTGCACCGCATCTTTCAGGGTGCGCAATGAATGCGCATTCAGTTCCGGCGTAGTGAAGCCCTTGTCACCGGCAAAACCGCAGCAGTGGATGCCTTCGGGTATCACCACATTCTGGCTGCACAGGCGCGCCAGTTCGATCAAGGCCTGGCTCTCGCCCAAGTGTTGGGTGCTGCAGGTGACATGCACCGCGATGGCTTCCTGCTGGGGGGTGAAGTGCAGCTTGTCCAACAGGTGAGTGCGGATGAAACGCACCGGGTCGTACAGGTCCAGGCGCGTGTCTTTCAGGTCCTGAACCAGGCGCAGGGTGCATGGGCTGGTGTCGCAATAGATCGGGTCGAGACCGCCGCGACTGGCCTTGATCAAGGCCGCGAGCAGTTCCTGGCGTTTGTCCTCGGCTTGATCGTTGTAGCCTTTTGAGGCAAAGGGTTGCCCGCAGCACAGGCTGTCCTGATTGTCGGGGAAGACCACCTGATACCCGGCCTTCTCCAGCAGCCCGCGGGTTTTGTCCAGCAGCGACATCTGTTCGCGGTCGCTCGCAGCGGGGCCCATGACGCGTGATACACACGCTGCCAGGTACACCACGCGCGGGCGCTGATCATCGATCGGTGGGCTGAAACGAATGGCCCGCTCCGGCTGCGGCATGGCGGCGGTCCACTGCGGCACGCGACCTGACGACGCCTTGCTCAGCGCTGCGGAGATTTTTGCCAGGCGTGGCGCGCCCAAGAGCATCCGCGCACCGTTGGCCACGTGCAGCGTGAAGCGCGCACCTTGCAGCGCGGTCTTGAAATTATGGGCCAGCCAGTCCGCAGTTTTGCCATGGGTTGCTTCGCGGCTGCGCAGCTTTTTCACCAACTCGCCGGTATTGATCCCGACCGGGCAACGTTGCGCACACAGCCCTGTCGCGGCACAGGTGTCGATGCCTTGATAGTGGTAGTCGCGCTCCAGATCAGTGGTGTCGATGCCCGCGCGTTTTTTCGCCTGGATATCGCGCCAGATCACGATGCGTTGTCGTGGGCTCAGCGTCAGCCCTTTGGACGGACAGACCGGCTCGCAAAACCCGCACTCTATGCATTTGTCGACGATCTCGTCGGCGGCGGGCAGTGGCTTGAGGTGTTTCAAATGGATCTGCGGATCGGTGCTGAGCACCACGTCCGGGTTAAGGATGCCGTTGGGATCAAGCAGCCGTTTGAGCTGCCACATCAGTTGGTAGGCATCGCTGCCCCATTCCAGCTCGACAAAGGGCGCCATATTGCGTCCGGTGCCGTGTTCTGCTTTCAATGAACCGCCGAACTCTACGGCCACCAGTTGCGTGACGTCGTCCATGAACGCTTGATAACGGGCGACTTGTGAAGGGCTGTCGAACCCCTGAGTGAACACAAAGTGCAGGTTGCCTTCCAGCGCGTGGCCGAACAGGATCGCTTCGTCGTAGTGATGTTTGTCGAACAGCGCGATCAGTCGACGCACGCCAATCGCCAGTTGTTCGACCGGGAATGTAACGTCCTCGATGATCACCGTGGTACCGGTTTTACGCACGGCGCCAACGGCGGGGAAGGTGTCTTTGCGAATCGCCCAGAGACGGGCGTTTTCCACGGGGTCTTCGGTAAAGTCGACCTGCTTCTCCACCGGGAATGAGGCCAGCGAGGCCATGATCTGCGCGAGCTGCTCATGCAGCAATGCCTGGGAGGCGGCGCGGGATTCGATCAGCAGGGCGCAGGCGTTTTCCGATAATTCGCGGACGAAGGCAGGCATGCCTGGTTTGTCCTGCACCGACCGCATGCTGCGCCGGTCCAGCAGTTCGACTGCGGCCACCGGTTGGCTTTTCAAAACGGTGACGGCGGTGCAGCAGGTTTCCACATCGGGGAACACGATCAGCGCCGATGCTTTGTACGGGTGGTCGATGACGGTGTCGTATGTGACCGCGCTGATAAAACCGAGGGTGCCTTCGGAGCCGACCAGCAAGTGGCTGAGGATATCCAGTGGCTCATCGAAATCCACCAGTGCATTGAGTGACAGGCCGGTGGTGTTTTTCAGGCGGTATTTGTGGCGAATCTTTGCGGCCAGCGTGCTGTTGGCACGTGTCTCGCGGCCGAGTCGGGCCAGTTGTTCCAGCAGGTCGGCGTGGCTGTCGCGAAACGCGGCGACGCTGGCGGAATCTTCGGTGTCCAGGCGGGTGCCGTCAGCCAATACCAGTCGAATCCCGGCGAGGGTGTGATAGGTGTTCTGCGCGGTGCCACAGCACATGCCGCTGGAATTGTTGGCGACGATGCCACCGATTTTGCAGGCGTTGATCGATGCCGGGTCCGGACCGATTTTGCGCCCGAACGGTGCCAGCCAGGCATTCGCCTGAGCACCAATGACCCCCGGTTGCAGGCGGATCTGCGTGCCCTGACCGCGAATCTCTCTGCCGTTCCAATTGTCGCCGAGTACGATCAGCACTGAATCGCTGATGGCCTGGCCGGACAAGCTGGTGCCCGCAGCCCGAAACGTCACCGGCACGCTTTCAGCTTGAGCCAGCTTGAGCAGCGCGACCACTTCGTCTTCGGATTCGACGCGGATCACCAGTTTCGGGATCAGCCGGTAGAAGCTTGCATCAGTGCCGAAGGCCAGGGTTGAAAGCGGGTCGTCGAAGCGTCTGTTCTTGGGGATCAGGCGCTCGGCTTCGCGCAGGAATACAGCGGGCAGGCTCATGCATCCTCCAGAATCAGTACCACCAGATCTTTCGGGCCGTGGGCGCCGTAAGCCAGGATCTGTTCAATGTCAGCGGTTTTTGATGGGCCGGACACCAGCAGTGCGTTGGTCGGCATGCCGGCTGCCCAGTTCTGCTTTTGCTGAACCTGATAAAAGTTGTCGTAGATGTCGCTGGCCTTGAGCAGGGCGAAGTGCACGGGCGGCACCAGACTCATCAGGCGCGGTTCTTCGCGGGTAGGCCATAGAATCAGGCTGCCGGTGGCAGCAATGGCACCCAGGGTGGTGGTAAAACTGGCAGGGGTGTCGTCGAACAGTTCGGTTTTCCACGCCTCTACCGGGCGGTCATAGGCCTTGAGCGGCGGTAACTCAGGGTGCACGGTCCAATGTTCGCTGACGCGTCGACCGTGGGGCGTGCTCGGGGCGATCAACAGGCTCGGCAATTGGCGGTCATGCACCAATTGTCCGAGCAGCTCCGGCCAGCCCTGTTCGGTGCTGAGATGGATTTCGGTGTGCACGGCTTCCATCAGTTTGCGCAACTGCGCGAGCCGTTGTTCGGGCGCGTAACTCCACGGGGTGGTCACCAGCTCTTCGTCAAAGTTGTCGGCAATCGGCGTGGCGCCGGTCAGGCTGTGGCGCAGTTTGTTGAGGATATTTTGTTTGGCGCTCATCGCTTGGCTCCCGGTTGCTTCTCTATCGACTGATTCTCTGTCGACTGCTTGGCCAAATGTTCACGGGCCAGCTCATGCAGCGAGCGTGCTGCCGGTTTCGGTGCGCTGTGATTCTGCGTCCACGGGCCGATGCTGCTTGGGGTCAAATTGCGCAGGCGGGTCGCGAACAAGCCGAACACGCGGTACAGCGCCGGCGAGCTGTTGAGCCGCGACCAGGCATTCCAGATAAAGCGTTCTGTGCGTGAGTATTTACTGCCCTGGCCGCGCATGACTTTATTCGGCGCGTCCGGCGATTTGACGTTTTCTTCGCGCAGGCGACGCAACAGGGCCGGGATCGGAATCTTCACCGGGCAGACTTCGCCACAGGCGCCGCACAACGACGACGCGCTGGGGTGGTCCGGGACTTTGTTCAGGCCGACCATGTGCGGGGTGATGATTTTACCGATAGGGCCTGGGTACACCTCGCCATAGGCATGGCCGCCAATGCGGGTATAGACCGGGCAGTGGTTCATGCAGGCGCCGCAGCGGATGCAGTTCAGGGTCTGACGCAGTTCACTGTCGGCGAACGCCTGGCTGCGACCGTTATCGAGCAGCACCAGGTGCACTTCTTGCGGGCCATCCAGTTCATCGGCCTTGCGTGGGCCGGAGATCATGTTGACGTACGTGGTGATGGGGATGCCCAGCGCCGAGCGGGTCAACAGCGACAGCAGTGGGACGGTGTCACGCAGGTTCTCGACGACCTTTTCGATGCCGGTCACGGCGATATGCACCGGCGGAACCGTGGTGCACATGCGGCCGTTGCCTTCGTTTTCGACCAGCAACAGGGTGCCGGTTTCAGCCACGGCGAAGTTGACACCGGAGACGCCGATGTCGGCTTCGAAGAATTTTTGGCGCAGCACTTTGCGACCGATCTGGATCAGTTTGTCGACGTCTTTGGTGTAGTCCACGCCCAGTTTTTCGTGGAACAAGGTGCCCACCTGGACGGCGTTTTTGTGAATCGCCGGCATGATGATGTGCGACGGTTTCTCGTGGTCGAGCTGGACGATGTATTCGCCCATGTCCGATTCCAGGCATTCAACGCTACGGGCGGCGAGGAAATCATTCATTTCCATTTCTTCGCTGACCATCGACTTGCCCTTGATCACTTGCCGGGCTTCATGAGCCTCCACGATCGAGAGGACAATGTCATTGGCTTCTTCTACCGTTTCCGCCCAATGCACCTTCACGCCATTACGGGTCAGGTTTCGTTCCAACTGCTCAAGCAAATCGGGCAGCTTGGACAGGGCGCGCGCCCGAATCGCATTGCCCAGGGTGCGCAGACGTTCACGTTCGTCAGCATCGCTGAACGCGGCCGCGCGCTTGGTCATCAGCGAGTCCATGGCGGTACGGAAGTTGTTGCGCAGTTGGCTGTCGCCCAAGGCTTTATGGGCCCGGGCGCGGAAGTCTTCGTGTACCTCAACGGTGGGGATCAGTGTTTGCGTGCTCATTGTCCACCTCCGGTGCGTTGCCACAGGAAACTGGCCACGTGTTGGCCGCGCAGCGATTCCCGTTGTTTCTCCAGCGAGCCGTTGATGTTCATCAAGCAGCCGCAGTCGGCGGTCACTACCTGATGCGCGCCCGACTCTTTTAACGCGCGTGTCTTGTCCGCGACCATGGCCCCGGAAATATCCGGCATGCGCACGCTGAACGTCCCGCCAAAACCACAGCATTCACTTTCGTGGCTGTGGTCTACCCGCTCGACGTTGCTCATTTGCGACAACAGTTCCCGGACGTGCAAGTGCGTGTTCATTTCCCGGCGTGCCGAGCAGGACGTATGCAGCGCCACCTTGATCGGTGCGCCACTGTCCTGGAGCTTCACTTTGCACACGAACAGCAGAAACTCCGCCAGTTCATAGGTGCGGGCGGCCAGAGCATGGACCTGCTTCAAGGTTTCCGGCTCGTCCTTGAACAAGTCCGGGTAGTGCTCGCGCAGCATCCCGGCGCATGAGCCGGAAGGTACGACCACCGGGTAATCACCCGAGAACAATGCCAGTTGCGCCCGCGCGACTTCACGCGCCTGATCGGTGTAACCGGAGGTGTAAGCAGGTTGCCCGCAGCAGCTTTGCCCCTGGGGGAATTCGACCCGAATGCCTTCGCGTTCGAGCAGGTGAATCGCGTCCATGCCGGCTTCCGGGTAAAACAGGTCGACCACGCAGGTACCGAACAGGTAGACCCGCTCAGGTTTTACGTCAGGGTAGTGCCGTGGTTCGGCCTGTGGCGGTGCGACGCGGGTCGCATTAGGTACGGCGTTGTAATAGAGCTCGCTCATCAGGCGTTTCTCCGGGTGGTCCCGGTTATCCGTCCAGCGCCGCGGTCGAAAGATGCATCGTCGAAGCTTTCAGCCGCTTTGCAGACCCGGTCATGAATGGTTGACGCCGGGGGTTAGCCCGGCGCCAGGTCGTTGCGGGTGTGGATGCTGTTAGTGAACCAGCATGCCGGTGAACCAATAAGCCTGAGCCAGGGTGATGCAGCCGACGATGGTGGCAAAGAACAGACTGTGTTTGAGGGTGAAGCGGAACAGGTCGGATTCTTTACCCACCAGGCCAGTGGCGGCGCAGGCAACCGCAATCGACTGCGGTGAAATCATTTTGCCGGTCACGCCACCGGTGGAGTTCGCGGCCACCATCAGCACATCGCTAACACCGACCTGGTGCGCGGTCGTTGCCTGCAATGAGCCAAACAGCGCGTTGGAGGAGGTATCGGAACCTGTCAGGAACACGCCCAGCCAGCCAAGGAACGGCGAGAAGAACGGGAACGCAGCGCCCGTGGATGCCAGAACCAGTGCCAGCGTGGTGGACATGCCGGAGAAGTTCATCACGAAGGCGAACGCCAACACCATGCCAATGGACACGATGGCCCAGCGCAGTTCAAACAGGGTTTCTTTGAAAGTGGTCAGACCGGTTTTGACCCCGATTCGCAACACCAGCATCGACAGCAATGCGGAGATCAGAATCGCGGAGCCGGAGGCAGCGATCAGGTCGAACTTAAACACGGCTGGCATGGCGGTCTGGTTGGCGACGATAGGCGCGACCTTGAACACCAGTTGGTCCAGATGCGGGATGGCAAAGTTCATGGTCCATGCCTGCATCGCACCACCGGCGGCGAACATTGCCTTGAACGGTTTAAGCGTCCAGATGGTGACGATGACGGTCAGAATCAGGAAGGGTGACCACGCTTTGAAAATCTGGCCCAAGGTGTATTCAGACTTGGTCGACGTGCGTGGCAGACCGAAGCCGCCAGCGCTGGCGACGACTGGGCCCGTCGGGGTAGCACCGGCCATTTGCGCGCCAGCGGTACGTTTAGGCTGCCAGACTTTGAGGAACAGGGTCAGGGCAATCAGACTGAGCAGCGCCGAGGTGATGTCCGGCAGTTCCGGGCCGATGAAGTTCGAGGTAAGGAACTGGCTGAGGGCGAAGGTAAAGCCCGCAACCAGAGCGGCTGGCCAGGTTTCCTTGACGCCACGCATGCCGTCCATCATGAACACCAGCCAGAACGGTACGAACAGCGACAGCAACGGCAATTGACGGCCGGCCATGGCGCCGATCTTGAACGCGTCGATACCTGAAACCTGGCCCGCCACGATGATCGGAATACCCAATGCGCCGAAAGCGACCGGGGCCGTGTTGGCAATCAGGCACAACCCGGCGGCATAGAGCGGGTTGAAGCCCAGGCCCACCAGCAATGCTGCAGTAATCGCCACTGGCGCACCGAAACCTGCCGCACCTTCAAGGAAGGCGCCAAAGCAGAAGGCGATCAGCAGCACTTGCAGGCGCGGGTCGTCGGTGATGGTCAGGACCGAGCTGCGGATAATCTCGAACTGACCGCTTTTAACCGTCAGTTTGTAGAGGAATACCGCTGCGATGATGATCCAGGCAATCGGCCAGACGCCATAGGCGAACCCGTATCCGGCGGCCGCAACGGCCATATCAGCAGGCATTTTGAAGGCGAAGATCGCTATCAATACCGATAACAGCAGTGTAATGGTGCCTGCAACATGGCCCTTTAGCCGGAACACGGCCAAGGCCATGAAGAAAAACACGATGGGAATAACTGCGGCGATAGCGGAGAAGCCAAGGCTGCCGAGTGGGGTATAGAACTGTTGCCAGGTTTGCATATGGGGTGGCCCCTAATTGTTGTTGGTCAGGCCCGATGTTCCGTATCGCAAGATCGCAGCTCGTTGTCGACGGCCAGCACGCTACACCGTGGTCGTCGAATCGAGGCTGACGAACAAGTCGCACAGCTCACCAGCTCAAGCCTTTCGCTATGACGAGAGGTCTTGCGGCGTCGTGGATGGTGGCCACTGAACGCCGGCATTGGATAATTGGTAATACCAATTTACAATGTCTGGACGCTAGGTTAAAAGCCTAGCTATTGGTGTGTCAATTTGCCCTTCTAATACTTTCGTCGATTTGCGAAAAAAATTGCATTGATGTGGCATTTGCAACTGAACCTGAAGGGTGTCGGCGCGGCGGCAATCGGCGAGAATAGGCGGTCCCGACAGATGATCGGGGAGGTGGAGTGAGTTATGGGGTTTGATCAGGTGCGTCAGCGCCGTTTGTCTGACGATATTGTCGAGCAACTGGAAGGGATGATTCTCGAAGGCACATTGAAGTCTGGAGAGCGCTTGCCTGCCGAGCGTGCGTTGGCAGAACAGTTTGGTGTCTCGCGCCCCTCCTTGCGTGAAGCGATTCAGAAGCTCACGGCCAAAGGCTTGTTGATCAGCCGCCAGGGCGGCGGCAATTACGTGGTCGAGAATCTGGGGTCGACATTCAGCGATCCGTTGCTGCATTTGCTGGAAAGCAATCCGGATGCTCAGCGTGATCTGCTTGAATTTCGCCATACGCTGGAGGCCTCGTGCGCGTATTACGCAGCCTTGCGTGCGACGGATGTCGACCGTGAGCGGCTGCGGGCGGCCTTTGATTTATTGCAGGACTGTTATTCGCGGGTCGGCGAAGTGAGTCGGGCCGAGGAGGGCGCTGCCGATGCGAGCTTCCATCTGGCCATCGCTGAAGCGAGCCATAACGCGGTGCTGCTGCACACGATCCGGGGGCTGTTCGATCTGCTCAAGCGTAATGTCGTGACCAACATCGGTGGCATGTACAAGCAACGCACAGAGACTCGCGACATGCTGATCAGTCAGCACCGTGAGCTGTATCTGGCGATTATCGAAGGCCGTGCGGAAGGTGCGCGCGAAGTTGCCAGCCGCCATCTGCTCTATGTGCAGGAGGTGCTGGAAGAGGTGCGGCAGCAAGTGCAGCGCACGGCGCGGGCAGAGAGGCGTAACGGGATATGAGGGCCGGCCCGGACTATTTCGCGAACACATTCACTCTCACAGAGATTACGTATCCTCCGTGAGAGCGAATTTACTCGCACATGAAGCGCCGCAGTGCGACAGGCAACTCGCACATGCGAGCTGTCAGTCGTCCTTGCCCTTGGTACGAACCGCACGTTGCAGCTCGCGATCAGAGTCGCGTTCCCGCTCGGTGTGGCGCTTGTCGTATTCCTTCTTGCCTTTGCCCAGTGCGATTTCACACTTGATCAAGTGCGCTTTCCAGTAAATGGAAAGGGCCACGCAGGCATAGCCTTTCTGCTGAACCGCAGTGTTGAGCTTTTCTAGCTCGCGCTGGTTGAGCAGCAGTTTTCGGGTACGTGTAGGGTCAGCGATGACGTGCGTGCTGGCGGCCGCGAGCGGCGTGATATGGCAGCCCATGAGCCAGGCCTCGCCATCCTTGAGCAGCACATAGCTGTCAACCAGCTGCACCTTGCTAGCACGCATACTCTTTACTTCCCAGCCAGCCAGGACCAGACCGGCCTCGAACTTATGTTCGATGAAGTAATCGTGACGCGCCTTTTTATTTTGCGCGATGGTCCCTGTGGGGTGTTTCTTGAGCTTAGCCATAGGGGACGCATTATAGGGAGACAACGCGCTGTCGGCTACGGTGAAGCTGCGTGCTTGAGCAGCTTGATTGAATCCCGGACAATGCGGCCTCTTTTTTCAACGGTTGAGCGTGTTAACGATGTCGACGGACAAGGTTTCTGTCCACGGCGGCTGGGCGAGTCGCTGGGTGTTCATTCTCGCAGCGACCGGTTCTGCGGTGGGTCTCGGCAGCATATGGAAGTTTCCCTACATGGTCGGCGTCTATGGCGGCGGCGCTTTCGTGTTGGTGTTCCTGGCCTGTATTGCCTTGATCGGTGTGCCGGTGATGCTCGCCGAAACGCTGATTGGCCGACGCGCCCGGCAAAGTCCGGCCAACGCCTTGAAGGTGTTGGCGCTCGAGGCGGGGCATTCGACGCGTTGGTCCTGGGGGGCATTCGCCGGAATGATCACGGCGTTGCTGATCCTGTCCTTCTATAGCGTGGTGGGTGGCTGGTCGCTGGATTACATCATTGATATGGGGCGTGGCGATTTCCAGGGTGTTGCGTCCGATCAAGTGGGGGCTTACTTCGGCAAGGTCATCGCCGACCCTTGGCGGCTGACCTTGTGGCACACGGTGTTCATGCTGCTTTCTGCGGTGGTGATCGCCAAAGGCGTGGTTGCAGGGCTTGAGCGCAGCCTGCGGATCATGATGCCGTTGCTCTTTATCCTGATGGTGATCTTGTTGGGTTATAGCCTGACGACCGGACACTTCATGGAGGGCGTGCATTTCATGTTCGACTTCGACGCGTCGAAGCTGCTTGATGGCTTGCTGCCCGCGATGGGGCATGCCTTCTTTTCGCTGAGCGTGGGCGTAGGGTCGATCATGATTTACGGCGCGTATATGCCAAAGAATTCATCGATCTCCGGGACCATCGTCGGTGTGGCGTTGCTCGATACGTTTGTTTCGTTGTTGGCAGGCCTGGCGTTGTTTCCGATTGTGTTTGCGGCAGGCCTGAACCCCAGCGAAGGTCCGGGCCTGATGTTCGTGACCTTGCCATTTGCGTTTGGCAACGTGGCGTTCGGCCAGCTGATGGGCGTAGTCTTCTTCGTGTTGGTAGCGGTTGCGGCTTGGAGTTCGGCTATTTCTTTGCTTGAGCCGATGGTGGCTTATCTGATCGAACGGACTAAGATTCGCCGCGGCTGGGTGACATTCTGGCTGGCGTTTATCTGCTGGTTCGTGGGTTTGGGCACGGTGTTTTCGTTCAATATCTGGGAACAGGCCAAGTTTTTCGTGAACGATGCCGGTGTGTTTCACCTCTACCAATGGGGCGCCGTGGGGGGGCTGAACTTCTTTGGGGTTATCGATTTTTTCACCTCGCGGATCATGTTGCCGCTCGGTGGTTTCTGTTTTGTGGTTTTTGCAGGTTGGGTGATGGGCCGTGAGGCGGTGCGTGATGAGTTGTCGATGCGCAGCCCGGTGCTTTTCGCTTTGACGTTCTTTTTGATGCGCTATGTGGCGCCGTTCGGCATTCTTGTTGTGTTTGCCGCTCAGCTTTGGAAGTGACGCTGACATGACTACCCATATTCAACGCTCTGCCCTGTTGCCTTACCCGGCCCAGGCACTTTATGACTTGGTAAATGACGTAGCGCACTACTCGGAATTTTTGCCGTGGTGCTCATCGGCTGTGATATTGGACGCCGGTGAGGGGCACATGCGCGCTCGGGTCGAAATAGCCAAGGGCGGTCTTAAGCAGCATTTCGTGACGCGAAACACGCTGGTGCCAGGGCAGTCGATCGAGATGAATCTTGAAGAAGGGCCATTCAACCAGTTACACGGGGTTTGGGTGTTCAAGCCGTTGGGAGAAAAGGCCTGCAAGATCAGCCTGGACCTGTCGTTCGATTACGCCGGCCCCATCGTGCGCGCAACGTTAGGGCCGCTGTTCAATCAGGCGGCCAACACCCTGGTCGACGCTTTTTGCCAGCGGGCAAAACAGCTGCATGGTTAAGCCGCTGATTGAAATCGAAGTGGTTTACGCTGGGATAGATCGCCAGGTGCTGCTTAGCGTTGGCGTGGCATCGGATTCGACGGTGCGCGACGCGCTGCAGGCTTCCGGGATCAGCCAGCATTTTCCTGAGTTGGATCTTGCGCATTGTTCCGTAGGTATTTTCGGCAACGTGCTGAGCGACGCCGAAACCCGAGTGCTGGTGGCGGGTGATCGAATAGAAATTTATCGTCCGTTGTTGGCTGATCCAAAAGAGGTTCGCCGGTTGCGTGCGGCTAAGGCTGCCCAGTCCAGGATGAAAAACGATTCGCAGTAATCTTTTTTTGAACCCAGAGACGCAAAAAAACCCGGCATGCCGGGTTTTTTTGAAGACGCTGGTGGCTGCTTTTCACAACTACCGCGGCGATGGTTCCAGAGGTTCCTGAGTGGGTACTGGAGCGGATTCGCTCTTGTCCACGTCATCCTGGATCTGCTTGAGCAATGAGCCAGGTTTAGGCGCCTCTTCGGCTTTAGGCTGTTCACCCTGAGCGGGAGTAGCGGAAGTACCGCTATTCTTACCAAGAATGGCCTCGTCGCGACTCACGCCAGGCATGAAGTCACCGGAAAGGCTGACGAGCTGATCATTGCTATTAAAGACAATGGTCATGCGTTCTTGTTGGCGTTCACCGCCCCCAGGTTGCAGGCTATACAAGTAATCCCAGCGATCGGCATGAAACGTATCGGTCAGCAGAGGGTTACCCATGATAAACCGTACTTGCCGACGGGTCATTCCGGGGCGTAACTGGTTTATCATATCCTGCGTGACGACATTGCCCTGCTGGATGTCGATTTTGTAAACCCCGGGGAATGAACAACCGGCGAGTGCGAGCAGTCCCACAAAGGTGAAACTGGTTAGCAGGTGCTTGGTGTTTTGCATCGGTGGGCGACTTCCACTATCTTGGCTGGGACAACGTAAACCCCGATCATACCCGCATTAAGAGAAGCTGCGAAGCAGCATCCGCGAGAAAGCTGACCATGGTTGAAAATAGCGAACTGCGTAAAGTCGGACTAAAAGTGACCCTGCCTCGGGTCAAAATTCTACAGATGCTCGATTCTGCTGAGCAGCGTCACATGAGTGCCGAGGATGTTTACAAGGCACTCATGGACGCGAACGAGGATGTGGGTCTGGCCACGGTTTACCGTGTACTGACTCAGTTTGAAGCTGCCGGGCTGGTGGTTCGCCACAATTTCGACGGAGGTCACGCAGTTTTCGAGCTGGCCGACGGCGGCCACCACGACCATATGGTCAACGTGGAATCCGGTGAGGTGATCGAGTTCTTCGAAGAAGAAATCGAGAAGCTTCAGAAAGCGATTGTGGAGAAGCACGGCTACGAGTTGGTGGACCACAACTTGGTGCTCTACGTGCGCAAGAAGAGGGTGTAAACCTTCCGACAGCCATAATGACGAAGGCGACCTCAGGGTCGCCTTCGTGCTTTCTGTTGTCTGATTTTTATGCCGCTATCGCGAACAAGACGCCGGCGACGCCTTGCTCCACGGTTTTTGATTGAATGATCAAATCTTCGCGGTGAGGACCATTTTTTTCGCGTGGGCCAATGACTCTTTGGTGAGATCAATGCCGCCGAGCATGCGTGCGACTTCCTCGACGCGTTCGGTTTTGCTGAGTTTGGACACGGCGGTGCGAGTGGCATCGCTGTCACGTACCTTGTGCACGAACAGGTGCTGGTGGCCTTGCGCTGCGACCTGCGGCAAATGCGTGACGGTCATGACTTGCCCGCGCTCGCCTAAACGACGCAACAGCTGGCCGACAATTTCTGCGGTCGGCCCGCCGATCCCGACATCGACTTCATCGAATACCAGTGTGGGCACCCGTGAGGTTTGTGCGGTGATGACTTGAATCGCCAGGCTGATCCGCGACAACTCACCACCTGAAGCGACCTTGGCCAGCGCTTTCAGTGGTTGTCCAGGGTTGGCGCTTACCAACAATTCGACCTGCTCCAGACCATTGGGCAGCAATTCTTTGCTGACATTAGGGCGCAGTTCGATGCTGAACCGCCCACCAGGCATGCCCAAGCGTTGAATTTCCTGCTCCACAGCACTGGCCAGAGTCGGCGCTGAACCTTGACGTAGATCACTCAATTCGCGAGCTTTGTCCTGATAATGTCGAGCATAGGAGGACAATTCATTCTCAAGGCATTCAATGGCTTCATCGTTTGCATTCAATGTCTCGATTTCGTCCAGCAGTTTTTGCTGGAGCGCGGCGACTTCGGTGGGCTGAATGCGGTGTTTGCGGGCCAGGGTGTAGATCGCATCTAGACGTTCTTCAAGTTGTTGCAGGCGCGCCGGGTCGGCATCGAAGTGATCGAGGAAGCGGTTCAGTTCTCCCACTGCTTCTTCGACCTGAATCTGCGCGCTGGACAGCAGGCTGGCGGCTTCGCACATGGCAGTCGGTGAGCTGTTGATGCCAGACAGACGATTGAGGCTGGCGGTCAGTGCGTTCAGGACATTGCCCGAGTCGTTTTCGCTGCATTGTTCTACGACCTGACGGCAGATGCTCAGTAGGCTTTCGGCATTGGTCAGAGTTTTGTGTTCCTGCTCCAGTTGATCCAGTTCGTTTTCGCCAAGGCTGAGGCTTTCCAGTTCTTCGAGTTGATAGCTGAGCAATTGATGGCGCGAGCGTTGCTCATCGCCTGAATTGGCGAGTCGCTCCAGCTCTTGCCGGGTCTGGCGCCAGCGCTGTGCCGCCAGATGTACCTGGCGTGCCAGGTCGGTGGCGCCCGCGTATTCGTCAAGCAGGCGGCGATGGGTGTCCGTCTTGAGCAATGACTGATGTTCATGCTGGCTGTGAATATCGATCAGGAATTCGCCCAGCGCTTTCAAGTCACCTTGAGGGCAGGGCGAACCATTGATGTAGGCCCGCGAGCGACCCTCTGCGGTGATAACCCGGCGCAGGATGCACGGTCCGTCGTTGTCCAGATCTCGCTCTGCGAGCCAGGCGCGGGCTTCGGGGATATCGGTCAGGTCGAAGGTGGCAAGGATATCGGCCTTGTCGGCACCGGGGCGGACCACACCGCTATCGGCGCGATCACCCAGGGTAAGGCCGAGAGCGTCGAGCATGATTGATTTGCCGGCACCGGTTTCGCCAGTGATCACGCTCATGCCTCGGTCCAGCTCGAGATCGAGATGTTCGACGATGGCGTAGTTATGTACTGACAGGTGCACCAGCATAGAGGCGGCTCCCAAGCTATTTGTCTGGTTATTTATACAGTGTTTTGCTTTCTGCTGACAATGCCCTGTCTTAGCTCGATTTGGTTGAATTACGGCTTTTTTTAGTCCGTTATGTGATTTGTTCATGTGCGGCCTGGGCTTAAGGCGAGGCGGGTTATTGATGAAAATGGACGTTATTGTGCTTTTGGTTGCACTTGAAGCTGGAAATTAAGACCCCATATAGCGGGACAGAAGCGCGAGTTGAGCTCGCGGACGTTATTGAAAGGAGAAATCTATGGCTGACGAACAGAATCTGGATACGCAGACTCAGGATCAGGCCGCTGGTGCGGCTTCGGTTGATGACGTGATAGCGCGTGTGCAAGTGCTTGAAGAGCAATTGGCTGCTGCGCAGGATCAGTCTTTGCGAGTTGCTGCGGATCTGCAGAATGTCCGCCGTCGCGCCGAGCAGGATGTCGAGAAAGCTCACAAATTCGCACTGGAAAAATTTGCGGGTGATTTGCTGCCGATCATTGACAGCCTTGAGCGCGGCCTGGAGTTGTCCAACCCGGACGACGAAAGTATCCGTCCGATGCGTGAAGGGATCGAGCTGACGCTGAAAATGTTTCAGGACACCCTCAAGCGTTATCAGTTGGAAGCGATTGATCCCCACGGCCAACCCTTCAATGCCGAACATCATCAGGCGATGGCCATGCAAGAGAGTGCCGACGTTGAGCCTAACAGCGTGCTGAAGGTGTTCCAGAAGGGCTATCAGCTCCACGGTCGCCTGTTGCGCCCGGCGATGGTTGTGGTCAGCAAGGCAGTTTCGCCTGTTAGACCATCGATTGATGAGCAGGCTTGAAATCAGCCATCAGGCCCCCATTTAGAAGTCATGCGTTTAAGAGCTACCGCAATGTGTGAACGCAGTTGCGGCATCCAAATTTAAAATTTCCGGAGAAAGTTAACATGGGCAGAATCATCGGTATCGACCTGGGGACCACCAACTCCTGCGTCTCTATTCTCGAAAACGGCAAAGTAAAAGTTATTGAAAACGCCGAAGGCACTCGTACTACGCCTTCGATCATTGCGTACGCCAACGACGGCGAAATTCTGGTTGGCCAATCGGCCAAGCGTCAGGCGGTGACCAATCCGCACAACACCCTGTATGCGGTGAAGCGTTTGATCGGTCGTCGCTTCGACGAAGAAGTTGTGCAGAAAGATATCCAGATGGTCCCTTACAAGATCGTCAAGGCTGATAACGGCGATGCATGGGTCGAAGTCAACGGTCAGAAAATGTCTCCTCCTCAGATTTCGGCTGAAATCCTGAAGAAGATGAAGAAGACCGCTGAAGACTATCTGGGTGAAACAGTCACTGAGGCGGTCATCACCGTTCCAGCCTATTTCAACGATAGCCAACGTCAAGCCACCAAAGATGCCGGTCGCATCGCGGGTCTGGACGTCAAGCGCATCATCAACGAACCAACCGCAGCCGCTCTGGCTTACGGTATGGACAAAGCGAAGGGCGATCACACGGTCATCGTCTACGACTTGGGCGGCGGTACATTCGACGTTTCGGTTATCGAAATCGCTGAAGTCGATGGCGAGCACCAGTTCGAAGTACTGGCTACCAACGGCGATACGTTCCTGGGTGGTGAAGACTTCGATATCCGTCTGATCGACTACCTCGTTGACGAATTCAAGAAAGAAAGCGGCATGAACCTTAAAGGTGACCCGCTGGCGATGCAGCGCCTGAAAGAAGCTGCTGAAAAAGCTAAGATCGAGCTGTCCTCCAGCCTGCAGACCGACGTTAACCTGCCGTACATCACTGCCGATGCGACCGGTCCTAAGCACTTGAACGTGAAAATCTCTCGCGCCAAGCTGGAATCGCTGGTTGAAGATCTGGTTCAACGCACCATTGAGCCTTGCCGTATTGCACTCAAGGATTCGGGCATCGACGTAGGCAAAATCGACGACGTGATTCTGGTCGGCGGTCAGACACGTATGCCGCTGGTACAGAAGCTGGTTACTGAGTTCTTCGGTAAAGAAGCGCGTAAAGACGTGAACCCGGACGAAGCTGTTGCCATGGGTGCTGCTATCCAGGGCGCAGTATTGGCTGGCGACGTGAAAGACGTGTTGCTGCTTGACGTTAGCCCGCTGACCCTGGGTATCGAAACCATGGGCGGCGTGATGACCGCGTTGATCGAGAAAAACACCACGATTCCTACCAAGAAATCGCAAGTGTTCTCGACTGCTGATGACAATCAGGGCGCGGTAACCATTCACGTGCTGCAGGGCGAGCGTAAGCAAGCGGGTCAGAACAAGTCGCTGGGCAAGTTCGACCTGGCCGAGATTCCACCTGCTCCACGTGGCGTGCCACAAATCGAAGTGACCTTCGACATCGATGCTAACGGCATTCTTCACGTAGGTGCTCAAGACAAGGCGACTGGCAAGAAGCAGTCGATCGTGATCAAGGCCAACTCCGGTCTGTCTGAAGAAGAAATTCAGCAGATGGTGCGTGATGCTGAAGTCAACGCTGAAGAAGATCGCAAGTTCGAAGAGCTGGCCTCTGCCCGTAACCAGGGTGATGCGCTGGTCCACTCGACACGCAAAATGATCAGCGATGCTGGCGAAAAAGTGACTGCGGAAGAAAAAACCGCCGTCGAAGCTGCACTGACTGCTCTGGAAGCGGCCATCAAAGGCGACGACAAAACAGTCATCGACGCCAAGGTTGAGGAACTGTCCAAAGTTTCCGCGCCAATCGCTCAGAAAATGTACGCCGAAGCTGAGAAGCCGGAAGCGGCTGGCAAGCCTGCTGAAGAGGCCAAAAAGCCTGACGACGTTGTTGATGCAGAGTTTGAAGAAGTGAAAGACCACAAGTAAGCGCAGGCTCACTTGCAAGCCGGTTGACTGCATTCAAGCGGTGGCTGGTAGGATGTCGCCGCGCGGGAGCTTGCTCCCGCGTTGGCGTGTCTGGAATAGACGAATTTTCAAGCTTGGGGGTTTCGGCCCGCAAGCGATGCGGCAAAGTCGACATGCTCCTGCATGTGGCTTGTTTTGCTGCTTCTCTCGGTCAGTGAACTGGCCGTAGAGCCAAGACCGGAATCGTTGAATCGACGTGAGTTGAGTCCGGGCCTGTATTGGGCTCAACGAGTTTGGCAAGACTCAGGAGGGTTTTGTCGGACGTCCTCAAGAGTGCATAAGACTTATGGCTAAGCGTGACTATTACGTGATTTTGGGTGTGGAGCGCGACTCCAGTGAGGCTGATCTGAAGAAGGCTTATCGCCGACTCGCGATGAAGCATCACCCGGACCGCAACCCAGACGATAAAACGTCCGAAGACATGTTCAAAGAGGCCAATGAGGCCTATGAAGTGCTTTCCGACACCAGCAAACGTGCGGCCTACGATCAGTACGGTCATGCCGGCGTCGACCCAAGCATGGGTGGCGGTGGTGCAGGTTTCGGCGGCTCGAACTTCTCCGATATTTTCGGCGACGTGTTCAGTGATTTCTTTGGTGGCGGCCGTGGCGGTGCTCGCGGTGGCGCTCAGCGCGGGAGTGACTTGCGTTACACCCTGGAGCTGAATCTCGAAGAGGCTGTGCGCGGCACGACCGTCAGTATTCGTGTGCCGACGCTGGTCAATTGCAAGCCATGCGATGGCTCCGGCGCGAAGAAAGGCTCGGCGCCTATTACCTGCCCGACGTGCGGCGGTATCGGTCAGGTGCGCATGCAGCAAGGTTTCTTCTCGGTGCAGCAAACCTGCCCGCGCTGCCATGGCCACGGCAAAATCATTTCCGATCCGTGTGACTCATGCCGCGGCGAAGGCCGGGTCGAAGAGTTCAAGACCCTGTCGGTGAAAGTGCCGCCAGGTGTCGATACGGGTGATCGCATTCGTCTTTCCGGCGAAGGCGAGGCGGGTACTCAGGGCGGGCCGACCGGCGATCTGTATGTTGTGATCAACGTTCGCGAGCACGCCATTTTTCAGCGCGACGGCAAGCACCTGTACTGCGAAGTGCCGATCAGCTTTGCTGATGCCGCGCTGGGTGGCGAGTTGGAAGTGCCGACGCTGGATGGTCGGGTCAAACTGAAAATCCCTGAAGGTACTCAGACCGGCAAGCAGTTCCGTCTGCGTGGCAAGGGTGTGGCGCCGGTACGTGGTGGTGGTGCGGGCGACTTGATGTGTCGTGTTGCGGTCGAAACCCCGGTCAATCTGGGACGTCGTCAGCGTGAATTGCTCGAAGAGTTCCGTGCTTCGCTCGAAGGCGACAGCTCGCATTCACCCAAGGCCAGCGGTTGGTTCGAAGGTGTGAAACGCTTCTTTGGCGATTTGTAAGGGCTAACAGGTCAGGAGCAAGGCATGCGACGTATTGCAGTAATGGGCGCCGCTGGGCGCATGGGTAAAACCCTGATCGAGGCGGTCCAGCAAACGCAGGGCGCGGGTTTGACCGCTGCGGTCGATCGTCCGGACAGCTCATTGGTCGGTGCGGATGCGGGTGAGCTCGCAGCGCTGGGCCGTATCGGCATTCCGTTGTCGGGCGATCTGGCCAACGTGGCTGATGAGTTCGACGTGCTGATCGACTTCACTCATCCGTCGGTGACCTTGAAGAACCTGGCGTTCTGCCGCAAGGCGGGCAAGGCCATGGTCATCGGTACCACGGGTTTCAGTGCGGAAGAGAAGCTGCTTTTGGTAGCCGCGGGTAAAGACATCCCGATTGTGTTTGCTGCCAACTTCAGCGTCGGGGTCAATCTGTGCCTTAAATTGCTCGACACTGCCGCTCGTGTGTTGGGTGATGACGTCGATATCGAAATCATCGAAGCCCATCACAGGCACAAAGTGGATGCACCGTCGGGCACCGCGCTGCGTATGGGGGAAGTGGTTGCTCAGGCGCTGGGTCGTGACCTTGAAAAGGTCGCAGTCTATGGGCGTGAAGGACAGACTGGGGCGCGTGATCGTCAAAGCATCGGTTTTGCAACGATTCGCGCGGGCGATATCGTCGGTGACCACACCGTGATGTTCGCAGCGGACGGTGAGCGAGTAGAGATCACGCACAAGGCTTCCAGTCGCATGACCTTTGCCAAGGGGGCTGTCAGGGCTGCCTTGTGGCTCGACGGTCAGGCACCCGGCTTGTACGACATGCAGGACGTGCTGGGGCTGCGTTGACCGCCTAAACAGGGTTGAAGCTCAACAGTTACGTGGGCTTTGACTCTGTTTTCAGCCTTTGGGTGGCGTTCTGTCGCATTACCCTGTCTTTAAGGCTCATTGGCGGTAGACCAAAAAAGGCTTTTTCTGTAAGCTACAGCTTTAGTGTGTCCACTAAAAGCGCGCAGATAATTCGAAGAGAAAGCGGGGTGACGTGTCTATACGTCATTCCGCTTTTTTGCAACCTGCGAACGCCCTTTCAGGCTTTATTTACGGGAGGTCTTCTTGACTAAGCCAGCCATACTCGCCCTTGCTGATGGCAGCATTTTTCGCGGCGAAGCCATTGGAGCCGACGGTCAAACCGTTGGTGAGGTGGTGTTTAACACCGCAATGACCGGCTATCAGGAAATCCTTACCGATCCTTCCTATGCCCAACAGATCGTCACTCTGACGTATCCACATATCGGTAACACCGGTACGACGCCAGAAGACGCCGAGTCCAATCGCGTCTGGTCGGCAGGATTGGTCATCCGCGACTTGCCGTTGGTCGCGAGCAACTGGCGCAACAAGATGTCCCTGTCGGACTACTTGAAAGCCAACAATGTTGTCGCAATCGCCGGTATCGATACCCGCCGCCTGACCCGCATTCTGCGCGAGAAAGGCGCACAAAACGGCTGCGTCATGGCCGGCGATAACATTTCCGAAGAAGCGGCGATTGCCGCTGCTCGTGGCTTCCCTGGCCTCAAGGGCATGGATCTGGCGAAAGTCGTCAGCGCCACGGAGCGCTATGAGTGGCTCTCCGGTGTCTGGAGCCTGGCGACTGACAGTCACCCGGACTTCGCAGCCGCAGACTTGAAGTACCACGTCGTGGCTTACGACTACGGCATCAAACTGAATATCCTGCGTATGCTGGTTGATCGCGGTTGCCGTGTCACGGTAGTCCCTGCACAAGCGCCTGCCAGTGATGTGTTGGCGCTCAAGCCGGACGGTGTATTCCTGTCTAACGGTCCTGGCGACCCGGAGCCGTGCGACTACGCGATCAAGGCGATTCAGGAAATACTGGAAACCGAAATCCCGATCTTCGGTATCTGCCTCGGTCACCAATTGCTGGCACTTGCTTCTGGAGCCAAGACCATGAAGATGGGGCATGGTCACCACGGTGCAAACCACCCGGTCCAGGATCTGGACACCGGTGTCGTGATGATTACCAGCCAAAACCACGGTTTTGCGGTGGACGAGACTACGCTGCCAAGCAACATGCGGGCGACTCACAAGTCGCTGTTCGATGGCACCTTGCAGGGCCTTGAGCGCACCGACAAGAGCGCGTTCAGCTTCCAGGGTCACCCTGAAGCGAGCCCGGGCCCTACCGACGTGGCGCCACTGTTCGATCGCTTTATCGAAGCCATGGCCAAGCGACGCTGACCGGTTGCCTTGAGAATGTAGCGAGCAGAGGGTGGGTGGAGCCCGGACGATTGACTGTCTGGATGGTCCGCCCAACCCCCTCAGAGAAATATTCAAGACGGCTTGCCGACTGACCTACGGATTTGAGTGACAACCCATGCCAAAACGTACAGATATAAAAAGCATCCTGATTCTCGGCGCCGGCCCCATCGTGATCGGCCAGGCCTGTGAATTCGACTACTCCGGCGCCCAGGCCTGCAAAGCCCTGCGCGAAGAGGGTTACCGCGTCATCCTGGTGAACTCCAACCCAGCGACCATCATGACCGACCCGTCAATGGCCGATGCGACCTACATCGAACCGATCAAATGGCAGACCGTTGCCAAGATCATCGAGAAGGAGCGTCCAGACGCACTGCTGCCAACCATGGGTGGCCAGACTGCGCTGAACTGCGCGTTGGACTTGGAGCGCGAAGGCGTTCTGGAAAAATTCGGCGTCGAAATGATTGGCGCCAATGCCGACACCATCGACAAGGCCGAAGACCGTTCGCGCTTTGATAAGGCAATGAAGTCCATCGGTCTGGATTGCCCGCGTTCGGGTATTGCCCACACCATGGAGGAAGCTTACGTCGTCCTGGAAAAACTGGGCTTCCCGTGCATCATCCGTCCGTCCTTCACCATGGGCGGCACAGGTGGCGGTATTGCTTACAATCGCGAAGAATTCGAAGAAATCTGCAACCGAGGTCTGGACCTGTCGCCGACCAAAGAGCTGCTGATCGACGAATCGCTGATCGGTTGGAAAGAGTACGAGATGGAAGTGGTCCGCGACAAAAAGGACAACTGCATCATCGTTTGCTCCATCGAAAACTTTGACCCGATGGGCGTTCACACCGGCGATTCGATCACTGTTGCGCCAGCGCAGACGCTGACCGACAAGGAATACCAGATCATGCGTAACGCCTCGCTGGCGGTACTGCGTGAGATCGGTGTGGAGACCGGCGGCTCGAACGTGCAGTTCGGTATCTGCCCGGACACTGGCCGTATGGTCGTGATCGAGATGAACCCGCGGGTTTCCCGTTCTTCGGCACTGGCCTCGAAAGCCACCGGCTTTCCTATCGCCCGGGTCGCGGCCAAGTTGGCAATTGGTTACACCCTCGACGAACTGCAGAACGAAATCACTGGCGGCAAGACCCCGGCATCGTTCGAGCCGTCTATCGATTACGTGGTCACCAAACTGCCACGCTTCGCCTTTGAAAAATTCCCCAAGGCCGACGCACGCCTGACCACGCAGATGAAGTCGGTCGGCGAAGTCATGGCCATCGGCCGCACGTTCCAGGAATCCCTGCAGAAAGCCCTGCGCGGTCTGGAAGTGGGTGTCTGCGGTCTGGACCCCAAGCTTGACCTGACCAACCCGGAAAGCATGGCCGTGCTCAAGCGTGAGCTGACGGTGCCGGGCGCTGAGCGCATCTGGTACGTGGCAGACGCTTTCCGTGCAGGCATGACGGTTGAAGAAATTTTCAGCATGAACATGATCGACCCTTGGTTCCTGGTTCAGATCGAAGATCTGGTCAAGGAAGAAGAGAAGATCAAGACGCTGGGTCTGGCTACCATCGACCGTGATCTGATGTTCCGCCTCAAGCGCAAAGGCTTCTCCGATGCGCGTCTGGCCAAGCTGCTGGGTGTCACCGAGAAAAACCTGCGTCGCCATCGTCACAAGCTTGAGATCTTCCCGGTCTACAAGCGCGTCGATACCTGCGCAGCTGAGTTCGCCACCGATACCGCTTATCTGTACTCGACCTATGAGGAAGAGTGCGAGGCCAACCCGTCGACGCGCGACAAGATCATGATTCTTGGCGGTGGTCCGAACCGCATCGGCCAAGGCATCGAGTTCGACTACTGCTGCGTACATGCGGCACTGGCCCTGCGTGAAGACGGGTACGAGACCATCATGGTCAACTGCAACCCGGAAACCGTATCCACCGATTTCGATACCTCGGATCGCCTGTACTTTGAGCCAGTAACCCTGGAAGACGTGCTGGAAATCTGCCGCGTCGAAAAGCCTAAAGGCGTGATCGTTCAGTACGGCGGCCAAACTCCGCTGAAACTGGCGCGTGCTCTTGAGGAAGCTGGCGTGCCGATCATCGGCACCAGCCCTGACTCAATCGACCGTGCCGAAGACCGTGAGCGCTTCCAGCAAATGGTCGAGCGCCTGAATTTGCGTCAGCCGCCTAACGCCACTGTGCGCAGCGAAGATGAAGCCATTCGCGCCGCAGGCAAGATTGGTTACCCGCTAGTGGTGCGTCCGTCCTACGTGTTGGGCGGTCGGGCGATGGAAATCGTTTACGAAGAAGAAGAGCTCAAGCGCTACTTGCGTGATGCGGTGAAAGTGTCCAACGACAGCCCGGTGCTGCTGGACCACTTCCTCAACTGCGCCATCGAGATGGATGTCGATGCGGTTTGTGACGGCACTGACGTAGTCATTGGCGCGATCATGCAGCACATTGAGCAGGCAGGCGTTCACTCCGGTGACTCTGCATGCTCGCTGCCACCGTACTCGCTGCCTGCGCATATCCAGGACGAGATGCGCGAACAGGTCAAGAAAATGGCTCTGGAGCTGGGCGTCATCGGCTTGATGAACGTACAGCTGGCGCTGCAAGGCGATGACATCTACGTTATTGAAGTCAATCCGCGTGCTTCGCGTACCGTGCCGTTTGTGTCCAAGTGCATCGGTGTTTCCCTGGCGATGATCGCGGCACGCGTCATGGCTGGCAAAACCCTGAAGGAAATAGGGTTCACAAAAGAAATCATTCCGAACTTCTACAGCGTCAAAGAAGCGGTATTCCCGTTTGCCAAGTTCCCGGGTGTTGACCCTATTCTCGGCCCGGAGATGAAGTCCACCGGCGAAGTCATGGGCGTGGGCGATACGTTCGGCGAAGCCTTCGCCAAGGCTCAAATGGGTGCCAGCGAGCTACTGCCGACCGGTGGTACTGCGTTCATCAGCGTTCGCGATGACGACAAGCCGCTTGTGGCCGGTGTCGCGCGTGATCTGATCAATCTGGGCTTCGAAATTGTCGCGACGGCCGGAACCGCTCAGTTGATTGAGGCTGCGGGCCTGAAAGTGCGTCGCGTCAACAAGGTGACAGAAGGTCGTCCACACGTGGTCGATATGATCAAAAATGACGAAGTCACGCTGATCATCAACACCACTGAGGGCCGTCAGTCGATCGCTGATTCTTACTCGATTCGTCGTAATGCCTTGCAGCACAAAATTTACTGCACGACCACCATCGCTGCGGGTGAAGCCATCTGTGAAGCGCTGAAGTTCGGTCCAGAGAAGACTGTACGGCGCTTGCAGGATCTACATGCAGGATTAAAGGTATGACCAAATATCCAATGACCATTCGGGGCGCTCGCGCCCTGGAAGAAGAACTGACTCACCTGACAAAGGTGATTCGCCCCAAGCTAAGCCAGGACATCGGTACTGCGCGTGAGCTGGGCGATCTCAAGGAAAACGCTGAATACCACGCTGCTCGCGAGCAGCAGGGCATGGTGGAAGCACGGGTTCGTGATATTGAAGGCCGACTGCAGAACGCAGTGGTCATTGACGTGACGACGATTGTGCACACCGGCAAGGTTATATTCGGCACGACTGTCGAGATCGCTAACGTCGAAACCGATGAACGCGTGAAATATCAGATCGTTGGTGAAGACGAAGCTGATATCAAGCAGGGCAAGCTTTCGGTCGGCTCACCCATCGCTCGTGCCTTGATTGCCAAGGAAGAGGGTGAAGTGGTGACAGTCAGAACGCCAAGTGGTGTGATCGAGTACGAGATTGTCGAAGTCAGCCATATCTAACAGCTGTCGCCCGTATCGTGCGGGCGCAATTATCTGGCAGCTCGCCCAGACGTTATGGGTGGGCGGCTTGGTATTGCTGCATCTTGCGATGTTGACGGTGCTGGAGCAAACAGGTCTGGCGCCACTGCTGATTGATGAGGTTGCCAGTCTTTCAGGGACGTTGCTGGTCGCGTTTGCAGGTTTTTGCGCGGTATTGCAGATGGTGGTGCTGATACAGACCGAGCGCCTGTCGAGTCTTTGGCTTGATGTGCGCGGGCAATTGCTGCTGATCGCGACGTTGGCTTCAGCGAGTTATTACGTGCTGTACCAATGGTTGCCAGATGCCGTGCGTTGGCAATTGTTGAGCTACCTGATGCTTGCGCTGTCCGGACTGCTGCTGGTTATCCAGCCTGTGCCGGGTGGAAGTGGCGGGCGCGCATTGCGCGCCCCTGACCGCCTGGTTATGCGTGGAAGCGGTGGACGTTGGACAACAGCTTGTTTACCTTGGCGTTCTTGCGATAAATCAACGCCATTTTACCGATGACTTGCACCAAATCCGCTTTGCCGGCCTTGCACAACGCTGCAACGGCCTCCAGGCGGCTTTCGCGGTCGAGGATGTTGAGTTTGATTTTAATCAGCTCGTGATCGCCCAATGCGCGTTCAAGTTCGGCTAACACACCTTCAGTCAAACCTTTGTCAGCCACAATCAATACTGCTTTCAGATGATGGCCAATGGATTTGTACTGTTTCTTCTGCTCCTGAGTGAGCGGCATAATCTGACCTCTGCGTCTGATCTTGTAAAAAGCGGCGGCCAGTTTACCCGAGCGAGTCCGGGACCGCCCAGTTAATCACGACTCGTTTATTTTTGAGGTGCCCTGTGGCCCGTTCCAAAACAAGCCATAACTGGTTGAAAGAACATTTCGACGACCCTTACGTCAAAATGGCGCAAAAAGACGGGTATCGTTCGCGTGCCAGCTACAAGCTCCTGGAGATCCAGGAAAAGGACCGGTTGATCCGCCCAGGCATGACCGTTATCGACCTTGGCGCCGCGCCAGGAGGCTGGTCGCAGGTTACCAGTCGTCTGATTGGTGGTCAGGGGCGTTTGATCGCCTCAGACATTCTCGAAATGGACAGCATCCCTGATGTGACCTTCATTCAGGGTGATTTCACGGAGGATGCGGTGCTGGCTCAAATCCTCGAGGCTGTCGGTAATACACAAGTAGACCTTGTGATTTCCGATATGGCCCCCAATATGAGTGGACTGGCTGCTGTTGACATGCCACGCGCTATGTTTCTTTGCGAGCTGTCGCTTGATTTGGCGGGTCGTGTATTGCGTCCAGGTGGTGATTTTCTGGTCAAGATTTTCCAGGGCGATGGTTTCGACGCGTTCCATAAGTCGGTTCGCCAAGTGTTTGACAAGGTCCAGATGCGCAAACCGGCGGCTTCACGCGATCGGTCTCGCGAGCAGTATTTGCTGGGTCGAGGGTTTCGCGGCATCAAGGGCGCTGAAAGCGTTGAGCGGCTTTGATGTCGGCGATAGGTTTTATTAAATGGCCTTGCCAATGAAGCATAAACGAACATGATGTAGTCAATGTTTCACAAAGGGTTACAGACGGCGCCTGCCACACCCGTAGGTAATGTAGTAAGTTAGGCCGGTGAATATCATGCGAGGCACGCTCCTGCGTGGGGCTTGCTTCAGAGGGTAGCTAATTGAACGATATGGCAAAGAATTTGATCCTGTGGTTGATCATCGCCGCTGTCCTTGTGACAGTGATGAACAACTTCTCCAGCCCAAACGAGCCGCAAACCCTCAACTATTCCGAGTTCATCCAGCAGGTTAAGGATGGCAAGGTCGAGAAGGTTGCCGTCGACGGTTATGTCATCACCGGCAAGCGTGCCGATGGCGACTCTTTCAAAACTATTCGCCCGGCGATTCAGGACAATGGCCTGATCGGTGATCTGGTGGACAATCATGTAGTGATTGAAGGCAAGCAGCCTGAGCAGCAGAGCATATGGACTCAGCTTCTGGTCGCAAGCTTCCCGATCCTGGTGATCATCGCTGTCTTCATGTTTTTCATGCGGCAGATGCAGGGTGGTGCCGGCGGTAAAGGCGGGCCGATGAGCTTTGGCAAGAGCAAGGCGCGGCTGCTGTCCGAGGATCAGGTCAAGACCACGCTGGGCGACGTTGCCGGTTGCGACGAAGCTAAAGAAGAAGTCGGCGAACTCGTTGAGTTTCTCCGTGATCCGGGCAAGTTCCAGCGTCTGGGCGGCCGGATCCCACGCGGTGTGCTGATGGTTGGCCCGCCAGGGACCGGTAAAACCCTGTTGGCCAAGGCCATTGCAGGTGAAGCCAAGGTACCGTTCTTCACTATTTCCGGTTCCGACTTTGTCGAGATGTTCGTGGGCGTTGGTGCAAGCCGCGTCCGGGACATGTTTGAACAAGCCAAGAAACATGCGCCGTGCATCATCTTCATCGACGAAATCGATGCGGTCGGTCGCCATCGTGGTTCTGGCATGGGGGGTGGTCACGATGAACGTGAGCAGACTCTCAACCAGTTGCTGGTGGAGATGGATGGCTTCGAAATGAATGACGGCATCATCGTCATCGCCGCTACCAACCGTCCGGACGTACTCGACCCTGCGCTGCTGCGTCCAGGCCGTTTCGACCGTCAGGTGGTGGTTGGTCTGCCGGATATTCGTGGTCGCGAACAAATTCTGAAAGTCCATATGCGCAAAGTACCCATGGGTGAAGACGTCAACCCGGGCGTGATCGCTCGTGGTACGCCGGGCTTCTCCGGTGCTGACCTGGCTAACCTGGTCAACGAAGCTTCTCTGTTTGCCGCGCGTACCGGTAAACGTATCGTTGAGATGAAAGAGTTTGAGTTGGCCAAAGACAAGATCATGATGGGCGCCGAGCGCAAATCAATGGTCATGTCCGAGAAAGAGAAACGGAACACGGCTTATCACGAAGCGGGTCACGCCATCGTGGGTCGCATGGTGCCTGAACATGATCCGGTCTATAAGGTGTCTATCATTCCGCGTGGTCGTGCGCTGGGTGTGACCATGTTCTTGCCTGAAGAAGATCGTTACAGCTTGTCCAAGCGTGCGCTGATCAGTCAGATCTGCTCGCTGTATGGCGGGCGAATCGCTGAAGAAATGACCTTGGGCTTCGACGGCGTGACCACTGGCGCTTCCAACGACATTATGCGTGCAAGTCAAATTGCCCGGAACATGGTGACCAAGTGGGGCTTGTCAGAAAAGCTCGGTCCGCTGATGTATGCTGAAGATGAGGGTGAAATGTTCCTCGGTCGCGGCGGCGGCGGTCAGCACTCCAGCGTTTCTGCTGAAACGGCAAGGCTTATCGACTCTGAAGTTCGGAGTATCATTGATCAGTGCTACGGCAGCGCCAAGCATATCCTCACGGAGAATCGTGACAAACTTGATGCGATGGCCGATGCGCTGATGAAATATGAAACCATCGATGCTGAACAGATCGATGACATCATGGCCGGTCGCGCTCCTCGCGAACCGCGTGATTGGGAAGGTGGCTCCGGTACTACTCCGGCCGCGCCTCTGGGCCCGCGTCCAGAAACCCCTATCGGCGGTCCGGCTGCTGAACTCTAAGGTCTGACATGACTTCTGCGCTGTACCCAACCCGGTTGCCTTGCGGCAGCCGGGTTCTTGATTTGGCCCATACGCACGTGATGGGCATCCTGAATATCACGCCAGACTCTTTTTCGGACGGCGGCCGATTCAGTCAGCGCGAGGCGGCGTTGCGTCACGCCGAAGAGATGGTCGCTGCAGGTGCGACGTTGATCGATGTCGGTGGCGAGTCCACGCGGCCCGGTGCGCGCGCAGTTTCTCCTGTCGAAGAGCTTGAACGAATAGGTCCTGTCGTCGAGGCGCTAAGTCGCGAACTTGATGTGATTATTTCGGTCGATACTTCTACGCCAGCGGTCATTCGTGAGACGGCGCGCCTCGGTGCGGGCCTTATCAACGATGTGCGCTCTTTGCGTCGTGAGGGTGCTCTGGACGCTGCTGCGGCCACGGGTTTGCCTGTGTGTCTGATGCATATGCGCGGCGAGCCGGGCGATATGCAGGATAATCCGCAGTATGAGGATCTTGTGGGGGAGGTGTCCGCGTTTTTGCTCGAGCGGATGGAGCAGTGCGCGGCAGTCGGCATACCGCGTGAGCGGATTATTCTGGATCCGGGATTTGGCTTTGCTAAAAACCTTCAGCACAACCTGAGCCTGTTCAAGCATATGGAAGCCTTGCATGCGCTCGGCAGGCCGTTATTGGTAGGTGTGTCGCGCAAGAGCATGATTGGTCAGGTGCTTGGGCGTCCGGTTGCTGAGAGGCTTTCTGGTGGTCTGGCGTTGGCCGCCATGGCCATGATCAAGGGTGCACGCATTTTACGTGTGCACGATGTGGCCGAAACCGTCGACGTGGTGCGAATGATCGCTGCAGTCGAATCGGCTGAATAAGAATGAGGGAGCATCCATGACTAGAAAATATTTCGGTACCGACGGCATTCGTGGCCGGGTCGGTCAATTTCCGATTACTCCGGATTTTATGCTCAAGCTTGGCTGGGCCGCAGGGATGGCGTTCCGTCGCTTGGGTGCTTGCCGGGTTCTTGTCGGTAAAGACACGCGCATTTCTGGCTACATGTTCGAGTCGGCGCTGGAGGCCGGTCTCTCGGCTGCTGGCGCTGACGTCATGCTGCTGGGGCCGATGCCTACTCCGGCCATCGCCTATCTGACCCGCACCTTTCATGCCGAAGCTGGCATTGTGATCAGTGCGTCGCACAATCCTCATCATGACAACGGCATCAAATTCTTCTCTGGTCAGGGCACCAAATTGCCTGACGAAGTGGAAATGATGATCGAAGAGCTGCTTGATGCGCCGATGACGGTGGTTGAGTCCGATAAGCTGGGCAAGGTTTCGCGTATCAATGATGCCGCCGGGCGTTATATCGAATTCTGTAAAAGCAGTGTTCCGAGCAGTACCGATTTTGCAGGTTTAAAGCTGGTCATCGATTGCGCTCACGGGGCCACTTACAAAGTCGCACCCAACGTTTTTCGTGAGTTGGGCGCTCAGGTGACAGTTTTGTCGGCTGAGCCTAACGGCTTGAACATCAATGATGACTGCGGGTCGACCCATATGGGCAACTTGCAGGCTGCTGTGCTGGCAGGGCATGCCGATCTGGGTATCGCCTTCGATGGCGATGGCGACCGGGTGCTGATGGTCGATCACACGGGTGCAATCGTCGATGGTGATGATCTTTTGTTCATTATTGCGCGTGATTTGCATGAACGAGGCAAGCTGCAAGGCGGTGTCGTTGGCACGCTGATGAGTAATCTCGGGCTTGAGCTGGCATTTGCGGACTTAAAGATTCCGTTCGTGCGTGCGGGCGTTGGTGACCGTTATGTAGTTGCGGAGTTGCTTGAGCGTAACTGGCAGATCGGTGGTGAGAACTCCGGTCACATTATCTGCTTCCAGCACACCACGACCGGTGACGCTATCATTGCTGCGCTGCAGGTTCTGCTAGCACTACGTCGTCGCGACGAAAGCCTGGCGTTGGCGCGACAAGCGCTGCGCAAGTGTCCTCAGGTACTGCTTAATGTGCGCTTCGCAGGCGGTGTGGATCCGGTCCAGCATCCTGCCGTGAAAGAGGCTTGCGAGCGCGTTACTGTGGCTATGGGTGGCCGTGGGCGCGTGCTGTTACGCAAATCTGGCACTGAGCCATTGGTCCGTGTCATGGTCGAAGGTGACGACGAAATCCTGGTTCGCGGTTACGCCGATGAGCTGGCAAAACTGGTAACTGAAGTTTGCGCCTGATTTCGGCTTGCCAGTGTTGATGCGGTTGGGTAACATCTGCGCCCACTTTGACCGACGAGGTACAGCATGCGTCGCCTAATGGTAGCTGGTAACTGGAAGATGCACGGTACCCGCGCCAGCGTCGCTGAGCTGATCAATGGCCTTCGTAATCAGGCCTTGCCGAGCGGTGTTGATGTAGCGGTGTTTCCGCCTTGTTTGTACATCAATCAGGTGATTGACGGCCTTGATGGCAAGTCGGTCGCCGTAGGTGCGCAGAATTCTGCGGTAGAGCCAGTGCAGGGTGCGTTGACCGGTGAGACTTCGCCGAGTCAGCTGGCTGATGCGGGCTGTACCCTGGTCCTGGTAGGGCACTCTGAGCGTCGTCAGATCATGGGCGAGCGCGACGATGTCCTTAATCGCAAGTTCGCGGCAGCTCAGGCGTGTGGTTTGACGCCGGTGTTGTGCGTAGGGGAGACCCTGGAGCAGCGCGAAGCGGGTAAGACGTTTGAAGTTGTCGCGCGTCAGCTTGGCAGCATCATCGAAGAGCTGGGCGTCGGTGCTTTTGTAAATGCAGTCATTGCTTACGAGCCTGTCTGGGCCATTGGTACCGGACTGACTGCATCGCCCCAACAGGCGCAGGAAGTGCACGCAGCCATTCGTGCGCAGTTGGCGGCAGAGAATGCTGAGGTTGCACAAGGTGTGCGGCTTCTTTATGGCGGCAGCGTGAAGGCGGCCAATGCGGCTGAACTGTTCGGCATGCCGGATATCGATGGGGGGCTCATTGGTGGAGCGTCCCTGAATGCAGATGAGTTCGGTGCGATTTGTCGCGCCGCGGGAAACTGAAAAAATGCTGGAAACAGTCGTAGTCGTTTTTCATCTGTTGGGTGCGCTGGGCGTTGTCGCTCTGGTATTGCTGCAGCAGGGCAAGGGTGCGGACGCTGGTGCGTCTTTCGGTGCAGGTGCTTCAAATACTGTGTTCGGAAGCCAAGGTTCCTCTACCTTTCTTAGTAAGTTTACTGCTATACTTGCCGCCGGTTTCTTCATAACCAGCTTAGGGTTAGGTTACTTTGCTAAAGAGAAAGCTCATCAGCTGACTCAAGTAGGTTTGCCTGATCCAGCAGTATTGGAAGTACCGCAGAAAAAGCCGGCTACAGAAGATGTGCCGGTGCTCGAAGCGCAAAAGCCAGCGGCTAAACCTGCTGACGTACCTCAAGCGCCACAGCAAAAGTAACACCGGATCGGGCGGTTGATGTTGAACCGCTAAAGAGTTGTATTGCCGAGGTGGTGGAATTGGTAGACACGCAACCTTGAGGTGGTTGTGCCCATAGGGTGTAGGGGTTCGAGTCCCCTTCTCGGTACCAATTATCAAGATAGCCCGCAGTAGCGGGCTTTCTTGTCGGTGGAGGTTCGATTGACCCTGCGAGGGATCGGTCGTATACTTCCGCCCCAGCTTTGTCGCGGGGTGGAGCAGTCTGGTAGCTCGTCGGGCTCATAACCCGAAGGTCGTTGGTTCAAATCCAGCCCCCGCAACCAGTTTTAGCGGAGCCCCTTTTTAGGGGCTTTTTGTTAGCTGGACAGTCATAGCGCCGCTATTCAACGGCGTTTTCAGGGATGGGCGTTTCGCCCATTTTTTATTTGCATTGCATGCACGAGGGGGTTCAGGTGTCGAGCAAGCTAGAACAGTTGCAGGCCTTGGTGGCCCCGGTGGTCGTGGCCCTTGGCTATGAATGCTGGGGAATTGAGTTTTCGGCTCAAGGTCGCCATTCACTGTTGCGTATTTATATTGATAAAGAAGGCGGCGTTTTGGTGGATGACTGCGCCATAGTCAGCCGTCAGATCAGCGGTGTTCTGGACGTCGAAGATCCAATCGCCGTTGAATACACCCTTGAAGTCTCTTCTCCTGGCATGGAGCGCCCACTGTTCACGCTTGAGCAGTTTGCTTTGCACGCCGGCGAACAAGTGAAGATAAAGCTGCGTTCGCCCTTCGATGGTCGTCGCAACTTTCAGGGCCTTCTCCGCGGGGTGGAGGAGCAAGACATCGTGGTGCAGGTAGAAGACCACGAATACTTGTTGCCGATCGACTTGATCGACAAAGCCAACATTATCCCCAAGTTTGACTGAGACGCGGATCCCGCGGATCCAATGGCTTGCGAAAGGCGAGGCGTACGATGAGCAAAGAAGTACTGCTGGTTGTTGAGTCGGTGTCCAATGAAAAGGGCGTACCGGCAGGTGTGATTTTCGAAGCGCTGGAGCTGGCTCTTGCCACTGCTACCAAAAAGCGTTTCGAAGATGAAGTTGAGCTGCGTGTGGAGATTAATCGCCAGACCGGTAACTACGAGACTTTCCGTCGCTGGACAGTGGTCGAAGACGAAGATCTGGACGATCCAGCACACGAACTGGCTGTCGATCAGGCCCAGGAAAAACAGCCTGGTGCCGTAGCCGGTGATGTTGTCGAAATTAAAATCGACTCTATCGAATTCGGTCGGATCGCTGCACAGACTGCCAAGCAAGTCATCGTGCAAAAAGTCCGCGAAGCCGAGCGTGCTCAAGTCGTTGATGCTTATCGTGAGCGTCTTGGCGAAATTATTTCTGGCACTGTTAAAAAGGTTACGCGTGACAATGTCATCGTCGACCTGGGTAACAATGCCGAAGCGTTGCTGGCGCGTGAAGACATTATTTCGCGGGAAACTTTCCGCGTGGGTGTCCGCGTTCGTGCACTGCTTAAAGAAATCCGCACCGAGAACCGTGGCCCTCAGCTGATCCTGTCGCGTACTGCGCCAGAGATGCTGATTGAGCTGTTTCGGATTGAAGTGCCGGAAATCTCCGAAGGTCTCATCGAGGTGATGGCTGCCTCCCGTGACCCGGGTTCGCGTGCAAAAATCGCTGTTCGCTCCAAGGACAAACGAATCGATCCGCAAGGCGCTTGTATTGGTATGCGTGGTTCGCGCGTTCAAGCTGTTTCCGGCGAGTTGGGCGGCGAGCGTGTGGACATCGTGCTGTGGGACGATAACCCGGCCCAGTTCGTCATCAACGCCATGTCACCGGCTGAAGTGGCGGCAATTATCGTTGATGAAGATGCCCATGCAATGGACATCGCCGTTGGCGCAGACAATCTGGCTCAGGCCATTGGTCGCGGTGGTCAGAACGTGCGTCTGGCCAGCCAATTGACTGGCTGGACCCTGAACGTGATGACCGAATCGGACATCCAGGCTAAGCAGCAAGCAGAAACCGGTGACATCCTGCGCAACTTCATCGACGAGTTGGAAGTCGACGAAGATCTGGCACAGGTACTGGTTGATGAAGGCTTCACCAGTCTGGAAGAGATTGCCTACGTACCGTTGGAAGAAATGCTCAACATCGATGGCTTTGACGAAGATACCGTCAACGAGCTTCGCGCTCGGGCCAAAGATCGTTTGTTGACTAAAGCCATCGCTACTGAGGAAAAGCTGGCAGACGCCCATCCGGCCGAAGACCTGCTCTCGCTTGAGGGTATGGACAAGGATTTGGCGATGGAACTGGCGGTGCGCGGCGTAGTTACCCGCGAAGACCTGGCCGAGCAGTCTATTGACGACCTGCTCGACATCGACGGCATTGACGATATTCGTGCCGGCAAGTTGATCATGGCCGCCCGAGCCCATTGGTTCGAGTAAGTAGGCGCGGCCTGAGGAGAGAAGTGCATGACGCAAGTCACGGTGAAAGAACTGGCCACAGTGGTCGACACACCGGTAGAGCGCCTGTTACAGCAGATGCGTGAGGCAGGTTTGCCGCACACCGCCGCCGAACAAGTTGTGACCGACATAGAGAAACAAGCCCTGTTGACGCATTTGAAAAGCGGTCACAAGGCCAAAGTGGAAGAGCCGCGCAAGATCACTTTGCAGCGCAAAACCACAAGCACACTTCGCGTTGCTGGCAGCAAAAGCATCAGCGTTGAAGTGCGCAAGAAGAAAGTTTTCGTACAGCGCAGCCCGGAAGAAATCGAAGCCGAGCGTAAACGCGAAGTGGACGAACGTCGTGCGGTAGAAAATGCTGCACGTCAAAAGGCTGAAGAAGAATCCAAGCGTCGCGCCGAAGAACAAGCGCGTAGCCAGCCTGCTCCTGCGCAATCGAACGGTACTGAAGCTGTTGCCGCGCCTGTTGCTGTTGCCGAACCTGTGCGTCAAGCACCGGTTTCGGCTGCTGCACCGGCTGCCGATGCCCGCAAGAAAGACGAACAGCGTCGCCCGGACAAACCGCGCAGCGATGACAACAATCGTCGTAGCGGCGGTGGTGGTGATGGCGATCGCAAGAACGCTCCGCACCGTGCTTCCGTTAAAGAGAAAGCACCAGCGCCACGTGTTGCACCTCGTACTACCGACGAAGAAAGCGACAGCTTCCGTCGTGGTGGTCGCGGCAAGGCCAAGCTGAAAAAGCGTAACGCTCACGGTTTCCAGAGCCCTACCGGGCCGGTCATTCGCGACGTTGCCATCGGCGAGACCATCACTGTCGGCGAGTTGTCCGCACAGATGTCGGTCAAAGCGGCTGAAGTGATCAAGTTCATGTTCAAGATGGGCACCCCGGTGACCATCAATCAGGTACTGGATCAGGAAACTGCCCAGTTGATCGCCGAAGAGTTGGGCCACAAGGTCAAACTGGTCAGCGACAACGCCCTGGAAGATTCTCTGGCCGAATCGCTGAAGTTCGAAGGTGAGACGTTCGCCCGTGCACCGGTTGTGACCGTAATGGGCCACGTTGACCACGGTAAAACCTCGCTGCTCGACTATATTCGTCGTGCCAAGGTTGCAGCTGGCGAAGCCGGCGGCATCACCCAGCACATCGGTGCGTACCACGTTGAAACTGATCGTGGCATGGTCACCTTCCTCGACACCCCAGGCCACGCTGCGTTTACCGCAATGCGTGCTCGTGGTGCCAAGGCGACCGACATCGTGATTCTGGTTGTTGCTGCGGACGACGGCGTGATGCCGCAGACCATTGAAGCTGTTCAGCATGCCAAGGCCGCCGGTGTTCCGCTGGTCGTAGCAGTGAACAAAATCGACAAGCCAGGTGCTGATCTCGATCGCATCAGAAGCGAATTGTCTGTCCAAGGTGTTACTTCCGAAGAGTGGGGCGGCGAGACTCCGTTCGTACTCGTCTCTGCGAAAGTAGGTACTGGCGTTGACGAACTGCTCGAAGCGGTCCTGTTGCAAGCCGAAGTACTGGAACTGAAAGCGACCCCGTCCGCTCCTGGTCGTGGTGTCGTGGTTGAATCGCGTCTCGACAAAGGTCGTGGTCCGGTTGCAACCGTTCTGGTTCAAGACGGTACGCTGCGTCAAGGCGACATGGTATTGGTTGGCTCGAACTTCGGCCGTATCCGCGCCATGCTCGACGAGAACGGCAAGCCAGTTAAAGAAGCAGGTCCTTCGATTCCGGTCGAAATCCTGGGTCTTGATGGCACACCGGACGCTGGCGACGAGCTGAGCGTACTGACTGACGAGAAGAAAGCGCGCGAAGTCGCTCTGTTCCGTCAAGGCAAGTTCCGCGAAGTCAAACTGGCTCGCGCTCATGCCGGCAAGCTTGAAAACATCTTCGAGAACATGGGCCAGGAAGAGAAGAAGACGCTTAATATCGTCCTCAAATCTGACGTTCGTGGTTCGTTGGAAGCTCTGCAGGGCGCCCTTGGCGGTCTGGGTAACGACGAAGTGCAAGTGCGCGTAGTCGGCGGCGGTGTCGGTGGTATCACCGAAAGCGACGCTAACTTGGCACTGGCTTCCAACGCTGTACTGTTCGGCTTCAACGTGCGTGCCGATGCTGGCGCTCGCAGGATTGTCGAGCAGGAAGGTCTGGATATGCGTTACTACAACGTGATCTACGACATCATCGAAGACGTCAAGAAAGCCCTTACCGGTATGCTTGGCAGCGACGTTCGGGAGAACATCCTGGGTATCGCCGAAGTCCGTGACGTATTCCGTTCGCCGAAGTTTGGTGCGATTGCTGGCTGTATGGTTCTGGAAGGTGTGGTTCACCGCAACCGTCCGATCCGTGTACTGCGCGAAGACATCGTTATTTTCGAAGGCGAACTCGAGTCCCTGCGCCGCTTCAAGGACGACATGTCCGAAGTGCGTGCCGGCATGGAATGCGGTATCGGCGTCAAGAGCTACAACGACGTCAAAGCCGGTGACAAGATCGAAGTGTTCGAGAAAGTCCAAGTGGCTCGCAGCCTCTAAGTCGCGAGTTGTAAGAGCCATGACGGGTCGTCGCATGCAAATGCGCTGCGATCCGTCATGGGCTCTAAACGCAACGCCCGGTCCGACATTTTGTCAGGCCGGGCGTTTGCCGCTTTCAGACCGTACGGGTTTCGCCCCGGGTCAGTGACAGGTAGTAGACATGGCAAAAGAATATAGCCGTACCCAACGCATTGGCGATCAGATGCAGCGCGAGCTGGCACAGCTGATCCGCCGCGAAATCAAAGACCCGCGCGTCGGCCTGGTCACCATCACGGCTGTCGATGTCAGCCGTGACGTTGGTCATGCGAAGATTTTCATGACCGTGATGGGTCAGGACAGTGCTGAAGAAATAGCCCAGACCATCAAGGTTCTCAACGCTGCGGCAGGTTTTCTGCGCATGCAACTGGCTCGCGAGATGAAATTGCGCAGCGTTCCACAGTTGCATTTCCATTACGACGAAAGCGTCGTGCGTGGCGCTCATCTTTCTGCATTGATCGAACGTGCTGTGGCTGAAGATGGCCATCACCCGGAAAATGTGCAGGCAGAAGACGCTACCCAGGAAAACTCCCTGGCAGAAAGCGACAAGCCAGAAAGCAACAAGGAGTAATGCGGGTGGCGCAGGTCAAACGTATACGCCGTAACGTCAGCGGGATCATCCTGCTCGACAAACCGCTGGGCTTCACGTCCAACGCAGCCTTGCAGAAAGTGCGTTGGTTGCTCAATGCGGAAAAGGCCGGGCATACCGGCAGCCTCGATCCGCTCGCGACGGGCGTATTACCGTTGTGTTTTGGCGAAGCGACAAAGTTTTCCCAATACTTGCTTGATTCGGACAAAGCGTACGAAACCAAGATGCAATTGGGTAAAACCACCACCACGGCAGACGCTGAAGGTGATGTTTTACAAATTCGTCCCGTGACCGTTGGTCGTGCCGATATCGAAGCGGTTTTACCGTTTTTTCGCGGTGAAATCAGTCAGATACCGCCGATGTACTCAGCGCTCAAGCGCGATGGTCAACCCCTGTACAAGCTGGCCCGAGCAGGGGAAGTGGTGGAGCGCGAACCGCGTTCTGTTACTATCACGCGCCTGGAATTGCTGGAATGCGACGTCGATACTGCACGTCTTGCAGTGGACTGCACCAAAGGCACCTATATCCGTACCCTCGTGGAAGATATCGGTGAAAAGCTTCGGTGTGGCGCCTATGTCGCAGAGTTGCGTCGTACGCAGGCCGGACCTTTCAGCCTGGCTCAGACGGTTACGCTGGAAGAGTTGGAGCAGGTACACGCCGAGGGTGGTAACGAAGCGGTTGATCGCTTCCTGATGCCTTCGGACAGCGGTTTGCTGGATTGGCCGCTGCTGCAGTTCTCGGAACACAGTTCGTTTTACTGGCTGCATGGTCAGCCCGTAAGAGCACCGGACGCGCCACAATTTGGCATGGTTCGCGTGCAAGATCATGAAGGTCGCTTCATCGGAATCGGTGAAGTGAGTGAAGACGGGCGGATCGCGCCGCGTCGATTGATTCGGTCAGAATGACCGGACGAGGGTGGCTGTCAATGGGCACGGTCACATCTCATTTAAAAATACGAGGATTTGTCCTCGGCCCATTGAAACTGTCTCTCTGGAGCGGTTTCTCGAATAAAGGATTGCCCACATGGCACTCAGCGTAGAAGAAAAAGCTCAGATCGTAGCCGACTACCAGCAAGCTGTTGGTGATACTGGTTCGCCAGAAGTGCAAGTTGCACTGCTGACCACTAACATCAACAAACTGCAAGGCCACTTCAAGGCCAACGGTAAAGATCACCACTCACGTCGTGGTCTGATCCGTATGGTAAACCAGCGTCGCAAGCTGCTGGATTACCTTAAAGGTAAGGACGTTAGCCGTTACAGCGCCCTGATCGCTCGTCTGGGTCTGCGTCGCTAATAACGACGTTGCTAGAGGTTGGTTGTTTGTCACGGCTCATCGGGTTTACCTGATGGGTCGTGGCAGGCTCCCAGCCTCAAGTTTTATCTGGACGGTCGATGGGTCCGATCCCTGTCACTGCCCAAGAATTCGCAAGAAACCAGTTCCCCAAGAGCCACAAAGAAGGTAGGAAACCGTGAACCCGGTCATCAAGAAATTCCAATTCGGTCAATCGACCGTCACCCTCGAGACAGGCCGTATCGCCCGTCAAGCTTCCGGCGCAGTATTGGTCACCGTTGACGACGACGTCAGCGTGTTAGTGACTGTGGTCGGTGCCAAGCACGCTGACGCAGGCAAAGGCTTCTTCCCACTTTCCGTTCACTACCAGGAAAAAACCTACGCTGCGGGCAAAATTCCCGGCGGTTTCTTCAAGCGTGAAGGCCGTCCTTCCGAGAAAGAAACCCTGACTTCGCGTCTGATCGACCGTCCGATCCGTCCGTTGTTTCCAGAAGGTTTCATGAACGAAGTGCAGGTTGTCTGCACCGTTTTGTCCACCAGCAAAAAGACTGATCCAGACGTCGCTGCCATGATCGGCACCTCGGCTGCACTGGCGATCTCCGGTATTCCTTTCGACGGCCCTATCGGTGCTGCGCGCGTTGCTTTCCACGAAAGCACCGGCTACCTGCTGAACCCGAACTACGAACAACTCAAGGCTTCGAGCCTGGACATGGTTGTAGCCGGTACCTCGGAAGCGGTATTGATGGTTGAATCGGAAGCTAAAGAGCTGACCGAAGACCAGATGCTGGGCGCTGTACTGTTCGCCCATGACGAATTCCAGGTTGTTATCCAGGCCATCAAAGAACTGGCTGCCGAAGCTGCCAAGCCGACGTGGGACTGGAAAGCACAACCAGAAAACACCGCACTGCTGAGCGCGATTCGCGCTGAGTTCGGCGATGCGATTTCCCAGGCTTACACCATCACCGTCAAGCACGAGCGTTATGCCCGTCTGGGTGAGTTGCGTGACCAGATCGTTGCCAAGCTTTCCGGCGAAGAAGGTCAACCGACTTCCAGCGAAGTCAAAGCTGCTTTCGGCGAAATCGAATACCGCACCGTGCGCGAGAACATCGTTAACGGCAAGCCGCGTATCGATGGTCGTGATACCCGCACTGTACGTCCGCTGAACATCGAAGTCGGCGTTCTGCCGAAGACTCACGGTTCGGCATTGTTCACCCGTGGCGAAACCCAGGCTCTGGTTGTAGCGACTCTGGGTACCGCACGTGATGCACAGTTGCTCGATACCCTCGAAGGCGAGCGCAAAGACCCGTTCATGCTGCACTACAACTTCCCTCCGTTCTCGGTGGGCGAGTGTGGTCGTATGGGCGGTGCTGGTCGTCGCGAAATCGGTCACGGCCGTCTGGCTCGTCGCAGCATACAAGCCATGCTGCCTGCTGCTGACGTGTTCCCGTACACCATTCGTGTGGTATCGGAAATCACCGAGTCCAACGGTTCCAGCTCCATGGCTTCGGTCTGCGGTGCTTCCCTGGCATTGATGGACGCGGGTGTGCCGATGAAGGCACCCGTAGCCGGTATTGCCATGGGTCTGGTTAAAGAAGGCGAGAAGTTCGCCATCCTGACCGACATCCTGGGTGACGAAGATCACTTGGGCGACATGGACTTCAAAGTAGCCGGTACCGCCAAAGGTGTTACCGCGCTGCAGATGGACATCAAGATCAAAGGCATCACCGAAGAAATCATGGAGATCGCTCTGGGCCAAGCCCTGGAAGCTCGCCTGAACATCCTCGGTCAGATGAACAAGATCATTGGTCAGTCGCGTACCGAACTGTCGGAAAATGCTCCGACCATGATCGCGATGAAAATCGACACCGACAAAATCCGTGATGTCATCGGTAAAGGCGGCGCGACGATCCGTGCGATCTGTGAAGAGACCAAGGCTTCGATCGACATCGAAGACGACGGCACCATCAAGATCTTTGGCGAAACCAAGGAAGCGGCTGAAGCAGCACGTCAGCGCGTTCTGGGCATCACCGCTGAAGCCGAGATCGGCAAGATCTACATCGGTAAGGTTGAGCGTATTGTCGACTTCGGCGCATTCGTTAACATCCTGCCTGGCAAAGACGGCCTGGTTCACATTTCCATGTTGAGCGATGCTCGCGTTGAGAAAGTGACTGACATCTTGCAAGAAGGTCAGGAAGTTGAAGTTCTGGTGCTGGACGTGGACAACCGCGGCCGCATCAAACTGTCGATCAAAGACGTTGCAGCAGCAAAAGCATCGGGCGTGTAATTAGCCTGATTGCCATACGCTGAAAAAAGGACCCTTCGGGGTCCTTTTTTTATGAGCGCTTTTAAGCGCTTAGCTTATATAGGTAGCCAATCCTTTCGCCCTGCACTACATGCATCTTGCATGCAGTGCAGGGTGATGAACGTGCAATCTGCACGACAGCCAATTTTCGAGCATAAGATAACCTATTGTTTTATAACGTAATTATATTCAATCAGAGGTTGGCACAGCGCTTGCGATATACCCTGTAACCCTGCCGCCAGTGATGCTGGAGCAGATTTTAGAAAAACAGGAGTGACTCGTATGAATATGAATAAGTTCGCTATTGCCGCTGCTGCTGCCACTGCACTGACCTTTACCATGGTCAACGCGGCATTTGCTCAACAAACCACTCAAGCACCGATGGTTGTTGCTGCTGGCGAAATGACCAAAGCTACAGAGGCAACCTCTGATACCTGGATCACCACCAAAGTTAAGGCCGATCTGGTCACTGAAAAAGGCATTCCTGGTACTGACATCAAGGTAGAGACCAACAAAGGCGTGGTTTCCCTGTCATCGACCGTCACATTGACCTCCGCTCAGAAAAAACTGGCTGTCGACATCGCCAAAAAAATCAAAGGCGTTCAAGCCGTTTCGGCTGATGGCCTGAAATCCGAGTAACGTTTCACTCTCTCGCGATGATCATTGATAAGGAGCGCGCTGATAACGTTGGACGGTATCGGCTGGTTCGTTAAAGGTTCATGCGAAAGACCATAAGGATGTGGTCATTACAGGCCCCTGCGTTCGCGCCGGGGCCTGTTCTATTGTGGGGATGGGGGAATTGAAGGATAAGCCCCGGCGCGGCCGTCAGCTACCGCGCTTACTGTCTATGCGCAGTAGCCGGCCGCCTTCGAAACGCAAGTATTGATACATTCCGCTATTGGGCCCGTAGATCCACTCATCAATCTGGACTTCTTCGCGTCTATTCACGCTGCGCTTATAGCCAATGATATTTCGGGCAATAGGTTCACCGCATTTCTGCAGTACCTCAAACTCCCGATCACCCACGCTGATCAACTGACTGCCGCAACGCAAGGTATCTGCTTGTGCCTGGCCTGCGAGACAAGCGACTACCAAAAGCACTAAACCGGCTGTTCGCATGGATTATTCGCTGTCCAGATGCAGCTGAGTAACGACACGGCCATCGGGTTGAGCCTCTCCGAGGCTGGTGTCGATGAAATAGACCCGATCATCAGCCAGTTTGCCTTTATCGACCAGATAATCCTTGATGCTGCCGGCGCGCGCCTGGCCCAACTGGCGGAGCAATGCAGTGTTGGTGCTCCAGGATTTGATCACGTCCACGCGCATTTTCGCGGCGCGCTCTTCCTTACCCAGACCGGTCCACTCGGCGGGCGGTTGTTGCTTGAGCAGGGTGCGATAAATACCTTCGAGCATGGGTGGTTTTTCGTTTTCGGGCACTTGCAACAGTGAGGCTTGAGCCGGAACTTTGTCACCGCGACGCTGAAGAATCTTGTAGTACGTGCTCTGGTATTCGCGCTCCAGACGTTGAGCAGCGATCAGCGGGCCATCGCTGCTGACCGAGCTGGTGCCTTCGATCTCGAGATGTAACGTCGGGCGCTTCTTGAGTGCGGCGGAGAGCTTGTTCAGGGCGGATTGTGCGTCGCTGGTCAAGTCACTCGATCCGGGGGTGAACGCAATGCTGCCGAGGTCTTGAGACTCGCCGCCACTGATTAAACCCCCGATGAACTTGAAGGGTGCTTCAGCTGCGCGCACTACCAAATTGCGCAACGTCTGCCAAATGATTGGCATTACGCTGAACTGGGGATTGTTCAAGTCGCCGGAAATAGGCAGCTCGATGGAAATCTTGCCATCTGAGTCCTTCAGCAAGGCAATGGCCAGGCGAATCGGCAAATCGACCGCACTGGCGCTCTCGACCTTCTCACCCAGCTGTAGCTGTTCGACCACCATTTTGTTTTCGGCCTTGAGCTGGCCTTTGGTGATCATGTAATGCAGGTCGAGATTCAGGCGACCTTTGCGGATGCGGTAGCCAGCGAATTTACCTGAGTACGGCGTCAGTGTGGTCAGTTCTACGCGCTTGAAACTGGTCGCGATGTCGAGACTGGCCAAGGGGTCGAAGGGGTTGAGGCTGCCTTTGATGGTCACCGGCGCATAGCGATCAACCTTGCCATTGATATTGACCGTCGCAGGCTTCGGCTGACGGTTGTCCAGCGTGCCGATTTTGCCGTTGAGCTGCTGAATGGCGGTGGCAAAGTTGGGTGTGAGACTGAGATCGGCGAAGTTCGCGGAGCCGTCGTTGATATTCACTTCCCCGATGCGAATCCCCATCGGTTTTTCGCCGCTTGCAGAGACCTTGCCTGCGGCTGGTTTAGTCGCGGGTTTGCCGCTGTCGGCTGGCTGTGGGATCAACAGATCATCAATGTTGGTGGTGCGGTCATCGTTGATTATGAAACGCGCATACGGTTGTAGCAGATTGACCTTGGCGATCGTCAGGCTGTCGCCGTGTTGATAATCCAGTCCTTCAAGCACCACCTGCTGCCACTTGAGAAAGTCGCGCTGCTTGAGGGTGTCGAGGGTGTGCAATTGGTCGATTTGGGCCTTGCCGGTGACGCTGAAGATCAGCGGCGCGGTGCTCTTGAGATTGACTGCCAGCTCGCTGCCGAGCATGCCGCTACGCAGTTCAAGGCGGATGAACGGGCTGATATAAGACTGCGCGACACGCAGGTCAATGTCTTTGGTGGTGACCTGCAATTTGGCGCTGACCGGGCTCAGATTGACGTCGCCCATGGCAGTGATATGCCCTTGTTTGCCCAGCCCGGTATCAAGCTTGAGGCTGAAAGGCGATTTGTTGAGGCTGTCGAAATTCTGCACGTCGAGGTTCAGCGGGCCTACTTCAAGCGCAACGGGTTCCTTGGGGACCCGATCAGCCAGGTGAATCTGATAGTTGCGCAGTTGCACATCACGCAGCAGCACCTGCCAGGGTTTGCTGGCAATGGGCTGTTGGGCGACTTCGGGGGCGCTACCGGCTGAGGTCGCCGGCGCCTTGATGGCTGCGGCGGAGGCCGGTTTTTTCGGTTGGCTGGCAAACAGCTTCTGCCAATCGAGTTCGCCATCCGCTTCACGCGCAGCCCAGGTTTCCAGTTTATTACTGCGGATCTTGCCGACGGTCACCTGCTGTTTGGCCAGGTCGATAGAGGTCTCTGTGACGTCCAGTCGTTCCAGGCGCACCAGTGGCCGACCGTCCGGCGCATTGATCGCGAAGGGCGCAACGCTCAAGGCGGTATTGGTCAGTTGCAGTTCGGTTGTGCTGGCCAGGCTGAGTGTGTAGTCGGTGCTGAAGTTCAGAATGCCGTCTTGCAGTACGAACGGCAGCGCATCGCGCACGTAGGGCCACCAGACTTTCATCTTGCCGTCAGTGACTTTTAGCTTACCTTCGGAGGCAATCGGTACCAGGCTGACGCGCCCGACCCAGTCGACTCGACCGCCGCCAGGACCTACTGCAACCAGGGTCATGTCGGCATTGTCTTCGGGCAGGGTGCTGAGATTTTTCAGCTCCAGACTCAGCTTGTCGTAAAGGAATTCAATCGGTTCGCTGGGGCGTAGATCCTGGAAGTGGACATAACCGTCAGCCAATTTGATGTGGTCTACCCGCATCGGGAAAGGCTTGCCGGGTGGCGCGTCCTTGGCCGGCTCGCTGGCCGGTAGCTTGAACAGCTTCGCCAGATTCAGCGTGCCGTCCTTGCTGAAGAGAAGTTCGGACTTGGGTTTGTCCAGCTCGACAGCCGCCAGATGCAGGGCGCCGGTCCACAGGCTGTCAATCTGCAGGTTGGTGTACAACCGCTCGAAACCGACCTGCTCCTGGCCCGGCGTGCCGATGTTCAGGCCCCACAGGGTGACTTCCAGTGTGTAGGGGTTGATTTCCAGACGACCCAGCGTTGCCGGTACCGTGGAATAGGTGGCCAGTTGTTGATTGACTATCCGCAATGCGATGCCGGGCAGAATCAAGAACCCCAGCAAGCTATAAAGCGCGATGACGGTCAGCAAGGCGCAAATAGCGCGTTTCAATCCTTTGGGCATGTGAGGCGTCGTCTGTCTGTCGGAGGTCCTTGGAGTATGGCACGCGAATCTGGTTCCCCAGAAGTACCCTCAAGTGCGTGTCGGAAGTTTCCTTTCTTGCGTCGGGCGTCAGAGTTGCAGTATCAGCGTTTTGAGCGGCGGTTGCTGGTCCTGAGACGGAAAGTCGCTGCCCGGCGTCAGAACCTGCCAGTCGCGTACCGGGCGCCCGGCCTTGCTGGCACAGCGTAGCACCTGTTCGCGCCAGTCCTCCATGCTGACCTTCGCCAGATTATTGCAGCAGATCAACACGCCATCGGTGGCCGTGGTCAATACCGCCGGTTTGAGCAGGCTCTGGTAATCTCGCAATAAATCGACGGTGCCGAATGCACTTTTTGCCCACGCAGGCGGATCAAGGAACACCAGGTCGTATTGCCGTTGCTCGAGGCGCACATATTCGGGCAACTTATTTCCGCGGCGTGGTGCTATGGGCAAGCCTGCCAGTTGGCGGATCGCCGGGAAGTAATCGGATTGCACAAACTTCATGGCTTTCAATTGAGGGTTGAGGACGCCATTTTCGCGACCCACCGCCAGATTACCTTCGGCAAAGTCCAGATTGCATACTTCCCGCGCTCCGCCCGCCGCCGCGCTCAGGCCAACGCCACAGGTATACGCAAACAGGTTCAGCATGGTCTTGCCGGCGCTGTGTTGTTTTATCCAGCCACGCGTATTACGCAAGTCGAGAAACAGCAGCGGGTCCTGCCCGGCATGGCGCCCGCGTACGCGGTAGTTCAGGCCCCACTCGTGGCCGATCATATCCACCAGTGCCGCGTCTTCGGCTTTGTATACGGCGTCGTTACGGTCTATTCGCGAGTTGCCTTGGGAGCGGTCGTTGTAGACCAGCAGGGTATCGAGCCCCAGACGTGTATTGACGGCCGCGTGCAGTTCCAGCAGGACCTCGCGTTCCAGAGAGTGGTGGAAACTCTGCACCAGCAATTGCGGGCCATAGCGGTCGATGGTCAGGCCGCTAGCACCTTCCTGGCTGCCATGGAATAGCCGATAGCAATCCGTGCCTTGTTGATGCAACTCGGCAAGCAGTGGTTCGCGGTTATCGAGGGCGACGCTTAGCGCCTGATTCAAGGAAGACATGCACAGCGCCTTGGGTTGGAAATGGGCGCGGCAGTTTAACAGTTAAGCGCGGGCATTGATCGCGGGCAAGCATGCTTGCCCGCGATGACGTCAGATCAGGCGCAGCAGACTCAGCGGGAAAGCGCCAATGCCACACCCTGACCACCACCGATGCACAAGGTTGCGAGTCCTTTTTTGGCGTCGCGCTTGATCATCTCGTGCAGCAGCGTGACCAGAATGCGGCAGCCTGATGCACCAATCGGGTGGCCAAGGGCTATGGCGCCGCCGTTGACGTTGACCTTGTTCATGTCCCAGCCCAGCTCCTTGCTGACTGACAAAGCTTGCGCGGCAAACGCCTCATTGGCTTCGATCAGGTCAAGTTGCTCCAGCGACCAGCCCGCCTTGGCCAGGCAACGACGAGTGGCGCTGACCGGGCCAATGCCCATGATTGCCGGGTCGACACCTGCGTTGGCGTAAGCCGCGATGCGCGCGAGAACCGGCAGCCCGAGCTTTTCAGCTTTGGCGGCACTCATCAGGATGACGGCAGCGGCGCCGTCATTCAGCGACGAAGCGTTGCCTGCGGTGACGGAGCCATCTTTCTTGAACGCTGGCTTGAGTTTGGCCAACGATTCGGCGGTCGTCCCGGCGCGCGGTTGTTCGTCCGTGGCGAACGAGAGCGGATCGCCTTTGCGCTGCGGGATCAGGATCGGGGTGATTTCGTCGACAAAACGCCCGGCTTCGATGGCGGCCACAGCTTTCTGTTGTGACGCGGCGGCGAAAGCATCTTGTGCTTCGCGGGTGATGCCGTACTTTTCCACCAGATTTTCGGCAGTGATGCCCATGTGATAGTCGTTGAATGCATCCCACAAACCATCGCTGATCATCGTGTCGACCAGGGTGCTGTTGCCCATACGCAGACCGGTACGTGCACCGGGCATGACGTAATTGGACAGGCTCATATTTTCCTGACCGCCCGCGATGACCACTTCCGCGTCGCCGCAACGAATTGCCTGAGCCGCCAGATGCAGGGCCTTCAAGCCTGAGCCACAGACCTTGCTCACGGTCATTGCCGGTACCGCGAAAGGCAGCCCCGCCTTGATCGCGGCTTGACGGGCAGGGTTCTGCCCGGCGCCTGCGGTCAATACATGGCCCATGATCACTTCATCGACTTCAGCAACATCCAGTCCGGTTTGAGACAACAGTTGGCGAATGACAGCAGCGCCAAGATCGACTGCGGAAATATTCGCCAGGGCACCCTGGAACGCACCGACAGCGGTACGGGTGGCGGCAACGATAACGACGTCTTGCATGGCAAAGGTCCTCACTATTATTGAATTTTGCGTCGGGCCTGATTCAGTTGGCCCTATTCGCTGTGGCGGTGGCTATGACAATGGTACGCATGGTGTCACACATGGCCGCTCAGGTTCCAACGAGAAACCGGCGGCCGAGAGTGTGTTTCAGGTCGGTCAGCAGGATAGCCCCATCCGTCGGTGGGCGCGCTGAACTGAGCCATTGCGCACCGCCCAGCGTAACAGGGGCACGCTACGTCTGACGCTGGCGCGGATCAATGCGCGTTGCAGCGGACCCTGATGGATCGCGAACAAATCGCTGGCCCATACCGGTAACAGGTCGATGCCCGCCTGCATCATTAAGGCACCGAATGGCTTGGCCAGCCTGCTCGGAGCAGGCGCATTCAGCAATAATCGCAGCACCTCGCGGCTGCGCTCATCACAGATCAACTGCGGGCGCATCCGTTCGAGATAGTCGGCAATCGCTTGCCTTGAACGTGGCACCTCACGCGCGCCGAGTCGTTCGGCGATGGTGGCAACTTCTGCGTAATACGCATCCTGTGCGTCACCTGACAACTCGGGGTTGCGATAGCGCAAATGGGCGGCTAGAAAACTGCTGACTTCGGCCACATGCACCCACGTCAACAGATCCGGATCACTGGCCGCATAGGGGCGTCCGTCGGGTGCAGTACCCGTCACTTGCAAGTGGATGGTGCGCACCTTTTCTATCAGCCAGTTGGCGTCGCGGGTCGAACCGAAGGTTGTCCCTGAAATAAACTGGCCGGTCCTGCGAAGGCGGCCAAGCATGTCCTGACGAAAGGTCGAGTGATCCCAGACCCCGGCCAGCGCCAATGGATGCAGGGCTTGCAGCATCAATGCGCTGATGCCGCCGATCAGCATGCTGCTGAAGTCGCCATGCACCTGCCAGCAGATGGCCTTGGGGCCGAACAGGCCGGGATCACCTTTAGGGTTTTCCAGGTCCAATTGACCCAGAGACAATCCCGTCAGACTCATGACTTGGGTTTCGATACGGCTACGAATGAATTCCATGGGCTCTCAACATCTGAGTCGGGCGCAGGGAGGGCTGCGCCCGTCACGTTCAACGGTTCAGGCGTTTATCGATCAGGCCTTCGACCACACTCGGGTCAGCCAGGGTCGACGTATCACCCAGGCTGTCCAGTTCATTGCAGGCAATTTTGCGCAAAATCCGGCGCATGATCTTGCCTGAGCGGGTTTTCGGCAGGGCGGGTGCCCACTGAATCAATTCCGGTTTGGCAAAGCTGCCGATTTCCTGGGCGACGTGGGCCAGCAGTTCTTTTTTCAACGCATCATTTGTCTCGACACCTTTCATCGGCGTGACGAATGCGTAAATCCCCATGCCTTTGACGTCATGGGGGTAACCGACCACTGCGGCTTCGGCGATGCTGTCGTGCAGCACCAGTGCGCTTTCAACTTCTGCAGTGCCGATCCGGTGTCCAGACACGTTGAGTACGTCGTCGACGCGGCCAGTGATCCAGTAGTCGCCATCCTCGTCGCGGCGAGCGCCGTCGCCAGTGAAGTAGTAGCCCGGATAGGGTTTGAAATAGGTCTCGACCATGCGCTGTTGGTCGCCGTATATGCTACGAATCTGTCCCGGCCAACTGGCCTTGATCGCCAGAACGCCGCTGCCCGCACCGATGATTTCCTTGCCTTGCTCGTCCAGCAATACCGGCTGAACCCCGAACAACGGACGCGTCGCGCAGCCCGGTTTGAGGTGGCTGGCACTGATCAACGGGGTCAGCATGATGCCGCCGGTTTCGGTCTGCCACCAGGTATCGACAATGGGGCAGCGCTCCTTGCCGACCTGATGGAAATACCACTCCCATGCTTCAGGGTTGATTGGCTCGCCGACGCTGCCGAGCACGCGCAGGCTCTCGCGTGAGGTGCTTTGCAGCGGCCCCGGTCCTTCACGCATCAAGGCGCGCAGGGCTGTGGGTGCGGTATAGAAAATGTTGACTTGGTGCTTGTCGATTACCTGCCAGAAGCGCGAAGCGTCGGGGTAGTTCGGCACGCCTTCAAAAATCAGCGTGGTGGCGCCATTGGCCAGCGGGCCATAGACGATATAGCTGTGACCGGTAACCCAGCCGACATCGGCGGTGCACCAGAAAATTTCTTGGTCTTGGTAGTCGAACACATGCTTGAAGGTCATTGCGGCTTGCAGCAAATAACCGCCGGTGGTGTGTAGCACGCCTTTGGGCTTGCCGGTACTGCCTGAGGTATAGAGGATGAACAGCGGGTCTTCCGCATCCATTGGCTCGGGCGGGCAGTCAGCGCTCATGCCACGCACGGCGTCGTGGTACCAAATGTCGCGACCTTCGACCCATTCCACGTCGCCCTGGGAGCGTTCTACCACCAGTACGGTGCTGACGTTCGGGCAGCTTTGCAGTGCTTTGTCGACATTCTTCTTGAGCGCGACATATTTACCCCCGCGCACCCCTTCATCGGCAGTGATCACGGTGCGGCAATCGGCATCGAGAATCCGGTCACGCAACGCGTCTGGCGAGAACCCGCCGAACACCACCGAATGCACGGCGCCGATTCGGGTGCAGGCGAGCATCGCGTAGGCGGCCTCGGGGATCATCGGCATATAGATGCAGACCCGGTCACCTTTTTTCACTCCGCGACTTTTGAGTACGTTCGCCAGACGGGCAACGTTGTGATGCAGCTTTTTATAGGTGATTTCGGCGGACTCGCCCGGATTGTCGCCTTCCCAGATGATCGCGATCTGATCGCCACGCTCTTTCAGATGACGATCGATGCAGTTGTAGCTGACATTCAATTCGCCGCCCTTGAACCAGCTGGCCTCGCCAGTGTTCAGGTCCGCGTGCTGCACTTGCTGCCAAGGTCTGGACCAGTCGAGAAACGTCTTGGCTTGTTCGGCCCAGAAGATGTCGGGGTGTTCCACTGACTGTTGATACATCCGCTGATAGTCAGCGGGGCTCAGCTGCGCAGCTTTACGCACGGCGTCGGCTTTCGGGAAAACGCTGATATCGAACATGGGTTGATCCTTATTCTTGTTGATGCAACAAGTCATCAGGGTGCGCTTTGGTGGGGATTGGTTCAAGGGGACGGGACCCGCATCCATGTTTGGCGGAGTACGTCAGTACGACCCTGCGCGGTTACCGGAACAGTCCTACATGATCCAACGGCGCTGGCTGGCTGTGTAGACATACATCGTCAATGACACTGCGTGCCCCTTCCAACACGAAGATGCGCGCATGTCTCATCCCGGCCTTACCCCGAAGTTCTGTCTGGACATCAACGGGCAGCAGCAAACTGACTTGCAGGTGTTGAGTTTTCACGGGACCGAGGCGCTGAGCCGACCCTATGAAATCAACATCGAACTGGTGAGCAGGCGCTCATCCCACGCGTTGGACGGCTTGCTGCATAAAGCGGCCTACCTGAGATTCGGGGCGCAAGGGCAGGGGCTGCACGGTCATGTTTATGCGATTCGCAAAGGCAAAACAGGCGGGGCGTTCACCCATTACCATCTGGTGCTGGCGCCTTATCTGGCTTTTCTGGAACATTCGAGCCATCGCCGTTCGTTCCAGAAAATGACCGTGCCGGAGATCATTCTTGAGGTGCTGAAAGGGCATCGCATGCTGAAGGGCACCGATGCATCGTTCGACCGCATCACGGGGAGCGTGGCGCCGCGCGACTACTGCGTGCAGTACGACGAGTCGGACCTGCACTTTCTCAGCCGGTTATGCGAAGAAGAGGGGATTTTCTATCGGTTTGAGCACACGCCAGACAGTCATTGCCTGATCTTTGCCGACGATGAAACCCGATTCCCGCAGCAATCTCCGCAGGTGTTGCCGTTCAAACCGGCCAGCGGCCTGGTGGCAGAAGGTCCGGTGGTCAAGGCCTTTGGCGTACGTCTTACCGCCCAAACCAATCATGTCGCCCTGCGCGACCATGACTTCAAACAGACCCATATCCCGCTGCAGAGCCTGCAAAATCCCCTGCGAACCCAGGCGCAATGGGAGAGCGGCGAAGTCCCCAAATACGGTCCCTACCTGGAGGATTACGTCTACCCCGGGAATTTCGAAGAGCGGCGGCGCGGTGACGTTTTATCCAAGCGTGCGCTTGAGCGCCATCAAACCGGGTTTCGCCTGGCGGATGGTGAGAGTGATGCGCCGCTTTTACGCAGTGGATCGCGCGTGCACCTGGTGCCGGATTACGACCCCGAAACCCACTGGGTGCTGGTTTTTGTACAGCATGAAGCAAGACAGCCGCAGGTCCTCGAAGAACTGGCCGACAGCAGCCCGGTTGAAGACGGGCGCATCGTTCAGGGGTACCGCAACACCTTCACCGCCATTGCGGAAGCGGTCCAGTTCCGTCCGGCGCTGGAGCACCCGAAACCGCGAATCCACAGCACCCAGACCGCCAGGGTCACCGGTCCTGTGAATGAAGAAATCTACTGCGACACATTCGGTCGGGTCAAAGTCAAATTCCACTGGGACCGCAGCGAACAGGACGATGAAACAACCAGTTGCTGGGTGCGGGTTGCATCCAGTTGGGCAGGCGATGGGTATGGCGCCGTCACCGTTCCCCGGGTGGGCATGGAGGTACTGGTTTCATACCTTGAAGGGGATGCCGACAAGCCGGTTATCGTCGGCTGCCTGCCCAATAACCTGAATCCCGTTGCGCATGGACTGCCTGAAAACAAGACCAAAAGCGTCTTTCGCAGCCGGAGTTCCAGTGCAAGTACCGGTTTCAACGAAGTTCATTTTGACGACAAGAGCGGGGCGGAACGGGTCTACCTGCGTGCCCAGCGCGACATGGAACAGCTGATCCAGAACGACAGCCGGACTGAAATTGGCGGTCAGCGCCTGGAAACCATCAAGGGCAACAGCACCTCGGTACTCAAAAGTGAGGAACACCGGACCCTCACCGGCGAGCGCAAGGTTCAGTTGCTGGCGGGCGATCACCTGCAGGTGGCAGGCAGCAGCCACACCCGCGTGGGTCAGGTGTTGGCGATGGAGGCCGGGCAAGAAGTGCACGTCACCGGTAACGACATCGTCATAAACGCCGGCCTGGGTCTGACGCTGAGCGCCGGAGGTCAACATATCGTCCTTAATCCGGCCGGCATTTTCAGCAGTACACCCATTCTGTTAGGCGGCGTGCCGATGCTGGGCACGCCAGCGATGCCGTTGGCGCCGGGCGACACTCAAGCACTCGAGGCTGACGTTTTGCCACCAAGCTCAACGTTCCTACAGCAGTTCCTTGGCGGTGAGGCCATTGTCGAGATGTGCCAAATGCCAGAAGGCGGTACACCCATGGACTGCCCACGTGAGGACTGCGGTTGCCGCGAAGCTATGAATCCGGGAGCACACTCATGACGACTTGGATGCTCTTGGTACACACCGACCATTTGCTGCCTTCTCTTTTCCGGCAGATGGGTCGTCCGGATTTTGTGCGCCTGTTTGATTCAACTGAATTGATGATCTATTCGCAGTTCAGCCCGTTGTTGGTGAAAGACGGCGACGACGGGACACTGCTACAGGCGATCAAGGAAGCACCCACCCACTGGCCGGGATTGGTGATAGAGAGTGAACACAGCGCCGAAGCGGTACGTGAACACCTGCGGCATCTGCTGATCATTCGCTTCAAACAGACCCGCAAAGGCATGCTGCATTATTGGAACCCGGCCGTTGCCGAGTGCTTTTTCCCCGCCTGCACCGATGAGAACCTCAACCTCTGGCTCGGCCCGATCAGCCGTTTGAACTGGCATGCGTCGCGTGAAACCGGATGGCAAAGCCTGGACAGCCCTCACGCCGACACCTGGCTTCCCAGCACCTCCAACCACCTCTTGGTGCTTAGCGCGGAACAAAGCCTGGCCCTTGATCAGTACATTGCGAACGGACAGGAGTCCTGACATGGCCCAGAGCAAGCTCGGCCGTGGCCCATGCTGCGAAATCAATAAATTGATCGTACAGGTCACCGGCAACCAACATCCGGCCAGTCAGCGCCTGGCGTTTTATGACCACGCCGGAAAACGCCTGGACACCCTGACTGCCGAAGACAAGCCTGAAACGCTGAAAAAGCCCTACTTTGTGGACAGCGCCCTGCACGTCTGGAACTGGAAAAATCACTACACCCACCGTCTGTGGCTGGAGATCGACTCGGTCGAAGGCAGTCCCATTCGCCTGCTCTTGCCCGAGGTCGCGATCACCCTGCGCCAGTTCGACGCGCAGTGGAATCAGATCATGCCGGTGGTGCCCTTCGTTGCGCTGCCCGGCGCCAACAGCGCCCACGATCACGGCACGCCGGTGTTGTGCCGCGCAGGGTTCATTTATGTCTTTTTGGGCGATCGGCTGTGGCGCGAGCTGGAGGTGCGGGTCGCAGACGAGCAGACCACGTATCACGACATCGACCTCAACCGTTATCGCATGGGCGACGAGATCGAGGAGGGCCCTCGACTGGCCACCGGGCAGGCGCTGGAGGACATCTGGTTGCCGTCCAGCTGGAACGATCAGCAGGTGTCGCCGCAGCTCTGTTTCAGCGAGGTGCAGCTCAGCGGGCCGCGCTTGCGACGTCTTGAGCAAGACCCGGCGTTGCGCGCACAACGCTGCCAAAGCCCGGACTTGCGCAGTTCGCGAGACAAATTCAAGCGTGTGTTCCTCGATAAACCGGACGGCGTGGCAATGCTCGAAGCGTTCAGCGCATTCGACGCCTATGACGCGGCCAACCAGTCTGCGGCGGGCGCGGCGCATGTCGCCAGGCTCAACCTCAGCTCGCACGCCTTCCCGGTTAGCCTGGTCGCCCCGCAACGCGCCCGCCAACCCGGTTACGAATGGCTGCTCGACCAACCGGGCCGCTACCTGTGCGACCTGAGCGGGCAGTTCCCGGCCATTGCCTTGAGCGCAGCGCGCCAGCATGTGGTTCGCTGTGAGAAGGGTGAAGTGGCCTATCAGCCAACCTCCGTGGAAACCGGCGCCTGGGCCCATTGGCTGGAACAGGTGTGCGATCCCGAAACCCAGATCGCCGATGAGTTCTGGCAAGCGCAGCCAGCGGTGGCTGATGTGCTGTTAAGTGCACGAAAACGCGAACTGTACGGCGTGCTGCTGCACGACCCGCACTATCGCCTGCGCCACGTGCAGACGCGGATTCACGACCAGCAACATCTGTTGAACCTGTGCGCCCAGCGCGCCAGCCATTACACCCATCACGCCAGCGCGCTTCTGGTGCAACAATTGATCGTGCCGCAGACCGTGGGTGGGCAGAAAAATCCGCTGCATCAGGGTATGGAGAAGCTCAAGGATCAGGGTCGGATCGACATCAACCGCTTCACCGCCACCGGCGAACGAGTGCAACTCTGGCGCCAGCTCGACATGAGTCAGGCGCTGTTGAGCGACACCCTGCAACAAGCAGAAACCGAACAAACCCTGGCCGATCACCTGAGCCTCGACGGCTTCGACTACGTCGCCGCCATGCACTTCGTCAGTCGGCTGTTCGCCAGCCTCGCCATGACGCCCGCGCAAATGGACCCCTTTGCGGTCAACGGCGATGTCACTGACGCGGTGACCGGCATCAGCCTCTACAAAGCCAAGGCCAGTGTCGGGCAACAACTGATCAGCCGAATGGCCAATGAAGAAGGGCATGCGTTGCATCGGATGCTGTGGCCCGACCTCGCACAGCAAGATATGGAGGCGCCCTATGTTCAGCCCGCGGTCGCCGACATCAATGACGGCAATGGCCTGTTTCGGCCGAACGCGCTGCTTGGGGCCGTCAGCAGCGACGCCGTCGATGCCAAGCAACTCAATACGCTCGACGCCCATTTACTGGCAGGTTTGCTGGAAAGTGGCAGCCTCAACAACACCCTGACCGGCACCCTGAAAGTCGTCGCGGCGACCTTGATCAGCTTCCACGAAAACCTGCAAGGCTCGGTGGATGTGGCGGAACAGGCGCTAAACGCAACCCAACACATTCCGGTCCCTGGCGCCGAACGCCCAGCCCCGGCGCTGAACATGCGCCAACGTCAGCGGGCCTTGGCGCAACTGCGCAGCATGCTGCCGGGGGCCTTTGGCGATGCACACTTCATGCGCCACCAAGAGGCGAGAAACAAGAACTACTACGTATTCGGCCTGACCGACTTGCCGGAGATGTCAGAACGCCTGCGACGGCCTCACCTCGACTATCGAGGCCCCTCCGGGTCGTCGAAGGTTGGCCAGGACCATTACCGCACCGGAGGCGATCTACGAGCCAATACCGTCGTCATCGCCATGCCCCGCGATCATCGGATGTCGCGACTGATCAGCGGCGTGAACCAACGGGTCAATGCGGCGTGGCAACTGAATATGACCGAGCAGGTCACCACCAAGGGAACGGCCATACAGGATGCGGTGAAGAGCCGGAACGCATTGCAGAGCGAGTGGATGTATCGGGCGCTGAACTCGACGCCGTTTGCGGCGGCGGTGGGGATGTTGGAGTTGTGGAATTTGAGGAATGAGTCGGTAGCGTGGGAAGCTTCCGAGCGAGAAAAAGGACAATTGAGGGCTATAGGGGGGGCAGTCGGAGCTGGATTAGATTTATTGATCGCCATGGAGGCACTGACCGTCAAATTGGCCAGCAGCCAATCCGTTCTAGCCGCAGCTCGCACGACGCTATTCACTATTTCCGAAACCTCAGCAGAGCGAGTTCTTGGCCCATTGAGTAAGCACTTCTTGAAGGAGTTTACGGGGCGCTTGCTCGCTCAGATCGGCGCAGGATCGATTTTTGTCGGCCTCAACCTCTACGACGCCTGGCATGCCTATCAATGGGGCGACGATGCCATGTGGGGCCATCTGCTGATGGCTGCGGGTGGTTTGACCGGCATCGCCAGCACCTTGATGGTCGGCGGCGCCACGTTCCTCGGCCTGGGTCCAATGGGCTGGATCACGTTGATAGCGATCAGCGTCGGCGCGGGCATCGCCTACTGGCTCAGCAGCAACGCGGTCGAAGACTGGCTCCGTGCTGGCCCCTTCGGTCCCGCCAGTGGCCGAATTCCCCACCTGCAAGATCCGCAACAGGCCTTCTACTATCTGGTCAGCTTGTTTGCCGATATCCGCATCAGCTCGCGCCCTAATCCGGACCACGAATTCGCCCCCAAAATCAATGACGGAAGTCCAGTGCCCTTCAGCGTGCGGGAGGCCAACACCTGCATCCTGATCGAGAGCAATCTGCCGGGGCTGCTGAGTCAGGAACTCAATACCCTGGTTGAATGCAGGCAGCAGCTAACGGAAGCGCATTACACGTTGCGCCATGAATGGAGTCACGAGCGCAATTCGCTCACCCGTGAGAAGCCTGTCGCCTATCGCTCAAGGCCCAATGGGATTGAGTTATATGTCACGTTGCCACGTAACCAGCCCGCGGAACCCTCAAAAAGCCGCCCCGCCGAGATCTATCGCTGGCTGGTCCGTGTTCAATTGTCATTTAACGATGGCAGCCGCACTTGGGTGTTCCCCGCACCACCGCCCAAGGACCCGACCCCGTTCGGTCCAGCCCACGTCAAACCAATTTTTGAAAAAGGCGAACAACTGTTCTGGGCTGATGAAATCACCCATAAAGCGGTGAGCGACGAATGACTACCATGAGCTCGTCTTACTACGCGGCCACCGCCTACCGCTCCGACCATATTCCCAAACAACCGCTTTCGGCAGAGCGCTCGTGGATCCGACGCTTTGCCAAGATGCGGTTACCGTGGGGCATGACGCAGGAGGTTGCCCCTGACAATTTTATGACCGGAAGAAAACCAGCCACCCTTCGTCGTCAAGAGTTTTTGTTAAAAGATAGGGAAGAACAACTCGCGCTAGGTACTTACGTTCCAGCTCCCTATGAGCACGTGGACTTTCATGATCGCGAAGATCATGAACGGTTCAGATTTTCCTTGTGGTCAAAGCGTTCTCAATTTTGGATTTATTTACACCTCTTCGGGAAATGGGGATTTATTATCATATCTCCCGTATATCTAATCACCGTACTAGCTGGTGCCACAAAATCAAGGCTGCCTTATTTAGAAGCTCTACTTTCGTTAATCGAAGCATCAGCCCATGTATTTCTACTGCCTCAACTTGTTGGCTGGGCTCTTGCCTCGTTAGTCATCCGCTACTTCCCCCACCTCTGGGTCAAACCCTCTCGAGGTCCGATCTGGGAGATCAACCGTCGCACCGGCCTTGTCACGCTGTTTGATTACGATAATAACGGTGAATACAAAAAGAACGGCACCATCGGTGAACTGACCGCGCCGTTTTACGAGTTCGACGCCTATATCGCCACGACCCCGGACCGTCAGGGCTTGCCGATGAATGTGCTGTACATCGCCCACCGCTATCGTGACATCGTCATCAACTTCGGCGCGCTGGTTCCGCCGGGCGCTGGCGAGTTGTGCTGTGCCCTGTGGGATTTCCTGCAGAACTACATGGACACCAGCCGCCCGCTGCCCGATTTGCCGCGCTACGAAGAATTCCGCCACCTCGACCCCGTCACCGCGCAATACGACCGCGAAGTCGGTCGCAATCCACGGTTGTGGATCGATATGGATGACGAAACGTTTGACGGGGCTCTCTACCACATGCGTGGCCAGATCGATCAGATCGACACCTTCCGCCGTCCTAATCTGATGGCGCGGTATGCGGAGTATGTCGATTGAGCTCCAGTGAGGTGACCTACGCCAAGCCGAACTTCGAGAAAGTCGAACAGCTGTTCTGGGCCGATGAAACCGCCCATAAAGCGCAGAGCGGCGAATGACGGCCATGAACTCATCTTATTACGCGCCTACAGCCTACCGCTCTGATCAGATTCCCAGCCAACCGCCTTCGGCAGAGCGTTCGTGGATCCGACGTTTTGCCAAGGTGCGTCTGCCGTGGGGGATGACGCAGGAGGTTGCACCGGATGATTTTTTGAGAGAAGCGGCACCAAAAAATCTGCGTCGTGTAGAGAAAGGTCAACAGGAAAAGAAAGAGCAGTTGGCCTTAGGTACTTATGTGCCAGCACCCTATGAACATGTGGATTTTCATGATAGGGAGGATCAAGAGCGCTTTAGATTTTCGTTGTGGTCGAAACGATCAAGGTTTTGGATTTATTTACATTTGTTTGGGAAGTGGTTCTTCCTGATTGGTCTGATTCCAAGTGTTTTTACGCTTTTCGTAGCTATAGCTAAGCTTGATGGAACATGGATCGAAATAACAGTAGACAGCTTTAACAGTTTCTTTATTTGGTTTTCAGGCATTCCAATAGCGTGCTGGGCACTCGCCTCATTAGTCATCCGCTACTTCCCCCACCTCTGGGTCAAACCCTCCCGAGGCCCCATCTGGGAGATCAACCGTCGCACCGGCCTTGTCACCCTGTTCGATTACGACAACAAAGGCGAATACAAAAAGAACGGCACCATCGGTGAGCTGACCGCGCCGTTTTACGAGTTCGACGCCTATATCGCCACGACCCCGGACCGTCAGGGCTTGCCGATGAATGTGCTGTACATCGCCCATCGCTATCGGGACATCGTCATCAACTTCGGCGCGCTGGTTCCACCGGGTGCTGGCGAGTTGTGCTGTGCCATGTGGGACTTCCTGCAGAACTACATGGACACCAGCCGCCCGTTGCCCGACTTGCCACGCTACGAAGAATTCCGCCACCTCGACCCCGTCACCGCGCAATACGACCGCGAAGTCGGCCGTAATCCACGGTTGTGGATCGACATGGACGACGAAACGTTTGAAGGGGCGCTCTACCACATACGTGGCCAGATCGATCAGATCGACACCTTCCGCCGCCCGAACTTGATGGCGCGTTATGTGGAGTATGGGCAGGGGCATTAAAAAACCCGCCGCCTCTTGCGAGGGGGCGGGTTTTGAGGTGTTGCGAAGGGTGGATCAGCCGCGGTGACGACCACGGAAGTAATTGATCAAGCCTTGGGTCGACGCGTCGTCTGCCGGCTCTTCAATGCTACCGGTCAGGCGGTTGTAGACGCCTTTGCCCAGTTCCTTACCCAGTTCCACGCCCCATTGGTCGAAGGCGTTGACGCCCCAGATGACGCTCTGGACGAAGACCTTGTGCTCGTACATTGCCACCAGCGCGCCAAGACGGCGTGGGCTGATACGCTCTACGACCAGGGTGTTGCTCGGGCGGTTGCCCGGAATCACTTTGTGCGGTGCGAGTTTCTGGATTTCTTCTTCGGCCATGCCTTTGTCACGCAGTTCGGCTTCGGCTTCGGCGCGGGTCTTGCCGAGCATCAGCGCCTGGCTTTGCGACAGGCAGTTGGCGTATAGCCATTGGTGGTGGTCGGCCACCGGGTTGAAGCTGACGATCGGCACGATGAAGTCAGCTGGAATCAGCTGTGTGCCTTGGTGCAGCAACTGGTGATAGGCGTGCTGGCCGTTGCAACCGACGCCGCCCCAGATGACCGGGCCGGTGTCGGTGGACACCGGTGAGCCGTCCTGGCGTACGCTCTTGCCGTTGGACTCCATGTCCAGTTGCTGCAAGTGCTTGGTGATGTTGCGCAGGTAGTGGTCGTACGGCAGGATCGCGTGGCTTTGCGCACCCCAGAAGTTGCCATACCAGACCCCGAGCAGGGCCAGCAGCACGGGCATGTTCTGTTCGAACGGTGCGCTCTGGAAGTGCTGATCCATGGTGTAGGCGCCGGACAGCAGCTCTTTGAAGTTGGACATGCCGATGGCCAGCGCAATCGGCAGGCCGATAGCCGACCATAGCGAATAACGACCGCCAACCCAATCCCACATCGGGAAGATGTTTTCTTCGCGGATCCCGAAGGCCACCGCCGCAGCGTTGTTGCTGGAAACGGCGATGAAGTGACGGTACAGCTCCGCTTCGGAACCGCCTTGCGCCAAGTACCAGGCACGTGCGGCCTGGGCGTTCTTCAGGGTTTCCAGGGTGTTGAATGACTTCGACGAGACGATGAACAGGGTGGTCTCTGCGCGAATCTTGAGCGACAGTTCATGGAACTCACTGCCGTCGATATTTGCCAGATAGTGGCAACGCACACCTTTCTGTGCGTAAGACAGCAGTGCTTCGGACACCAGTTCCGGGCCGAGGAAGGAGCCGCCGATGCCGATGTTGACTACGTCGGTGATGGGCTTTTCGGTGTAACCGCGCCATAAACCGTCATGAATGCGTCCGACCAGCTCGGTGATCTGGTTGAGCACTTTATGCACTTCAGGCATCACGTTGACGCCGTTTACCGACAGCTTGTCGCCTACCGGGCGGCGTAGCGCAGTGTGCAGGGCCGGGCGGCCTTCGGATGCGTTGACCAGTTCGCCGGAGAATAACGCCTTGATCGCGTCCTGCAAGCCTGCTTCGTTAGCAAGGCCCACCAACAGGTCGCGGGTTTCGTGGGTGATCAGGTTTTTTGAATAGTCGAGAAACAGCCCGCAACTGCTGAGGGTGAATTGAGTAAAACGTTGCGGGTCGGCATTGAACGCCTCGCGCATGCTGAAATCCTGCATGGCTTCGCGGTGTTGATTCAGCGCCTGCCAGGCGGGCAGGGTAGTCGCGTCAATAGGAGTGCGGTAGTACGCCATCGCTGAGGGTTTCCTTGTACTTGAACTGCCTTTTCGGGCGCTAAAAAAGCCCGGACGGTGGATGTGAAGACGTCGATGCTCCGTCAGTGAGCGTAGACGGGTCACTGAACTCTAACGCGAGTTGCCTGGCCTGTCTGCGCGCTGCGTTGCCTTCGCTCGGTACTATTTCACACGTCAACGGCCGGGCTTTCCAGTGGATCGTCATTTTTACGTGTTCAGGGATAACTCAGGCAACCTGCACGGGTATGGCATTGCTGGTGTGGCTAAGTTCATTACCTGCGGCCATGTACAGCATGCGCGGTTTGAAATTGAGCAGTTCTGCTTCGCTGTAATGAGCATAGGCGCAGATGATCACACGGTCACCGACCTTCGCCTTATGGGCTGCGGCACCGTTCACGGAAATCATCCGTGACCCTTCTTCGCCACGAATGGCGTAGGTGGTGAAGCGCTCGCCATTGTCGACGTTGTAAATCTGGATTTGCTCGTATTCGCGAATCCCTGACAGGTCCAGCCATTCGCCGTCGATGGCGCAAGAGCCTTCGTAGTCGAGTACGGCGTGAGTGACCTCGGCACGGTGTAGCTTGGCCTTGAGCATGATTGCGTGCATTTTTATTCCTTGGTCAGGTGCAGATTGTCGATCAAGCGTGTTGGACCCATATATGCAGCTGCCAGAATCACCAGGTCGTGATCTTCCGCTGTGGTAGGGCGCAGGGTGGTTGCGTTGCGGATTTCCAGATAATCGAGGCGAAACCCGGCGGCCTTGAGTTGATCCACGCCGTTGGCGAGCAGGAAGTTCAAATCGCGCTCGCCGATGTGGATAGCCTCGGCGATATGTTTTATCACGCGATACAGCGCTGGCGCTGCAGCACGCTGCTCTTCGCTGAGATAGCCATTGCGCGACGACAGCGCCAGGCCATCGGCCGCACGTACGGTCGGTTCGCCGATGATCTGGATCGGCATGTTCAGGTCACGAACCAGCGCGCGAATCACTGCCAGTTGCTGGAAGTCCTTCTGGCCGAAGACCGCCAGATCGGGCTGAACCATGTTGAACAGCTTGCTGACCACCGTGGCCACGCCGTCGAAATGGCCAGGACGACTGGCGCCGCACAGCCCTTCAGACAAGTGCGGAACACTGACCAGGGTTTGGTCTTCCATGCCATGCGGGTACATTTCTTCGACCGACGGTGCGAACAGCAGATGGCAGCCGGCCTGCAGCAGCGTCTCCTGATCGGCGGGCAGTGTTCTCGGATAGGTCGCAAGGTCTTCGGTCGGGCCGAACTGCAGCGGGTTGACGAAGATGCTCGCCACCACGAAATCGGCACGTTGGGCCGCCTTGACGATTAATGCAGCGTGACCGCTGTGCAGGTTACCCATGGTTGGGACCAAGCCGATCCGCTTGCCTTCGCTACGTGCTCGAGCGATGGCGGCACGCAATTCACGTACGGTTTTTACTGTGTTCATGCTGAGAATCCGTGTTCAGTTGCCGGGAAGCTCACATCTTTGACTGCTGCGACATACGCCTGTAACGCCGACTGGATATCGGGCTGGCCGGTCATGAAGTTTCTCACGAACTTGGGCACACGGCCGGTGATGGACAGGCCAAGCATGTCATGCAATACCAGTACCTGGCCGTCAGTCCCGCTGCCTGCGCCGATCCCGATCACCGGGACTTTTACGGCGTGGGTGATTTCCTGGGCCAGTTCGCTGGGTACGCATTCGAGCAGGATCATGGAGACCCCTGCTTGCTCCAGTGCGATGGCGTCAGCGCGCATCTGGCGAGCTTGAGCCTCCAGGCGACCTTGCACCTTATAGCCCCCAAGGATGTTCACCGATTGCGGGGTCAGGCCCATGTGCGCGCAGACCGGGATACCGCGTTCGGCCAGCAACCGAATCGATTCGGCCAGCCACGCGGCGCCTTCGACCTTGATCATGTGCGCACCGGCTTGCATCAACTGCGCGCTGTTGGCGAATGTCTGCTCAAGGGTGGCATAGGCCATGAAAGGAAGGTCGGCGAGAATCAGTGCCCCCTGATTGCCGCGTTTGACGCTGGCAACGTGGTAGGCCATCTCTGCGTTGGTGACGGGCAGGGTGCTGTCATGGCCCTGCAACACCATGCCCAGAGAGTCGCCGACCAGGAGAACTTCGACGCCTGCCTGGCTGGCTGCGTGAGCAAAGGTCGCGTCATAGCAGGTCAGCATGGTGATTTTTTCACCTTTCTGCTTGAGGCCTTGCAGGGTCGTCAGGGATATTTCTGGCATGAAAAAGTCCTCGTTCAGGCGCTGTGAAAACTACTGCGAGCAACGCGTGAGATCATCTGAAAAAACAGGCGCACCGTCTTTGGCGGTGTTTATCCATGGCCTGATTTGCGCCCTTGTGCCCGGTAGGGGACAGCGGGACGCCTATCTTCGTGAGGAGGGGGCGTGAAGTCAATTACGGGTGTTACCGTTTTGTGTGCCTGTTACCGCTCACTGGGCGTTAGGTGTTACGGCGCGCGCCTCCGATCATGCATTCCTGGGCAGATAAACCGGGTTGCTGACTTCGCGAAAAAATTCCCACAGAGCCGGGATCTCCGCAGCTCTGCTGTCGGGCCCAGGCGCTAGAGGCGCTCAAGCCCAACGAATGGGCAGTCTGCCAGTAACTGATCAAGGTAACGGCCGTCAGCCAAGAGTAACTGAGGCGCAAGTTCGGCCAGGGGATATAGGACGAAAGGCCGGGCGTGCAGGTGATAGTGCGGCACTTTTAAGCGCGGCTCATCAATCAGGCGTTCGCCGAATAGCAGGATATCCAGGTCCAGCGTGCGCGGGCCCCAGCGTTCGTGGCGTTCGCGGCCCTGATCAAGCTCGATGGCCTGCAATGCGTCGAGCAAGGCCAAGGGCTCAAGCTCGCTGTCCAGCACGGCGACTGCATTGGTAAAACGCGGCTGGCCGGGCAACAACGAATCGCTGGCATAAAAGGAAGACACGCCCACCAGCCTGGATTGGGCCACGTGCGCCAAGGCTTTGAGAGCGTTGCGCAGTTGCTCGGCCGGGTCAGCCAGATTGCTGCCCAAGCCTATATAGACACGCTCCATGATCAATCGCCCCTCTATCAGTCGCCTGAAGTGGTCGGTGCGTCGGCGCCATTGCGCTTGCGTTTGCTGCCGCTGCTGCGACGGCGTTTGCGCGGGGCTGCACCGGTGGCATCGGGCTTGCTGCCCAAGTCACGAATCATGTTGCGTCGATCGCTGTCGTTGCCTTCCTGATAATCAGTCCACCAATCGCCAAGACCATCGGTTTCTTCGCCAGCGGTTTCGCGCAGCAACAAGAAGTCGTAGCCCGCACGGAAACGCGGGTTATCAAGCAACAGATCGGCACGTTTGCCGGTACGACGAGGCAGACGCTCCTGCATGTCCCAGATCTCGCGGATCGGCAGGGTGAAGCGCTTTGGAATGGCGATGCGCTGGCACTGTTCGGTGATCAGCTCGTGGGCGGCCTCCTGCATGGCCGGAATCGGCGGCATGCCGCGTTCCTGCAGGCGAATGACTTTGGCCGGCAGGGCAGGCCAGAGCAGCGCGGCGAACAGGAAGGCGGGGGTAACCGGTTTGTTCTGCGAAATACGCAGGTCGGTATTGCCCAGTGCTTCGCTGATCAGCGTGTGGGTGTACGTCGGGTTCAATTCCAGAGACTTGGCGCTGGCCGGGAACAATGGCTCGAACAGCTCGAGGTCAACCAGCATTTCGAAGGTGGACTCGGCGTAGCCGGACAGGAACAGCTTCAACACTTCTTCGAACAGGCGCGCTGAAGGGATGTCCCGCAGCATGGGCGCTAATTGCCGAATCGGCGTGGCGCTGTGTTTTTCAATGCCGAAATCCAGCTTGGCGGCGAAACGCACGGCCCGCAGCATCCGCACCGGATCTTCTTTGTACCGCTGCTGTGGATCGCCAATCAGGCGGATCAAGCGATTGCGGATGTCGTGCACGCCGTTGGCGTAGTCGAGGACACGCTCGCTGACCGGATCGTAATACAGCGCGTTGATCGTGAAGTCGCGACGCTGGGCGTCTTCTTCAAGGGTGCCGTAAACGTTGTCGCGCAGGATGCGTCCGCTTTCATTGCGGGAAGACTGGTTGCTGTCCTCTTCTTCATCATCTTGCGGATGGTTGGCGCGAAACGTCGCGACCTCAATGATTTCACGACCGAAATGGACGTGAACCAGTTTGAAGCGACGGCCAATGACGCGTGCGTTACGGAATTCTGCGCGTACTTGCTCCGGCGTGGCGCTAGTGGCGACGTCGAAATCCTTGGGCGTTATATGCAGCATCAGGTCGCGCACACAGCCGCCGACCAGATAGGCCTGATAGCCGGCGTTCTGCAAGCGCTCGACAATACTGACGGCGTAACGACTGAACTGGCCGCGTTGCAGCGAGTGTTGGCTGCTGGTGAGCACTTCAGGCGTGCTGCGAATATGTTGCGGTCGACGCACGGGGGAACGGAATGACTGGAATAGCTTCTTCAGCATGGGATGCACTGTTTGAAGGGATATTCGGCCAAAAAACAAGAATGACCGCATGATGGGCGGGGATTCTAGCATTTAGTCGGGGGATGGTGTAGGAAGCTGCGCGCAGGGGGCTGTATCAGGCGCTCGAGCGTTAGACCATGAGGGTTTTTCTGCAGAAGCTACTGGGGGAGCCGAAGCTCCCCCAAAGTGTTTGCGCTTTATTTTTATTATCGAGTCGGGCTTTTTGTTTTTATTGAGTGCCCAATCCACAAGCTTTTCGCCTGTGAAACCTCCCAGTCGGGAGTCAAGAGCAAACGGATTGCTTTGGTCGCTGCGTTGCAATGATCGTTCGATCCAACCAGTTCAGGCTCTACCTTAGGGTAGCTTTTTATTATTCTCGGCCTGGTTGCGGGGCAAGCCCCAAATACAACTCCTCTCCAAAAGAATCAGTTAGCTGCGCCTCCGCCGTGTTGTTTTTATTGTGCGTGAGTCGATTCGTCTTATTTTTATTGTCTTTTGCATTGCTTGTTATTGTTCTTGTACAAGACATATAGCAGGACCTGTGCCAACTTTTTAAATCCCTTTAAAATCGGGGGCTGGAGGGGTTTTGCGGTTTTTGGCAGGCATAAAAAAGCCGGGTCTTCGTTACCATAAGACCCGGCTTTTGTTACGTGTACTAAGGAGGGTAACAGTTTGCTCTAGGGCGGGAACACCGCGTGCCAGAGCCTCGCAGCCCCTAATGACCTCAGCTTTCGCTGGCGATACCGGTTTTGCGACGCGGGATACCCAGGCGCTGACGTCGCTCCCACAGACACTTACGGCTGACCCCGAGTTTGCGGGCCAATTCGGTTTCAGTCATGTGGTCCTGATGCTCGAGAACGAAGTGCTGGAAGTAGTCTTCCAGGGACAGGTCTTCGGTTGGCTCGTGGCTCGTGGAACCGGACGAGCTTTGCTGTGGGGCCAGGCCCATGAAATCGTCATCATCCAGGTCGCTCAGCTCGATATCGATGCCCAGCAGTTCGGCAGAGATTTCAGGGCTCTCGCACAGAATCACGGCGCGCTCGACTGCGTTTTCCAACTCGCGAACGTTACCGGGCCACGTGTAATGACGGATGGCCTGCTCGGCATCCGGGGCGAACTTAAGGTCGGTACGACCGACTTTCGCGCTTTGCCGGGCCAGGAAAGCGTGGGCGATGTCATTGACGTCGGCACCCCGTTCGCGCAGGGCTGGTAGTTTCAGGGCGATAACGTGCAGACGGTAATACAGGTCTTCACGGAACTGGCCGACTTTGGCCAGGCTCTTGAGGTCACGGTGGGTGGCAGCAATCAAGCGCACATCGACTTTTTGCGATTGCACCGAGCCAACGCGACGGATTTCGCCTTCCTGGAGTACGCGCAACAGCCGCGCCTGAGCCTCCAGCGGCAACTCGCCGATCTCATCGAGAAACAGGGTGCCGCCGTCAGCCGCTTCGACCAGACCTGCCCGGCTGGCGCTGGCACCGGTGAACGCCCCTTTTTCGTGGCCGAACAACTCGGACTCGATCAATGATTCCGGGATTGCGGCACAGTTCACCGAAATCATCGGTGCCTTGGCGCGTTTGGACAGGTTGTGCAGGGCTCTGGCCACCAACTCTTTACCGGTGCCGGACTCGCCCTGGATCAGCACGTTGGAGTCGGTTGGCGCGACTTTGCGGATTTTGATGTAAAGGTCCTGCATCAGTTGGCACGAGCCAATAATGCCGATTTCGCCGTTACTGTTGTCGACCGCACCTTTATCGGTGCCGCCAGCGCCAGCAGGCTTGGACGCGGCTGCGCTACGTTCAGCCTGGAGGCTTTGGATGCTTTGCCTGTCACGCAAAATACGCGCGACGGCCTGGAGCATTTCGTCGTGATCGAAGGGTTTGGCGATGTAGTCCACCGCGCCCATTTTCATCGAATCCACGGCAGAGCGCAGGCTGGCATAGCTGGTCATGATCAGGACAGGTTTACCCTGGCCCAGCTTGATCAATTCGGTGCCGGGTGCGCCAGGCAGACGCAGATCGCTGACGATGAGGTCAAACGAGGGGATGCTGAAACGTTCCTGGGCTTCCTGCACCGAACCCGCTTCGCTGACCTGGTACTGGTTGCGTTCCAGCAGGCGACGCAGGGCCGAGCGGATAATTGTTTCGTCTTCGACGATCAGAATGTGCGGCATTGATTCGATACTCTCGACGGTCTCAGTTCACAGCGGACGTCGCTTCGACATGACGCGGTAATGTCACCCGAATACGGGTACCGCGTTGGTGCTCGGGGTCGGCCGGGCTGTCGATGGTGATTTGTCCATAATGCTCTTCCACGATGGAATAGACCAGTGCGAGGCCCAGTCCGGTACCTTCTCCTGGATCCTTGGTCGTGAAGAATGGTTCGAATAATCGGTCCATGATCGCTTTTGGAATGCCACTGCCTTCATCTTCTACGATCAGATCGACCGTGTGTTCCGATGCCTCGCTTTTAACCCGCACCGCGCAGCCCGAAGGCGACGCGTCACGGGCGTTGGTGAGCAGGTTGATCAACACTTGCGCCAGTCGCTGTGGGTCGCCATCGACCCAGTGTTCGGGGTTGCACAGGTTGAAGAATTGAACTTCGTAGTTACGCCGGTTCAGCGCCAGCAGACCGATGGCATCTTGCGCCACTTCGGCCAGGCAAACCGGTTCGTCGGAATGTTGATGACCGCCGGCATGGGCGAAGCTCATCAGCGACTGGACGATGCGCGAAACACGTTTGGTCTGCTCAAGGATCTGGCTGCTGATTTCGCTCAGTTCGCTGTCGTCCTCGCGCTCTTCGCGCAGGTTCTGGGCCAGGCAGGCGATGCCGGTGATCGGGTTGCCTATTTCGTGGGCGACACCCGCCGCCAGACGACCGATGCTGGCCAGGCGTTCGGAGTGCACCAGTTTGTCTTCGAGCATCTGGGTGTCGGTCAAGTCTTCGACCAGCAATACCAGGCCGCTGTTGCCGGGGGCAAGCGGTTCATCAATGGCCGCTTTGTGCAGGTTCAGCCAGCGGGTTTGACCGTCGAGCCCCAAGCGTTGTTTGTGCAAGTGTTCGTCGGGCAGGTCAATAAAGCCTTGCAGCAATGCTTTCCATGGATCGGCGATGGTTTCCAGTCGCGAACCCACTACGCGCTGCGCAGCGATGCCGGTCAATTCCTCCATGGCCTTGTTCCACATCAGGATCTCTTGATCCTTGGCCAGGGAGCACACGCCCATTGGCAGTTCTTGCAGGGTCTGGCGGTGATAGCGGCGCAAGGCATCGAGTTCGGCGGCAAGGCCAGTCAGCCGGGAGTGGTAGTCCTCGAGGCGGCTCTCGATAAAGTGGATGTCTTCGGTGACGTAGTTTTCGCTGCCGGACTTATACGGCAGGAAGGTTTCGACCATGTCCTGAGCGACGCTGGGGCCCATCAGCCCGGACAGGTTGGCTTCGATCCGGTCGCGCAAGCGGCGCAGGGCATAAGGTCGACGTTCATCGAAGGGCAGATAGAGGTCGCGCAGTGCCTGTTCGACTTCTTTTTGGGCGGCCTTGGCGCCGAGGGGTTTGGCCAACTGGGTGGCGAATTCCTGGGGTGAGGCAGCGTGCAGCTCGCGGCGTTGTGGGCGTCGGACGTTGTCGACGGCGCACGCCTCGGCGGCGCTGGCTTCTTCCGGGCTGGCATCACTGAACAGCGAAATTAGGGTGAATATCAGAACGTTGGCCGCCAGCGAAGCGATGGCTGCCATGTGCCAACTGGTGTCGTCGAGCACGTAAATCATGTTCAGCAGAGGAATGTAGAAACCCTGAAAGTTGCCGATCAACGGCAACAGCATGGTCACCATCCACACGATGATCCCGGCCAGCAACCCGGCGATAAAGCCCCGACGGTTGGCAGTCGGCCAATACAGGACCGACAGCACACCCGGTAAAAACTGCAGAGTGGCGACGAAGGCCACAATGCCCAGATTTGCCAAGTCCTGCTGCGCGCCAATCAACAGGTAAAACCCGTAGCCGGCCATGATGATCGCAACGATCAGTGCGCGGCGGGTCCACTTCAGCCAGCGGTAGATATTGCCTTCGGCAGGTGGCTGATACAGCGGCAACACCAGGTGGTTGAGCGCCATCCCGGACAGGGCCAGGGTGGTGACGATGATCAGTCCGCTTGCTGCCGATAACCCGCCGACATACGCCAGTAGCGCCAGGGCTTTGTTGTTGGCGGCAATGCCGATGCCCAGAGTGAAGTATTCAGGGCTGGTGGTGGCGCCGAGTTTAAGGCCGGCCCAGAGAATCAGCGGCACGGCCAGGCTCATCAGCAACAGAAACAGCGGCAAACCCCAGCTGGCGCTGACCAGCGAACGCGGATTGAGGTTTTCGGTGAAGGTCATGTGGTACATGTGCGGCATGACAATCGCTGAGGCAAAGAACACCAGCAACAGGGTGCGCCAAGGGCCTTCCTGCAACGGGGTATGCAGGGCGGCGAGTGCAGCCTGGTTTTGCAGCAGCCACTGCTCCAGTTGCTGCGGGCCGTCGAACACTCCGTACAAGGCGTATAGGCCAATACCGCCGACCGCGATCAACTTGATCACCGATTCGAAGGCGATGGCGAACACCAGGCCCTCATGCTTTTCCCGAGTCGCGATGTGCCGCGAACCAAAGAAAATAGTGAACAGGGTGATCAGTGCGCAGAACGCCAGTGCAACGCGGTTCTGCACTGGCTCACGGGTCAGGATGCTGATGGAGTCGGCCACGGCCTGGATCTGTAAGGCCAGTAACGGCAGCACGCCAATCAACATGAAAATGGTGGTCAGCGCGCCGGCCCAGGTGCTGCGAAAGCGGAAGGCGAACAAGTCGGCCAGTGATGATAGCTGGTATGTGCGGGTGATCTTGAGGATCGGGTAGAGCAACACCGGCGCCAACAGAAAGGCCCCGGACACACCCAGGTAGCTGGAAAGGAAGCCGTAACCGTACTGATACGCCAGACCAACGGTGCCATAAAAAGCCCAGGCGCTGGCATACACCCCGAGAGACAAGGTGTAGGTCAGCGGGTGACGAATGATCCAGCGCGGAATCAGGCCGCGCTCACTGACCCAGGCGACGCCGAACAGCACCAGCAAATAGGTGGCACTGATCAGGATCATCTGGGTCAGGCTAAAGCTCATCGGCATCACGTTGACTCTGCAGGATAAAGGTCACGACGATCAGAATCAGCCAGAGTAAATACGGGCGATACCACGCGCCTGTCGGCTCAATCCACCAGTCCATGATGGCCGGGGAAAATAGGTATATCCCCACCACCAGGAGCAGGACCAATCGATAGATATACATGCTGGTCCCTCACTAAAAAGGTGCGGCGATGGTACTGGATGGTGGCCAAGCTGCAAGTGGCGTTTTAATAACGGTCAGAACTTGAGTGCGCTTGGCATGCTAACTCAGCTTAATAGAGCCTCTTCAAGGCTGTGGGTGCGGGGGATGAGCGCAGCGTCCCAATGGCGAATTCCCCAGTCGAGTAACTCTCTGAGGCTGGCATATTCAAGCTCATCGCTGACGGGCTGGCCCAATGCCCGCAGGGCTCGCAGCAGGAGTGGGATGGCCTGGTCGCTGGACAGGGGCGGCGAGCGATACGACTTGCCCAGTTTGTTGCCGTCGGGCTGAGTGATCAGCGGGACGTGCAGATAACGGGGTTGCGGCAGACCGAGCAATTCTTGCAAGTAAAGCTGGCGGGGCGTGGAATCGAGCAGGTCGGCGCCGCGCACTATGTCGGTGACCCCTTGCCAGGCATCGTCGATCACTACCGCCAATTGATAGGCGTAGAGACCATCACGCCGACGAATGACGAAGTCGCCAACGTCTCGCCCCAGATGCTGAGCAAACTCGCCTTGCACACGGTCCTTGAAGCGGTACTCCAGCTCCGGCACGCGGATACGTACCGCCGCGTGCTCAGGGTCATGCCCGGCATTGCGGCACAGACCCGGATAAATACCGTGGAAGTCTTCCAGCTGTTTGCGCGAGCAGGTGCAGGCGTAAGCCAGGCCCTGGCTCAACCAGCGATTTACCACCTGAGCATAAGCTTCGTGGCGCAGGCTTTGGTAGACGACCTCGCCGTCCCACTCGAAACCGTAGCGCTCCAGGGTTTGCAGAATCGCCAGTTGTGCACCGGCGACTTCGCGCGGCGGATCGAGATCCTCCATGCGCATAAGCCATTTGCCGCCCACGGCGCGGGCGTCAAGGTACGAGGCCAGGGCCGCAACCAATGAGCCGAAATGCAGGTAACCGCTGGGGGTTGGCGCAAAGCGCCCGATGTAGGGAGGGGATTTCATGGGGGCGATGTTACTGGAACTCGTTGATCACGATCCACTGACAAATCAAATCGCCAGGAACCACAAGGGGCGCCGGAGCGCCCCTTGTTCAGGTTGAAAACAGATTATTTACCGACCTGTTTTTCCTTGATTTCCGCCAGTGTTTTGCAATCTATGCACAGGTCGGCTGTAGGACGGGCTTCCAGTCGGCGCAAACCGATCTCTACACCGCATGACTCGCACCAACCGTATTCTTCGTCTTCGATCAGTTGCAGCGTCTTGTCGATCTTTTTGATCAACTTACGCTCACGGTCGCGGGCACGCAGCTCCAGGCTGAATTCTTCTTCCTGGCTGGCGCGGTCTGAAGGATCAGGAAAGTTAGCAGCTTCATCCTGCATGTGATGCACGGTCCTGTCGACCTCCTGCATCAGTTCCTTTTTCCATTGGCCAAGAATATGGGTGAAGTGAGCGCGCATACGAACGCCCATGTACTCCTCGCCCTTACTCTCAACGTAGGGTACAAAGCCGCGAATCAGTTGGCTGTTCTGTTGCTGTGCTTTATTGGGCATGAATGGACCGCCTCTTACTCTTCTAATCCATTGCGCAGGAATGATCCATCACCGACACCTGCCGGCCCTGCGGCTGCAAGCGGGCGAACTTACCAGATCGAATCGGAGCGCGCCACTCCCCGTTGTCGAGCGTGCAGTCATTGCTTGGCTTTAAAGCCCTGATAGTTGGACATTGGGCGTAAAAACGCGTTCGGAAATCTAATTTTAGTCCCCGCAACGGCGCCTGCCGGGTTTTATTTTCGATCAGGTTTCGGCGCCGCTCGACAGTAAACGCGTCATTAAACGGGCTCTTGCGCGGGCGCTTGGGTAGAATCGCGGGATTAATACTTCGACGCTCCCCGCTAAAAGGAAGACTTATGGCTCAGCCCTACAGTGCACGCAGTCGCGCTATCGAACCTTTTCATGTCATGGCTTTGCTGGCGCGGGCGAATGAACTGCAGGCAGAGGGTCACGATGTCATCCATCTGGAGATCGGCGAGCCGGACTTCACTACGGCTGAGCCGATCATTGCAGCCGGTCAGGCGGCATTGGCTGCGGGCAAAACCCGCTACACCGCTGCCCGTGGGTTGCCCGAGTTGCGTGAAGCCATCGCTGGCTTCTATGCCCAGCGTTATCAGGTGACTGTCGATCCGCACCGAATTCTTGTGACCCCCGGTGGTTCGGGCGCCTTGCTGCTTGCCAGCAGCCTGCTGGTAGACCCCGGTAAACACTGGCTGTTGGCCGACCCAGGTTACCCGTGCAACCGGCATTTTCTCCGACTGGTTGAGGGGGCCGCGCAACTGGTGCCGGTGGGGCCGGAGGTTCGTTATCAACTGACGCCGGATCTGGTGGCGCAGAACTGGAACCAGGACAGCGTCGGCGCGCTGGTCGCATCGCCAGCCAACCCGACCGGTACTTTGCTACAACGCGATGAGCTGGCTGCGTTGTCCGCGGCGTTGAAAGCGCGTAATGGCCATTTGGTGGTGGACGAGATCTACCACGGGCTGACTTACGGCTGCGATGCGGCCAGCGTGCTTGAAGTCGATGATGATGCTTTCGTGCTGAATAGCTTCTCCAAGTATTTCGGTATGACCGGCTGGCGTTTGGGTTGGTTGGTCGCCCCCGAAGATGCTGTGGCAGACCTGGAAAAACTCGCGCAAAACCTCTACATCAGTGCACCGAGCATGGCCCAGTATGCGGCGCTGGCCTGTTTCGAACCGCAGACCCTGGCGATTCTCGAAGAGCGACGTGCCGAGTTTGGGCGTCGGCGTGATTTCCTGTTGCCGGCCTTGCGCGAATTGGGTTTTGGCATTGCTGTCGAGCCAGAGGGAGCGTTCTACCTTTACGCGGACATCAGCGCCTTTGGCGGCGATGCGTTTGCGTTCTGTCGGCACTTTCTGGAAACGGAGCACGTCGCGATCACCCCAGGGTTGGACTTCGGCCGTTTTCAGGCGGGTCACCACGTACGGTTTGCCTACACCCAGAGCCTGCCGCGTTTGCAGGAGGCGGTTGAGCGGATTGCCCGTGGCCTGCGGAGTTGGCAGGGCTGATGCGCTTTTCTCCTGAACTGGAACAAGGCCGTCTACTGATTCGCTACAAGCGCTTTCTCGCCGATATTGAAACGGCCAGTGGCGAAAAGCTGACTATTCACTGCCCCAATACCGGTTCGATGTTCAACTGCATGGCGCCGGGTGGGCGCATTTGGTTCAGTCGATCCAACGATCCCAAACGCAAGCTGCCGGGTACGTGGGAGATCAGTGAAACCCCGCAAGGGCGCTTCGCCTGTGTCAACACCGGACGGGCGAATCACCTGGTGGAGGAGGCCTTGCTTGCTGGGGTGATCACCGAGCTGAACGGCTTTACCGCCCTCAAGCGAGAGGTGGCTTACGGCCAGGAAAACAGTCGGGTGGATTTTCGCCTGGATTATTCGAGCGGGCCTGCCTTTGTCGAAGTCAAAAGCGTGACCCTGGGGTTTGACGATTCGCGGATTGCTGCTTTTCCAGACGCAGTGACCCAGCGCGGGGCTCGCCATCTTCGTGAGTTGGCGAGCCTGGCTCGGGAAGGTGTGCGTGCGGTGCTGTTGTATTGCGTCAACCTGACCGGGATCGACGCAGTGCGCCCGGCCGAAGAGATTGACCCTGCGTATGCTGCGGCCCTGAGTGACGCGGTTGCGGCAGGTGTTCAGGTCTTGGCCTACGGAGTGCAGTTGACCCCTGATGAGGTTCGCATCGACCGTCGGCTTGAGGTGCATTTAGCACCGTCAACGTGACTAGGTCGGGCTGATCCAGACCCCGCTCGGGTCTTCGCGACAAGCAATTGCGCTTAACGATTGTCCTGCGCAAGGCCCGGACACACATTCTCCGCTTTCAATCAGAAACAGGGCGCCGTGGGTTGCGCACTGAATCAGGCTTGCGCTCGTGTCGAGAAATTGATCCGGCTGCCACTCCAGCGGTACACCTCGATGCGGACAGCGGTTGCGGTAGACAAAGACTTGCCCTTCCCGGCGTATCGCCAGCAGTTTGAGACCGTCTAAATCAAAACCCCGACTTTGGGATTCAGTCAGGTAATCTGCGGCGCAGAGAAATTTCATGCTTGGCTCCGATCGCCAGTAAGTTCCCACCCGGACGCGAAATGGCCTGAGCGGGTGATTAAGCTTGATGCAAGAATGCCAACAATTATCGAACAGCTGGCGTGTTCAACGCTCGACAGTGTCGCAGCTCTGGCCGTTGGATGCTGCTTCCTGAAAGTGGCTAGCGGTCAATATTCAAGGGAACCTCGATATGGGCCTTCGTGCCAGTGGTCTCGGTCTTTGTGCCGAATCCTTTTGTAAACCGGCGTCTCGGGTGGCCGAAGGCTCTATGGCGGAGTTGTCGCCGCAATGAACGGTTTAGTGCCGCCGCGCGCCCTGTTCATTGGTTTGAGTGGGGTGTGCTTTATCGCGTTTTGGCTTTCCCTGGCGCTGGGCCCCATCAGTTTGCCGCTGATGGACACCTTGCGAGCGGGGTTGCGTCTGCTGGGCGTACCCGTGTCGGGCGCAGGCCTGGAGCAGGCCGAACTGATTCTCGGCCAGATCCGCTTGCCGCGTACCCTTCTTGGGCTGGTCGTCGGTGCGGTGCTGGCATTGACTGGCGCTGCCATGCAAGGCTTGTTTCGCAATCCGCTGGCCGATCCCGGACTGGTCGGTGTTTCCAGCGGTGCAGCCTTGGGCGCTGCGGTGGCGATTGTCAGCGGCTCGGTTTTTGGCGGCTTGCCGGAAGTGCTAGCGCCCTATTTGTTGTCGCTGTGTGCGTTCATCGGTGGGCTGGGCGTGACCGCGATGGTCTATCGATTGGGTCGGCGCGATGGGCAGACCAGCATCGCGATCATGCTGTTGGCCGGCGTCGCACTGACCGCATTGGCGGGGTCGACCATCGGCCTGTTCACCTACCTGGCCGATGACGCCACCTTGCGCACCCTGACATTCTGGAATCTGGGCAGCCTCAACGGCGCCAGCTACGCCCGATTGTGGCCGTTGCTATTGGTCTGTGTGCTGATCATCGTGTGGCTGCCGCGTCGGGCCAAAGCGTTGAACGCCTTGCTGCTGGGGGAATCCGAAGCCCGGCATTTGGGCGTCGATGTCGAAAAGCTCAAGCGTGAACTGATTTTTTGTACCGCGCTGGGTGTCGGTGCAGCAGTGGCTGCGGCGGGCATGATTGGCTTTATCGGACTGATCGTGCCGCATCTGGTGCGCTTGTTGACGGGGCCTGATCATCGCGTGCTGTTACCTGCCTCGGCGTTGGCGGGGGCCTGCCTGTTGTTGTTTGCGGATATCTTTGCGCGTTTGGTATTGGTGCCAACTGAGCTGCCGATCGGTATCGTGACCGCATTTTTGGGTGCGCCGTTCTTTTTATACCTGTTGGTGCGTGGGCGTACCTGATGACGGGTGCGTGGAGGTACCTGATGCCGTTACGAGGGCGCACCTGATGCTACGCAGTGAAAACCTGCACATTCAACGCGGTACAAAAACGGTGTTGACGGATATCACACTGGACCTTCGCCCAGGTGAGATTCTCGGCGTACTGGGCCCCAACGGTGCCGGCAAAAGTACCTTGCTGGGGGCGTTGTGTGGTGAGCTGAAAGCCGCTCGGGGGCAGGTTTGGCTGGATCAAAAAAGATTGGCCGACTGGGGCGGTTCAGAGCGGGCGCAGCGTTTGGCGGTACTGCCGCAAAGCTCGACCTTGAGTTTTTCTTTTAGGGTGGAGGAGGTGGTGGCGATGGGGCGCTTGCCCCATGACAGTGGTCGGGTGCGTGATGCGGACGTCATTCGTGCCGCGTTGATCGCTGCGGATGCGGCGCATCTACAGGGGCGCAGTTATATGGCGTTGTCCGGTGGCGAACGCCAGCGCGTGCACTTGGCGCGTGTGCTGGCACAGCTATGGCCGGGTGAACGTGGTCAAACGTTATTACTCGACGAGCCAACATCAATGCTCGACCCGCTGCATCAGCACACCATTCTGCAAGCAGTCCGCGAGTTTTCCGATCGCGGGGCCGCGGTGATGGTCATCCTGCACGATTTGAATCTGGCTGCGCGCTACTGTGATCGTTTACTGTTGTTGGCGAGTGGTCACGCCCATTCGCTGGGCAGTCCTGCCGTCGTTCTCCAGCCTGAGCCCCTCAAGTCGGTCTTTGGCCTGGAGGTATTGGTGCAAGCTCACCCCGAACGCGGCCATCCTCTGATCATCGCGCGATAAAAGGCAGGCCTGATGCTTCGTTTGCTCTGGATTATGTTGCTTGCCGGGTTACTGGCTACGCTGAGTGCTTGCCAAACCACGTCCCCCGTACGAAAGGTACCTGCCTGGCAAAGCCCGCGTGGGCATGAGCAGGCGGATGTCGGGGTCATCCGTGATATGAGCAGCGGTCGGGAACTGACGCCGCAGCAGCTGGCCGAGCGTTTAGCGCAGGCGCCGAGGGTCCTTGTCGGTGAGCAGCACGACAACCCCGATCATCATGCGTTGCAGCTATGGCTTTTGCAGGTGCTGGCCGATCAGCGTGCGCAAGGCAGCCTGCTGTTGGAAATGCTCACTCCTGACCAACAAGCGAAGGTTGATGCGGTCCAGGCGGAGGTCAGAAAGTCGGGTATTCCTGATGACCTGCCCGCTGCTTTGGCGTGGCAAAAGGGCTGGGACTGGGCTCTTTACGGGCCTGTCGTGCGCTATGCGCTGGGACAGCCCTATCCGTTGTTGTCGGCGAACCTGGATGCTCGCGACGTCACGGCGATCTACACGCAAGCACCGACGCTGACCGGCGTGCATTCGACCACCCCGGCGGTGCGCGAGCAATTGCTGAATCAGATTCGTGAATCCCATTGCGGATTGCTGCCGGAAGAGCACATGCCTGCGATGCTCGCGGTCCAGCAGCAGCGAGACCGGCGCATGGCGCAGAGACTGCTCGAAGCACCTTCACCCGCGCTGCTGTTTGCCGGTACTTACCATGCGCGCAAGGACTTGGGTGTGCCCACGCACCTTCTGGATCTGGGTGTCAGCCACGGCACCGTTGTGCTGCTTCTGGCGCAAGCCGGCGCTCCGGTGTCGCAAGGGGCTGCCGATTACGTCTGGTACACCCCGGCATTGCCTGAGCAGGATTACTGCGCACAATGGCGGGCCCAGCCTAAAAAGCCTTGATCATCGCTGTCATTGCACACCTAGGCACGTCTTCATTCGGACTCTTCCCTTAGTTTTGTAGTCCATGTCCCTGTTCGACGCTTGATCGAGTCTGGAGCATCGGCCTCGTTTATTGTTCTGCCTGTTGTGTAAGGGATTGGACAGAATGAACGAAATGACTCCGCAGGATGAGCAGTTGGCGCGTCAAGTGATCGGATTGCTTGATCTGACCCTGCTCAACGCCGATGACACAGAGGCGCGGATTATCGCCCTTTGCCAGCGAGCGCTAACGCCCGTGGGGACTGTCGCCGCCGTGTGTGTCTATCCGCGTTTTGTGCAACTGGCGCGGCGTACCCTGGATGAATTGCACGCGGAGACGGTGCGCGTCGCCGCCGTCGCCAACTTTCCGTACGGCGGGCTCAACATCCAGTCCGCTGTTTCTGAAACCAGGGGTGCCCTGGCCTCCGGTGCCGATGAGATTGATCTGATGTACCCGTATCGCACCCTGCTGACTGGTGACCAGCAAGCGGCGATGGACTTGGTTGCGGCGTGCAAAACGACGTGTGGCGAACGGGCGGTACTCAAGGTCATTCTGGAAACCGGTGAATTGAAAGACCCACAGATCATCCGTAAGGCCTGCGTGGACGTCCTGGCGGCGGGTGCTGATTTCATTGAGACCAGTTCTGGAAAAGTCGCAGTCAATGCCACGCCCCAGGCCGGACGTATCATATTGGAGGTGATTGCCGAGGCAGGCGGGCAGGCCGGAATCAAAGCGGCAGGCGGGATTCGCACGTTCGAGGATGCGCAGGTCTATCTCGACCTGGCTCGTGCCCGCTTCGGCCCGCATTGGGTCAATGTCAATCGTGTGCGACTAGGGGCTTCGAGCCTGCTCGACGATGTGCTGACCCGGCTAGGCGTGCTGGCGCCGGGGCACTAGCCGAGTGCGATGGCGGCGCTTTCATACAGGCAAAAAAAGACCCGGCAAAAAGCCGGGTCAATAACCGTGATTAGCCTGATGAGGAGATAATCTGAGAGTCCGAACCACTGGCCTTTCAAATCATCGACCAGCTGCAGAAATAATAACGATTCTCATTTGCGTGTCAATGCCTGGTCCATAACTAATTTCAACGGATTGACGCCTAGTACCTTTGGGTCGGCGCAAGTGCTTCAAGTTGCTGGTTCAGAGCTTGTTTACGCTCGACGGGGATGTCATTCCAATGCATGTCCAACAGCGCGCCTTCAATGGCATAAAGCAGCACTTTCGATGCTCGAAAACCTCGAGCACGTACCGCTTTGTAAGCGTTCACCGGGCCTAGCCGACGCAAGTCGGAAGCATTATGAATGCCGACGGCATGCAGCCATTGGGCAGACGTCTTGCCGAGGTTTTTCAAGTGTTGCAGTTCATCGTTCATCGAGCCTCCTTGCGATGGCTGAGCACTGCACTGTGTTTGCGGTGTGAGCAAATCTGAAAGGAGTGTAGCGGGCAGTGGCGAAAGCGCGGGCTATTGATACAGCAGGCTAAAGCTCGCTCGGGAAGGCGACATTCGACAGGGGCAAGTTCGGAGGGGGCAGGTATGCGCAGGGGACATGGGCAGCACGATCAGGCCCGCACGATAGAGCGTGCGGGGCCCGATTATCGGGCGATCATTTAGTTCTGTAGCGCAACCGGGTGCCAAAGTTGACAGACATCAGAATTTCATCCGCCGTCAGTTCCGCCGGGAAAAAAGTCCCGGAGATCTGTGCATGGCCAATGCTGGCGCCTTCCAGTGCGGTGTGACGCAGGTCCACTCCGCGTAGATCGGCTGCACGAAAATAGGCATCCGTGAAATCGACACCGGTGGCGTCCAGCCTGCGTAGATCAAGACCGCGGAAATCTCCGCCGACAAGATCGACGGTACCCGTTTTTGGCTTCTGTTCATTGAAGGCCGTGATGTCGTCTTGGTGCAGAAGAGCGTAGAGCGGGGAGTCGAGCTGTTTAGGCTGGCTCATGGGGGCATCTCCTGTTGGAATTGTGGCGCCAGTATAATGCCACTATTTTTGTGCCGTGAAGCATTAACTGCATCACGGCACAAAGTATCGCTTACAGCCCCGGCAGGCGCTGGCGGATATGGGCAACCAGACCATCAAGATCGCTGCTGTTGTTGGTCTCGACGCGTTTGCTGCGCAGAATCTCATCAGCGCCCAAGGCTTCACGATGGGCCTGTTGAGCTTCAATCACTTCCATGGTCGCGTCGGACGGATCAACATTTTGCGCCTGACGTTGCGCCAGCCAACCCGCGATCACCGCTTGTGGCGCGTTGCAATCTAGGATCAGGAACGGCGCCCCCGAAGCCTCGGCAGCTTTTGCTGCGGCGTCGCGTTGCTCGCGCTTGAGGTAGGTCGCGTCAATCACGACCGGGAAGCCTGCGCGCAATACGTTGTCAGCCAGTTGATGCAGGTGGGTATAGGTGGCAACGCTGGCGTCGGCACTATAAATACCGCCGTTCTCGCTGTGCTTGCCGAAAAGACGTTTACGTTCGACGTCAGAGCGTAAGCGAATCGCGCCCAATGCTTCCACCAGACGCATGGCTACGTGGCTCTTGCCGACGGCGGAAACACCGTGGGTAATGACCAGAAACCGCGATGGGATGGCGCTGTAGCTTTCTGCCAGGTTGGCGTAATTGCGGTATTGGCGCAGGGTGCTGGCGCGTTGCACGGGATCGGCGTGCTCTGGCAGGCTGAACAATGCAACCTTGGCACGGACCAGTGCACGATAGGCTTTGTAGAAATTCAGCAGTTCCAGGCCCTGATAATCGCCGGTCAGTTCCAGGTACTGGCTGATGAAGCGCCGTGACAGTGATTTCAGGCCGCGGTCTTCCAGGTCCATGGCCAGGAACGCGATGTCGGCATAGACATCAGTCAGGCGGAAGGGCTCGTTGAATTCAATGCAGTCGAAAATCACCACCTTGCCGTCGATCAGCGTGGCGTTTCCCAAGTGAATATCGCCATGGCACTCGCGAATGAAACCTGCCGCCTTGCGCTGTGCGAAAAGGTCTTTGAGTCGCTCGAAGCTGGACTCAGCCCACGCCTGGAGCGCGTCCAGTTGCTGCAGGTCAGCCTTGTCACTGATCAACGGGCGGATTTGTTCGAAATTTTGCAGGACCGGCGCCATCACGCTTTCAGGTGCGCCAAGCGCATGTTCCTGTGGGACGTGCGGTGCGTTGATGTGGAACTCTGCAATCTGCCTGGCCATCTCGTCGATGTGCGACGGCGTCAATTCGCCATTGGCCTGCAGCGTGCTGAGCAACTGGCTTTGTGGGAACTGGCGCATTTTAAGTGCGTACTCGATGACCTCGCCATCGCCGCCCAGTTGCGGTGCTTCAACGCTGCCGGTAATCGGCAAGACATCCAGGTACAAATCGCTAGTCAGACGCTGGTTCAGGCGCAGCTCTTCGCGACAAAAATGCTCGCGTGCCGGCAGGCTGGTGAAATCGAGGAAGCCGAAGTTGACCGGCTTCTTGATTTTGTACGCGTAGGGGCCGGTGAGCAGCACCCACGAGATATGCGTCTCAATGACCTGGAAACCTTCTACCGGATGCGGATAGAGGGCCGGGTTTTGCAGCGCGGCAATCAGGGACTGGCTCACAGGCGATCCTTCAAGGGGTTGAAAATCAAGGCTGCTATTATGGCGATTCATGGCTGCGCTGCAAACCGCCCGAGGGTGCCTGTCGATCGTGAACAAAGTGCGTATAATCCGCCGCCATGACTCGTACCCGCACTCCCCGTACCCCCAAAAAACGCGCCTCTGGCGGTCTTCGCACCTGGTTTGGCTGGGCTTTGAAGCTCGGACTGGTAGGCCTTGTCGTGCTCGCAGGCTTTGCGGTTTATCTCGACGCTATCGTCCAGGAAAAGTTTTCTGGCAAGCGCTGGACGATTCCGGCCAAGGTTTACGCCCGCCCGCTGGAGCTATTCGTCGGACAAAAGCTTTCTCAGGTCGATTTCCTGACTGAACTCGATGCCTTGGGCTATCGCCGTGAAAGCGTCGCCAATGGGCCGGGCGCGGCAGCGGTGAACGGCACCAGGGTCGATCTCAATACCCGTGGTTTCCAGTTTTATGAAGGCACGGACCCTGCACAGCAAGTCAGCGTGCGTTTCTCGGGCGACTATGTGGCCGGGTTATCGGCGACCGATGGCTCGAAATTGTCGGTTGCGCGGCTCGAACCGTTATTGATCGGCGGGCTTTACCCGAAGAATCTCGAAGACCGCATCCTGATCAAGATCGATCAGGCGCCGCCGTATTTGCTCGATACGCTGATCACGGTTGAAGACAGGGATTTTTATCACCATTTCGGTGTGTCGCCAAAGTCGATTGCCCGGGCGTTCTGGGTCAACGCGTCTGCCGGGCAGATGCGTCAGGGCGGCAGTACGCTGACCCAGCAGTTGGTCAAGAACTTCTACCTGAGCAACGAGCGCAGCCTTAACCGGAAACTGACCGAAGCCATGATGGCCTTGCTGCTGGAGGTGCACTACAGCAAGCAGGAAATCCTCGAGGCTTACCTCAACGAGGTCTTCCTTGGGCAGGACGGGCAACGAGCAGTCCACGGTTTCGGTCTCTCCAGCCAGTACTTCTTCAGCCAGCCGCTGTCCGAACTGAAGTTGCATCAGGTAGCGCTGCTGGTCGGCATGGTTAAAGGCCCTTCCTATTACAACCCGCGCCGCTATCCCGAGCGCGCGCTGGAACGCCGCAACCTGGTGCTCGACCTTCTGGAGCAACAGGGCGTGGCGACGCCGGAAGTCGTCGCTGCGGCCAAGAAAATGCCGCTGGGTGTGACCAAGACTGGCAGCCTGGCGGACAGCTCGTTCCCCGGCTTCCTGGACTTGGTCAAACGTCAGTTGCGTGAAGACTATCGCGACGAAGACTTGACCGAAGAAGGTCTGCGCATCTTCACCAGTTTTGATCCGATCCTGCAGATGAAGTCCGAGGCCGCGGTCAACGAAACATTCAAGAAGTTGGCGGGTCGCAAGGGTTCCGAGGATGTGGAGGCGGCAATGGTCGTGACCAATCCGGAAACCGGCGAAGTCCAAGCGTTGGTCGGTAGCCGTCAGGCAGGGTATGCCGGGTTCAACCGGGCAATCGATGCCGTACGGCCGATTGGGTCGCTGGTCAAGCCGGCCATCTATCTCACGGCCCTCGAGCGTCCAAGTCAGTACACGCTGACCAGTTGGGTGTCCGACGAGCCATTTTCGGTCAAGGGTGCAGATGGTCAGATCTGGAAACCTCAGAATTACGACCGCAAGGCGCATGGCAACATTTTCCTGTACCAAGGGTTGGCACATTCCTACAACTTGTCCACGGCCAAACTGGGGCTTGAGCTGGGTGTGCCGAATGTGTTCAAAACCTTGGCCAAGTTGGGTGTGACCCGTGAATGGCCTGCGTATCCGTCGATGTTGCTGGGCGCGGGCGGGCTCAGTCCGATGGAGGTGGCAACCATGTACCAAACCATTGCAAACGGTGGCTTCAATACGCCGATGCGCGGTATTCGCAGCGTACTGACTGCCGAGGGCGAGCCACTCAAGCGTTATCCGTTCCAGATTCAGCAGCGTTTCGATCCGGGCTCGATTTACCTGGTACAGAATGCGATGCAGCGCGTCATGCGCGAAGGCACGGGTAAGTCGGTCTACAGTCAACTGCCGAGCTCTCTGAATCTGGCGGGCAAAACCGGCACTAGTAACGACTCGCGTGACAGTTGGTTCGCGGGTTTCAGTCAGGACTTGCTGGCCGTTGTCTGGCTGGGCCGCGATGATAACGGCAAGACTCCGTTTACCGGTGCCACCGGCGCGTTGCAGATTTGGACAAGCTTCATGCGCAAGGCAGACCCACTTCCATTGGATATGCCGCAGCCGGACAATGTGGTTCAGGTCTGGATCAATGCCAGTACCGGTCAAGGCTCCGATTCAACCTGCCCGAATGCGGTCCAGATGCCGTATATTCGCGGCAGTGAACCGGCACCCGGCGCAGCCTGTGGCGGTGTCAATCCAGCACCGGCCGATGCAGTGATGGATTGGGTCAAGGGCTGGTTGAATTAAGCAAAGAGGATGTGATGTGAATAAGTGGTGGATTCCTGCGGTAACGGCTTTGGCTTTGCTTAATGGCTGTGCCAGCGTGCAGCGTGGCTCAATTCCGGTGGTGGACTCCGGTAGCAAGGTCTCCAACAGTGAGCGTATCCCCGCCAACAACAAGGGCACGTATCGGCCCAATGTTGCCCAGCCTCAGCAGCGGCAAGCGATCCCGCAAGATTCAGGTGTAGTGGTGATGGTGCCTGGCGGTGGTGGTAGTTCTGCGCCGATCCAGAGTTACGCGGCGCCAATCAATACTGCGCCGATCAGCACCAGCCCGATCGATACGTCGCCGATCAGCCCATCGCCGATCAACTCTGCCCCCGTGAATACGGCGCCCGCTAATACCGGCAACTACGGCGCGCCTGCGCCTGTAATGCCGAGCGGTATCCCAAGTGGTGGCGGTTTGTCTGCGGACGAACAGCTGGATGGCCCGGTCTTGTCGTTGCTCACGACGGCTCAGCAGCAACAAGCCAGCGGCGATCTGAATGGCGCGTCGTCGAGCCTTGAGCGTGCCCAGCGTGTGGCGCCCCGTGAGCCGCAAGTGCTTTACCGTCTGGCGCAAGTGCGTCTGGCTCAAGGGGATGCAGCGCAGGCCGAACAGCTCGCTCGCCGTGGCCTGACCTACGCCAATGGGCGGCCAAGTCTGCAGGCAAGCCTGTGGGGTTTGATTGCCCAATCGCGTGAGAAGCAGGGGGATCCGGCTGGCGCAGCAGTGGCCCGCCAAAAAGCCAAGGTCAGCTTCTGATGGATAGGCGCTTCCCTCGGATCGCAGAGCAATTGCTGCTGATCGAGCGTGAACTGCGTGTGCTGGGTTGGTGGAGTGATCTGCCACCCAGTGAGCAGGTGTTGGCCAGTCGCGAGCCTTTTTCCGTGGATACGCTGGAGTTCCACCAGTGGTTGCAGTGGATTTTTCTACCGCGGATGAAAGTCATCCTCGAACAGGATCTACCCTTACCCAATGCGTCGGGTATTCTGGAAATGGCCGAGATGGTCTATGCAAGCCGTCAGGGTGAAGCTCGACAGCTTCAGCAACTGCTGGCGCAGTTCGATCGACTGATCACCGAGGTCAGTTGACGCTCGGCTCTTTGCCTGGCGCGTTTACTGGCAGTTTTCGCTAATGGTTTTTTGGGTTTCGGCTATTCGGGTCTGACGCTCTTCCTCGGTCAAACGCCTCACGTCTCCATTCACTTCCTCACGCAGGCGCGGATTGTTTTGAAGCTGGACCAGATTGGTCCTTACGTCTTCGCAATACTTCGCCCGTTTGGTCTCCTGCACCGCAATCTGTTTTTTGACTTTGCTTTCTATTGCTTTCTGGTCGCCCTGCACGCTGCCTGCCGCCGGGGAAGGGCGGGGAGGGGCTGGCGGAGCCTTCTGCACATCAATCTGTTGCGTCGGCTGCCCGGCTGGCGGTTGCGCATCAAAATGAGTCTGGCCTTGGGCATCGACCCATTTATAGATCTGCCCGGCTTGGCTGGTGGCGCTCACTGTAAACAAAAGAACGGCCGCTAGGGTCCTGTAGCGCATGGTGCCTCCTTCGATGGCTGTGCACCGGCAACCTACCATAAGTGCATGCCAGCAGCCGTCACTCAGTGACTTTTCATGCGGTTAGTCGGAAGAAAGCGCACGGATGACTTGACTTGAAGAGGTCTAATCACAACAATCCAACGTTCGCTGTAGATGGACTGCCAGAAGCAGACCCTCTCGGTAGATCATGAGGCGCACATCCGCGTCGACCTGTAACACCCGCAACGCGTTACCTCGCGCTGGGTGGGAAAGCCCCGCAAACACTTTGGGGACCTCCCAATACTTGCTCAGTCAGTGCTGACGTAGTCGGCGACCACCGTCGCTCATGCTCTGCTAGCAGTAAACCTATTAAGACCCGTCCCTTTTTTGTGGGCGGTATTCTGGCGTTTTAGAGGTGAACAACGTGGAGCTTTTATCTGGCGCTGAAATGGTCGTCCGCTTTTTGCGTGACGAAGGCGTTAAGAATATCTATGGGTACCCTGGTGGTGCCCTCCTGCATATTTACGACGCGCTGTTCAAAGAACCGGCTGTGACTCACATCCTGGTTCGTCATGAGCAAGCAGCAACTCATATGGCTGACGGTTACGCCCGTGCCACCGGTAAAGCCGGTGTGGTACTGGTGACTTCGGGCCCTGGCGCGACCAATGCCATCACTGGCATCGCAACCGCCTACATGGACTCGATCCCGATGGTGATCCTGTCTGGCCAGGTTCCGAGCACCATGGTCGGCACCGACGCGTTCCAAGAGACCGACATGATCGGTATCTCCCGGCCAATCGTGAAGCACAGCTTCATGATCAAAAGCGCTGCGGAAATTCCTGAGGTCCTGAAAAAAGCGTTCTACCTGGCGCAATCCGGCCGTCCTGGTCCGGTGGTGGTTGATATCCCGAAAGATATGACCAACCCGGCCGAGAAGTTCGAATACGTCTTCCCGAAAAAAGCCAAGCTGCGCTCTTATAGCCCGGCTGTGCGTGGTCACTCGGGGCAGATTCGCAAGGCAGTGGAAATGCTGTTGGCGGCCAAGCGGCCGATCATCTACGCAGGCGGCGGCGTCATTCTGGGTCATGGCTCTGCGCCATTGACCGAGCTGGCACAGCTGCTGAACGTACCCGTCACCAATACCTTGATGGGGCTTGGTGCTTACCCGGGCAACGACCGACAGTTTCTCGGCATGCTCGGTATGCACGGCAGTTACACCGCCAACCTGGCCATGCACCATGCTGACGTGATCCTGGCGGTCGGTGCGCGGTTTGATGACCGAGTGATCAACGGCCCGGCAAAATTTTGCCCGAACGCCAAGATCATCCACATCGATATCGATCCGGCTTCGATCTCCAAAACCATCAAGGCCGACGTCCCGATCGTAGGCCCGGTAGAGAGCGTGTTGACCGAAATGGTCGCCACCCTCAAGGACATCGGCGAAACCCCTAACAAGGAGTCGGTTGCCAGTTGGTGGAAGCAGGTCGATGAGTGGCGCGCTGATCGCGATATGTTCCCTTACAACAAGGGTGACGGCAGCATCATCAAGCCTCAGACCGTTATCGAGACGCTCAGCGAAGTCACGCGTGGCGATGCCTACGTGACCTCCGACGTGGGTCAGCACCAGATGTTCGCAGCTCAGTACTATCGCTTCAACAAGCCTAACCGCTGGATCAACTCCGGCGGACTGGGCACCATGGGCTTCGGTTTCCCGGCGGCCATGGGTGTCAAGCTGAACTTTCCAGAAGCGGATGTCGCTTGTGTGACGGGTGAAGGCAGTATCCAGATGAACATCCAGGAGCTGTCCACCTGCCTGCAGTACGACTTGCCGGTGAAGATCATCAACCTGAACAACGGCGCGCTGGGTATGGTGCGTCAGTGGCAGGACATGAACTACGGCGCTCGTCATTCACATTCCTACATGGAGTCCTTGCCGGACTTCGTAAAACTGGCCGAAGCCTATGGTCATGTCGGGATGCGAATCACTGAGTTGAAAGATTTGAAGCCGATGATGGAAGAAGCCTTCGCCATGAAGGACCGCCTGGTGTTCCTTGATATCAAGGTTGATACCAGCGAGCACGTCTACCCGATGCAGATCAAAGACGGCTCCATGCGCGATATGTGGCTGAGCAAGACGGAGCGGACTTAATCATGCGGCACATCATTTCTCTTTTGCTGGAAAACGAACCTGGTGCATTGTCACGGGTTGTTGGTCTGTTTTCGCAGCGCAACTACAACATCGAAAGCCTGACCGTGGCGCCGACTGAAGACCCGACCCTGTCGCGCCTGACGTTGACCACCGTGGGGCACGATGAGGTGATCGAGCAGATCACCAAGAACCTCAATAAATTGATTGAAGTGGTCAAGTTGGTCGATCTGTCTGAAAGCGCGCACATCGAACGCGAGCTGATGCTGGTCAAGGTCAAGGCCACTGGCGCCCAGCGCGCCGAGATCAAGCGCACCACGGATATTTTCCGTGGGCAAATCGTTGACGTATCCAGTAGCGTGTACACCGTGCAACTGACCGGAACGAGCGATAAACTGGACAGCTTCATTCAGGCTATCGGCACTTCGGCGATCCTGGAAACAGTACGCAGTGGCGTGACGGGCATTGCCCGTGGCGACAAAGTGCTGAGCATTTAACTCATTACGCAAATGGCCTGAACGGCCAGGATAACAGGGGAATTTCATGAAAGTTTATTACGACAAAGACTGCGACCTTTCGATCATCCAGGGCAAAAAAGTGGCCATCATCGGTTACGGTTCCCAGGGCCACGCTCAAGCGTGCAACCTGAAAGACTCCGGCGTAGATGTCACTGTTGGTCTGCGCAAGGGTTCGGCTACTGTCGCCAAGGCTGAAGCTCATGGCTTGAAAGTGACTGACGTTGCTTCTGCTGTTGCTGCTGCTGACCTTGTCATGATCCTGACCCCGGATGAATTCCAGTCCCAGTTGTACCGTGACGAAGTCGAGCCGAACCTGAAGAAAGGCGCAACCCTGGCTTTCTCCCACGGCTTCGCGATCCACTACAACCAGGTCGTGCCTCGCGCTGACCTCGACGTGATCATGATCGCGCCGAAAGCACCGGGTCACACCGTGCGCTCCGAGTTCGTCAAAGGCGCAGGTATTCCTGACCTGATCGCTATTTACCAGGATGCATCCGGCAACGCCAAAAACGTCGCACTGTCCTACGCTTCGGGCGTTGGCGGCGGCCGTACCGGTATCATCGAAACCACGTTCAAAGACGAAACCGAAACCGACCTGTTCGGCGAACAAGCCGTTCTGTGCGGCGGTACCGTTGAGCTGGTCAAAGCAGGCTTTGAAACCCTGGTTGAAGCTGGCTACGCGCCGGAAATGGCTTACTTCGAATGCTTGCACGAATTGAAGCTGATCGTTGACCTCATGTACGAAGGCGGTATCGCCAACATGAACTACTCGATCTCGAACAACGCTGAATACGGCGAATACGTGACCGGTCCGGAAGTGATCAACGCCGAATCGCGTCAGGCCATGCGCAACGCCCTGAAACGCATTCAGGATGGTGAGTACGCCAAGATGTTCATCAGCGAAGGTGCCACTGGCTACCCTTCGATGACTGCCAAGCGTCGTAACAACGCTAATCACGGCATCGAAATCATCGGTGAAAAACTGCGCTCCATGATGCCGTGGATTGCAGCGAACAAGATCGTCGACAAAGCCAAGAACTGATCCCTGGTTCCAGGATTTTGTTTTGGAAAAACGCGGCTTCGGCCGCGTTTTTTCGTTTTGGTTGCACGCTTCTGGTATAAAGCTGCATCGTTTGATGACGAACCCTCGTCGCAAACATCTGTCGAAACTCTCCACACCGTTGCAAGGTATTGTCCATGAGCGAACGTCCCGAAGAGCCAAACCAGGCCTCTGACGCCGAAAGCCTGCTACCGATCGATGAGCACATTGAAGAAGGGCATGATGCCGAAGGGCGTAAGGTCCGGCATCGTGGTATCTATCTGCTGCCTAATCTGTTCACTACAGCGAACCTTTTTGCTGGCTTCTATTCCATCATCAGCTCGATGAGTGCGCAGAGCGCGTTGAGTGCTGGCGATCAGGTCGGGGCGAGCAAGTATTTTGCCTTTGCCGCTATCGCCATTTTCGTCGCGATGGTACTCGACGGTCTTGATGGTCGTGTCGCACGCATGACCAATACTCAGAGTGCCTTCGGTGCCGAGTACGACTCGCTCGCCGACATGGTTGCCTTTGGTGTCGCGCCCGCCTTATTGGCGTTTGGCTGGGCATTGGGGGATATGGGCAAGGTCGGCTGGATGGTCGCCTTCATCTATGTCGCCGGTGCTGCGCTGCGTCTGGCACGGTTCAACACTCAGGTCGGCAAGGCCGACAAGCGCTACTTCATTGGCCTGGCCAGTCCGGCTGCGGCGGGTGTTGTGGCGGGAACGGTCTGGGCCTTCAGTGACTACGGCATCCAGGGATCGAAAATGTCGTTTCTGGTTGCTTTGCTGGTGGCTGCCGCTGGCATGCTGATGGTCAGCAATATCAAATACAACAGTTTCAAGGAGTTGGATCTCAAGGGGCGCGTGCCTTTTGTCGCCATTCTTGCCGTCGTATTGGTCTTTGCGGTCGTGTTCAGTGATCCGCCTCGTATCCTCCTGCTCGTGTTCCTTGCCTACGCAGCCTCAGGGCCAGTGCAATATTTGTTACGACTTCGTCGTCACAAATCGGCTGAGTGATCTGCAATTTCTACCATACTCCACAGCCTACTGGTGCATAAGTTCCTCTAGCTGTGGAGTCATCAATGCTAATCAAGCTACCTGCGGCATCCGCCTGTAAAGAGTCGGATGTTACGCCTGAATCATTCTATATCTCCCGTCGCGCATTGCTCGGTAGCTCCATCGCCGGACTGGCCATCAGTGCGCTGCCGCGCTGGGCCAGTGCCGCTGATCCTTCTCCCTATGCGGGGGTAGAACCGGGTTCTGCGCCTGCATGGTTCAACGCAAAACTGCCTGATACCAAATGGCAGGCCGTCACCGTCAAGGGTGAGGCGATTACGCCATTCAAGGACGCAACTCACTACAACAACTTCTATGAGTTCGGGACCGACAAGGGTGACCCTGCGAAAAATGCGGGCACCTTGAAAACCGAGCCGTGGAGTGTGGTGGTCGATGGCGAGGTTGGAAAACCAGGGCGTTATGCGCTCGAAGACTTCATGAAGCCCTATCAACTGGAAGAGCGAATCTACCGACTGCGTTGTGTAGAGGCCTGGTCGATGGTCATCCCCTGGATCGGCTTTCCCATATCGGAATTGCTTAAGCAGGTGGAGCCCACTTCGAAGGCCAAGTACATCCGCTTCGAAACACTTCAAGATCCTAAAAGCATGCCTGGCCAGCGCTCCGGCTTTGCCCTGATCGATTGGCCCTATGTCGAGGCCTTGCGTCTGGATGAGGCGATGAACCCCTTGGCTATTCTTGCGGTGGGTATGTATGGGCGGGATCTGGCCAATCAGAACGGCGCGCCTTTGCGTCTGGTCGTGCCATGGAAGTACGGCTTCAAAAGCGTGAAGTCGATTGTGCGTATCAGTCTGGTCAGCGAGCAGCCAAAAACGACGTGGCAGAGCATCGCGTCGAGTGAATATGGCTTTTACGCCAATGTGAATCCGACTGTGGATCATCCTCGGTGGACGCAAGCGCAAGAGCGACGCCTGCCGAGCGGGTTGTTCAGCCCGAATATCAGGCGGACGGAAATGTTCAATGGTTATGGGGAGGAGGTTGCCTCCTTATATAGCAACCTAGATCTGCGGAAGAACTACTGATGCGTTATCCCTTTTGGCGCGTGGGCGTCTTCGTTGCAGCGTGCGTAGCCCCTATTCTTTGGTTGTATCAGGCCTGGAGCTTTGCTTTGGGGCCTGATCCCGGCAAGATCCTGGTCGATCGCCTGGGGTTGGGTACCTTGATTTTGCTTCTGATCACGTTGGCGATGACTCCGTTGCAGCGGTTGAGCGGTTGGGCGGGATGGATCGCGGTCCGTCGGCAGCTTGGATTGTGGTGTTTCGCTTATGTGGTCATGCACCTGAGTGCCTATGCGGTCTTTATCCTCGGGTTGGATTGGGCTCAGTTGGGGGTAGAGCTGATTAAGCGGCCCTACATTATTGTCGGCAGTCTGGCGTTTGTTTGTCTGCTGGCGTTGGCGGTCACTTCCAATCGCTATAGTCAGCGCCGATTAGGCGCTCGCTGGAAGAAGCTTCACCGATTGGTTTACGTGATTCTTGGGCTGGGATTGCTGCATATGCTCTGGATAGTTCGCGCAGACCTTAAAGAGTGGGCTGTCTACGCAGTCATTGGAGCATTGCTGTTAGTCCTGCGAATCCCGGCAATTGCTAGGCGTATCCCTCGGTTAAAGGCTCAAAAGGCACCCGCTGTAACAAAGGTCACAATAAGCCCTTGACGCCCCGTAAAATCTGTCTATAATTCGCACCTCTTCCGGAGCAGATGAAACGGAAAACTCCTTGTAAATCAAAGAGTTATCCAGAGTAAGCGGCGAGGAAGGGGTTTTGATCTTCTGGATCGAAAGCGGTAGAAAAGAGGTGTTGACAGCAGCGTGTAACGCTGTAGAATTCGCCTCCCGCTAACGAGAGACGTGAAGTTGATCGAAGCGCAAGTGGTTGAAGTTGCAAAGGAAACTTTGAAACTTGTTAAAATAACCGCTTGACAGCAACAAGGGCTGCTGTAGAATGCGCGCCTCGGCTGAGACGAAAGATCTCAACCACCCGCTCTTTAACAACTGAATCAAGCAATTCGTGTGGGTGCTTGTGTTGTAAGACTGAAGTCAACTGATTATCAGCATCACAAGTTACTCCGCGAGAAATCAAAGATGTAACCAACGATTGCTGAGCTAAGTTTAGGGTTTTGTCAAAACCCAAAGATGTTTGAACTGAAGAGTTTGATCATGGCTCAGATTGAACGCTGGCGGCAGGCCTAACACATGCAAGTCGAGCGGCAGCACGGGTACTTGTACCTGGTGGCGAGCGGCGGACGGGTGAGTAATACCTAGGAATCTGCCTGGTAGTGGGGGATAACGTTCGGAAACGGACGCTAATACCGCATACGTCCTACGGGAGAAAGCAGGGGACCTTCGGGCCTTGCGCTATCAGATGAGCCTAGGTCGGATTAGCTAGTTGGTGAGGTAATGGCTCACCAAGGCTACGATCCGTAACTGGTCTGAGAGGATGATCAGTCACACTGGAACTGAGACACGGTCCAGACTCCTACGGGAGGCAGCAGTGGGGAATATTGGACAATGGGCGAAAGCCTGATCCAGCCATGCCGCGTGTGTGAAGAAGGTCTTCGGATTGTAAAGCACTTTAAGTTGGGAGGAAGGGCATTAACCTAATACGTTAGTGTTTTGACGTTACCGACAGAATAAGCACCGGCTAACTCTGTGCCAGCAGCCGCGGTAATACAGAGGGTGCAAGCGTTAATCGGAATTACTGGGCGTAAAGCGCGCGTAGGTGGTTCGTTAAGTTGGATGTGAAATCCCCGGGCTCAACCTGGGAACTGCATTCAAAACTGTCGAGCTAGAGTATGGTAGAGGGTGGTGGAATTTCCTGTGTAGCGGTGAAATGCGTAGATATAGGAAGGAACACCAGTGGCGAAGGCGACCACCTGGACTGATACTGACACTGAGGTGCGAAAGCGTGGGGAGCAAACAGGATTAGATACCCTGGTAGTCCACGCCGTAAACGATGTCAACTAGCCGTTGGGAGCCTTGAGCTCTTAGTGGCGCAGCTAACGCATTAAGTTGACCGCCTGGGGAGTACGGCCGCAAGGTTAAAACTCAAATGAATTGACGGGGGCCCGCACAAGCGGTGGAGCATGTGGTTTAATTCGAAGCAACGCGAAGAACCTTACCAGGCCTTGACATCCAATGAATCTGCTAGAGATAGCGGAGTGCCTTCGGGAGCATTGAGACAGGTGCTGCATGGCTGTCGTCAGCTCGTGTCGTGAGATGTTGGGTTAAGTCCCGTAACGAGCGCAACCCTTGTCCTTAGTTACCAGCGCGTAATGGCGGGCACTCTAAGGAGACTGCCGGTGACAAACCGGAGGAAGGTGGGGATGACGTCAAGTCATCATGGCCCTTACGGCCTGGGCTACACACGTGCTACAATGGTCGGTACAGAGGGTCGCCAAGCCGCGAGGTGGAGCTAATCCCAGAAAACCGATCGTAGTCCGGATCGCAGTCTGCAACTCGACTGCGTGAAGTCGGAATCGCTAGTAATCGCGAATCAGAATGTCGCGGTGAATACGTTCCCGGGCCTTGTACACACCGCCCGTCACACCATGGGAGTGGGTTGCACCAGAAGTAGCTAGTCTAACCTTCGGGAGGACGGTTACCACGGTGTGATTCATGACTGGGGTGAAGTCGTAACAAGGTAGCCGTAGGGGAACCTGCGGCTGGATCACCTCCTTAATCGAAGACATCAGCTTCTTCATAAGTTCCCACACGAATTGCTTGATTCATTGAAAAAGACGATTTAGAAGCAGCCCGAAATTGGGTCTGTAGCTCAGTTGGTTAGAGCGCACCCCTGATAAGGGTGAGGTCGGCAGTTCGAATCTGCCCAGACCCACCAATTTTGTGTGGGAAACGCCTGTAGAGATACGGGGCCATAGCTCAGCTGGGAGAGCGCCTGCCTTGCACGCAGGAGGTCAACGGTTCGATCCCGTTTGGCTCCACCACTTACTGCTTCTGTATTGTAGAGTTTAGAAATGAGCATTCCATCGGTTCGATGGTGAATGTTGATTTCTAGTCTTTGATTAGATCGTTCTTTAAAAATTTGGGTATGTGATAGAAAGTTAGACCGGACAGCACTTTCACTGGTGGTGTTACGGGCTAAGGTAAAATTTGTGAGTTAAATTGCGAATTTTCGGCGAATGTCGTCTTCATAGTATAACCAGATTGCTTGGGGTTATATGGTCAAGTGAAGAAGCGCATACGGTGGATGCCTTGGCAGTCAGAGGCGATGAAAGACGTGGTAGCCTGCGAAAAGCTTCGGGGAGTCGGCAAACAGACTTTGATCCGGAGATGTCTGAATGGGGGAACCCAGCGGTCATAAGACCGTTACCTTACACTGAATACATAGGTGTATGGAGCGAACCAGGGGAACTGAAACATCTAAGTACCCTGAGGAAAAGAAATCAACCGAGATTCCCTTAGTAGTGGCGAGCGAACGGGGACCAGCCCTTAAGCTGTATTGAGATTAGCGGAACGTTCTGGAAAGGACGGCCATAGTGGGTGATAGCCCTGTACGCGAAAATCTCTTTGCAGTGAAATCGAGTAGGACGGAGCACGAGAAACTTTGTCTGAATATGGGGGGACCATCCTCCAAGGCTAAATACTACTGACTGACCGATAGTGAACTAGTACCGTGAGGGAAAGGCGAAAAGAACCCCGGAGAGGGGAGTGAAATAGATCCTGAAACCGTATGCGTACAAGCAGTGGGAGCCCACTTTGTTGGGTGACTGCGTACCTTTTGTATAATGGGTCAGCGACTTATTTTCAGTGGCGAGCTTAACCGAATAGGGGAGGCGTAGCGAAAGCGAGTCTTAATAGGGCGTCTAGTCGCTGGGAATAGACCCGAAACCGGGCGATCTATCCATGGGCAGGTTGAAGGTTGGGTAACACTAACTGGAGGACCGAACCGACTACCGTTGAAAAGTTAGCGGATGACCTGTGGATCGGAGTGAAAGGCTAATCAAGCTCGGAGATAGCTGGTTCTCCTCGAAAGCTATTTAGGTAGCGCCTCATGTATCACTGTAGGGGGTAGAGCACTGTTTCGGCTAGGGGATCATCCCGATTTACCAACCCGATGCAAACTCCGAATACCTACAAGTGCCGAGCATGGGAGACACACGGCGGGTGCTAACGTCCGTCGTGAAAAGGGAAACAACCCAGACCGTCAGCTAAGGTCCCAAAGTTATGGTTAAGTGGGAAACGATGTGGGAAGGCTTAGACAGCTAGGAGGTTGGCTTAGAAGCAGCCACCCTTTAAAGAAAGCGTAATAGCTCACTAGTCGAGTCGGCCTGCGCGGAAGATGTAACGGGGCTCAAACCATACACCGAAGCTACGGGTATCACTTAGGTGATGCGGTAGAGGAGCGTTCTGTAAGCCTGTGAAGGTGAGTTGAGAAGCTTGCTGGAGGTATCAGAAGTGCGAATGCTGACATGAGTAACGATAATGGGTGTGAAAAACACCCACGCCGAAAGACCAAGGTTTCCTGCGCAACGTTAATCGACGCAGGGTTAGTCGGTCCCTAAGGCGAGGCTGAAAAGCGTAGTCGATGGAAAACAGGTTAATATTCCTGTACTTCTGGTTATTGCGATGGAGGGACGGAGAAGGCTAGGCCAGCTTGGCGTTGGTTGTCCAAGTTTAAGGTGGTAGGCTGAGATCTTAGGTAAATCCGGGATCTTAAGGCCGAGAGCTGATGACGAGTGTGCTTAGGCACACGAAGTGGTTGATGCCATGCTTCCAAGAAAAGCTTCTAAGCTTCAGGTAACCAGGAACCGTACCCCAAACCGACACAGGTGGTTGGGTAGAGAATACCAAGGCGCTTGAGAGAACTCGGGTGAAGGAACTAGGCAAAATGGCACCGTAACTTCGGGAGAAGGTGCGCCGGTGAGGGTGAAGCATTTACTGCGTAAGCCCATGCCGGTCGAAGATACCAGGCCGCTGCGACTGTTTATTAAAAACACAGCACTCTGCAAACACGAAAGTGGACGTATAGGGTGTGACGCCTGCCCGGTGCCGGAAGGTTAATTGATGGGGTTAGCTAACGCGAAGCTCTTGATCGAAGCCCCGGTAAACGGCGGCCGTAACTATAACGGTCCTAAGGTAGCGAAATTCCTTGTCGGGTAAGTTCCGACCTGCACGAATGGCGTAACGATGGCGGCGCTGTCTCCACCCGAGACTCAGTGAAATTGAAATCGCTGTGAAGATGCAGTGTATCCGCGGCTAGACGGAAAGACCCCGTGAACCTTTACTATAGCTTTGCACTGGACTTTGAATTTGCTTGTGTAGGATAGGTGGGAGGCTTTGAAGCGTGGACGCCAGTCTGCGTGGAGCCAACCTTGAAATACCACCCTGGCAACTTTGAGGTTCTAACTCAGGTCCGTTATCCGGATCGAGGACAGTGTATGGTGGGTAGTTTGACTGGGGCGGTCTCCTCCTAAAGAGTAACGGAGGAGTACGAAGGTGCGCTCAGACCGGTCGGAAATCGGTCGTAGAGTATAAAGGCAAAAGCGCGCTTGACTGCGAGACAGACACGTCGAGCAGGTACGAAAGTAGGTCTTAGTGATCCGGTGGTTCTGTATGGAAGGGCCATCGCTCAACGGATAAAAGGTACTCCGGGGATAACAGGCTGATACCGCCCAAGAGTTCATATCGACGGCGGTGTTTGGCACCTCGATGTCGGCTCATCACATCCTGGGGCTGAAGCCGGTCCCAAGGGTATGGCTGTTCGCCATTTAAAGTGGTACGCGAGCTGGGTTTAGAACGTCGTGAGACAGTTCGGTCCCTATCTGCCGTGGACGTTTGAGATTTGAGAGGGGCTGCTCCTAGTACGAGAGGACCGGAGTGGACGAACCTCTGGTGTTCCGGTTGTCACGCCAGTGGCATTGCCGGGTAGCTACGTTCGGAATAGATAACCGCTGAAAGCATCTAAGCGGGAAACTAGCCTCAAGATGAGATCTCACTGGGACCTTGAGTCCCCTGAAGGGCCGTCGAAGACTACGACGTTGATAGGTTGGGTGTGTAAGCGCTGTGAGGCGTTGAGCTAACCAATACTAATTGCCCGTGAGGCTTGACCATATAACACCCAAGCAATTTGCGTCGAAAGAGCAGATTGCGGTGTGTGAAGACGACACAAACCGAAAATTGGCAACAACCCACAGATCTATCACATCCCCATTAGTTGGCCCGTTGCGCGCAAGCACGACGATCCGGCAGCCGAATTTCTTGACGACCATAGAGCATTGGAACCACCTGATCCCATCCCGAACTCAGCAGTGAAACGATGCATCGCCGATGGTAGTGTGGGGTTTCCCCATGTGAGAGTAGGTCATCGTCAAGATTGAATTCCGAAACCCCTGTTTGCTTACGCAAACAGGGGTTTTGTTTATGCGCGGAGAAAACATCCTCCCCATCAAAAAGGCCTTAGTCCGCTCGCATCGGAACCTGTACTCGCATGCGGTAAAAAATTTGCGCGGCTATTTTTTGGGTAGACCACTAGAATGGGCCGCTATCCTTTCGTCTTTGAGTCTCCAGTTCTATGCCCGATCAAGCCAACTCCAGCGGCCTGGCCCAAGTGCCGCTAGATGAGTTGCCGCTCGATGATTTGGTGGCTTGTCATGAATGCGATCTGCTCATGCGCAAGCCCGTGTTGTCCCGCGGCGAAAAAGCTCAGTGCGTGCGCTGCGGCTACGAGCTTTATGCCCAAAGGCACAATGTCGTTCAGCACAGCTTGGCATTAGTGATCGCGGCATTATTGCTGTACATCCCCGCGAACTTTTTGCCCATCATGCATCTCAATCTCCTGGGCCAAACCTCGAAAGACACCGTTTGGACGGGCGTGCTGGGATTATTCGATACCGGCATGCAAGGCGTCGCAGCGGTGGTGTTTCTGTGCAGCATGGGTATCCCGTTACTCAAATTGCTCTGTCAGTTGTCTGTGTTGCTGAGCATTCGTTTGAATGTTGGCCGGAGCTTTGGCCTGCTGCTCTACCGTATTTATCATCACCTTCGTGATTGGGGCATGCTTGAGGTGTATCTCATGGGCGTGCTGGTCGCGCTGGTCAAGCTTTCCGACCTCGCTGAGCTGACTCTGGGCGTGGGGCTGCTATGTTTTATCGGCTTGTTGTTGGTTCAGGTCTGGCTTGAAGTGACCATGTCGCCCCACCAGATTTGGCAGGCGTTATCAGGTGGAGATGCACATGCGGGCGATTGATGCCGGGATTCTGATTTGTGCGGAATGCCATGAACTCAACAAAGCTGACCCGGACAATGACAACCTGACGTGTACTCGCTGCGGAGCGCAGGTACACCCTCGTCGCCCTGACAGCATGAAGCGCACGTGGGCATTGCTGGTGACTGCGGCCATTTTGTACATCCCTGCCAATATGTTGCCGATCATGACAGTCAGCTCATTGGGGCAGGGTGATCCCTCGACCATCATGTCAGGCGTCATTCAACTGATGCAACATGGGATGTACCCCATTGCCATCGTGGTGTTCGTAGCCAGTATTCTAGTGCCCACGTTCAAATTGATCGGTCTGGGCCTACTGCTTTTCTCGGTACAGCGTCGTCAGCCCTTATCGGCGCAACAGCGCATCATCATGTACCGCTTCATTGAGTTCATCGGTCGCTGGTCTATGTTGGACATATTCGTGATCGCCATTCTTGTGGCTGTGGTGAATTTTGGCCGCATCGCCAGTGTCGAAGCTAATCTTGGCGCAGTCGCTTTTGCCAGTGTGGTGATTTTGACGATGCTCGCCGCAGTAACTTTTGATCCCCGACTTATTTGGGACAACACGGAGTCGGATGACGACCATGAGTGATTTGCCTACCGCTAAAACCCGCCCTGCGTCCAATTGGTCTGCGATCTGGATACTGCCCTTGATTGCGTTGATCATTGGCGGGTGGCTTGGCTGGCGGGCATATAGCCAGTCAGGCATCGAGATTGAGGTGCGTTTTGAAAGTGGCGAAGGCATCCATGCCAACAAGACCGAAGTGGTCTACAAAGGCATGTCGATCGGCAAGGTCAAGGCCTTGACGTTAGATGATGAAGGCAATACAAAAGGCGTTATTGCAACCATTGAAGTGAACAAAGAGGTCGAACCGTCCCTGCGGGCCAACAGCCGTTTCTGGCTGGTAAAACCGAGCATCACGTTGGCAGGGATCACCGGTCTGGAAACTTTGGTGTCGGGTAACTACATTGCCGCAAGCCCTGGCGATGGTGAGCCAACACGCAAGTTCAAAGCGTTGGCAGAGGCACCACCGCTCTCGGACAGATTGCCGGGGCTGCACCTGACCCTCAAGGCCGACCGTTTGGGTTCGTTGAATCGAGGCAGTCCGGTGTTCTACAAGCAGATCCAGGTTGGGCAGGTCAAAAGCTATGTCCTGTCGGAAGACCAAGGCACGGTCGAGATTAAAGTCTACATCCAGCCGACCTACGCCAATCTAGTGCGTAAACACACACGTTTCTGGAACGCCAGCGGCATTAGCATCGACGCCAATCTGTCTGGAGTAAAGGTGCGCAGCGAGTCGCTGGCCAGCATCGTTGCTGGCGGTATTGCCTTCGCTACGCCAGAGCACCGAAAAGACAGCCCACCCACCGACCCCAGTCTGCCTTTTCGTCTGTATGAGGATTTTGACGCCGCTCAAGCCGGGATACGGGTCAAGCTCAAGCTGAGCGACTTCGAAGGTTTGCAGGCCGGCCGTACGCCCGTGATGTACAAGGGTATTCAGGTCGGCAACATGAAAACGCTCAAGGTCGATCCCGATCTTTCCAGCGCTACGGTCGAATTGGCCCTGGACCCTTTGGCTGAAGACTATCTGGTGGAAGGCACCCAGTTTTGGGTAGTCAAACCCTCAATTTCGCTGGCGGGCATTACGGGTTTGGAGGCATTGGTCAAAGGTAACTACATCGCGGTTCGTCCCGGCGATCTAGGTTCGCCGCCCAGACGCGATTTCGTCGCCAGAGCCAAGGCACCACCACTGGACCTGCGCTCGCCAGGTCTGCATATGGTGCTGTTCAGCGACACACTGGGTTCGCTGGATGTCGGCAGTCCTATCCTTTACAAGCAGGTTAAGGTCGGCTCAATCCAGAGCTATCAATTCTCCCGCGACCAGAAACAAGTCGTGCTCGGCGTACATATCGAGAAGGAATACGAAAATCTGGTCAATGGCTCGACTCGCTTCTGGAATGTCAGCGGCATCACACTGAAGGGGGGGTTATCGGGTATTGAGGTCAAAAGCGAGTCCCTACAAAGTTTGATGGCGGGGGGCATATCCTTTGAAACGCCGCTGGCCAAATCGCCGCTGCAAAAACGTATCCCTCGCTTCCGCTTGTTTGCCAGCCGTGATCTGGCCACACAGCGCGGGACCGAAATCACGATCAAAGTCGACCGTGCAGACGGTCTGCATCCCGGTACGACAATCCGCTATAAAGGTCTGGATGTCGGCAAGGTCGAAGACGTCGATCTGACCAGTGATCTACAGGCGGTGATGCTGACGGCGCGGATCACCGAAGTACCCGACAAAATCGCCCGTGTGGGCACCGAGTTTTGGGTGGTCAAGCCAGAAGTGGGATTGATCAAAACCTCGAATCTCGAGACTTTGGTCACCGGCCAATACCTGGAAGTGTTGCCGGCCAGCAAAAGCGCGGGACCGCAGAAAAGCTTTGTTGCGTTGAAGGCCCCTCCGAATGCTTCCGCACGTGACGAGGGATTGAGTGTGGTCCTGAGCGCGCCACGTCGTGGCTCAATCAAGCCGGGTGTGCCGGTGACTTACCGTGAAGTGACAGTAGGCAAGGTCATGAGCTACGAATTGAGCCCGACGGCTGATCGTGTATTGATCCACATCCTGATCGAGCCGCGTTATGCGTCGTTGGTTCGGGGCGGCAGTCGTTTCTGGAACAGCAGTGGCTTTGGCGTTGACTTCGGCTTGTTCAGAGGTGCGACCGTCCGTACGGAGTCGCTGGAGACGCTGATCGATGGCGGCATCGCGTTTGCCACGCCGGAGGGGGAGCGCATGGGGAGTCAGGCGCGACCTGAGCAAACCTTCCCGTTGTTCGACAAAGCCGAGGATGAATGGCTGCAGTGGGCGCCCAAGATTTCTCTCGGGAAGTAGAGCAGTCAACGCGGTGTGCCAGGCACACCGCGTTGGCTTCTTCAGCTGCACATCAGGCCAGCACGGTCTCTGCTTCAGGATCTGCCGCCACTGCTTTCACCTCGTCATGGCGACGGATGTATTTCCAGTCGGCCTCGTCGATGTAAATGCCGTTAGGTCCGCTACCGCCTTCCAGATCGATCGCAACGTGTGCCGAGACCTGGGGTTTGACGCTGGCCAGAATCGGTACAAAGCCTAGCTGCAAACTGGTCTCCAGCAAGGCGGCCTGGTTTTTCTCGTCAATGTCGGCCGCTTCGTCGAGGTAGTAAGGCAGACGAATGCGCCCGGCTTGATCGCGATCCATCAAGTGCAGCAACAAATACATGTTGGTCAGCGCTTTGATGGTCATGGTCGTACCGTTAGACGCCGCACCATCGATATCGGTATGAATCACGGGTTGGCCGTTGACCTTGGTGATTTCGAAGGCCAGTTCGAACAAATCCTTCAGGCCGAGTTGGTTGTGGTTAGCCGCCACCAACCGTGCCAGATATTCCTTGGCCTCTTCGTTCTTGTTGTCCTGATCGGCACTTTGGCTGAGGTCGAATACCGACAGCGTTTCGCCTTCTTCGTACTGACCAGCGCTATGGATGATCTGGTCGATGTGTTTGAGTGCTTCCTTGTTCGGCGCCAGAACGATGCGGAAACTCGCCAGGTTGGACACCTGCCGTTTGTTGATCTCGCGGTTGAACAGCGCCAGTTGATGCTCAAGGCTGTCGTAGTCGCTGCGAATATTACGCAAGGTCCGGGCGATGTCGGTCACTGCTGCACGCCGTGCTTTACCCAGAGTAAGTGCCTCGTCTTGGCGATGCGCGTAGGCGTTGATCAGCAAGTGCAGGCGACGCTCCATGTCATCTTCACTGTCGAATTTGGCTACACCCTTGAGGCGCACTTGAGCGTAAAGCGCTTCAATCTGGCCATCGCTGCGCTGCAAACCCTGCCAGCTGTCCTGATAGTCATTGAGCAGCGGCAGCAGGTTCTCCAGCGAGTCATCCACCGGTTCCATGAACGGCGTACCGAACGGCATATCTGCAGGCAATAGCTGACGACGACGCAGGGCGTCATCCAGCGTGCGTTGCTTGGCTTCCATGTCGCCGATCTGCCGACCGACCAGTTGCAGCTTGGCGGAGAGCTGCTGCACACGTTCGGTGAAAGCATCGCTGGAGCGTTTGAGCTCGTCCTGCGCGGCTTCCATTTGCGCCAGCTGTTCGAGTTTCTCCGGCTCTTCCGCATTCAACGTCTGGCTGCGACGGAAGTCTTCCAGCGCTTTTTGCGCGTCCAATACCTGCTGGTACAGGGCTTCGGTCTGCGTTTTGCTCGCCGCCCGGTCCGAGGCAACGGCCTGTTGGACTTTCAGCTGCTTGAGTTCTTTTTCCAGACGTTCTTTCTGATCACGCAGTGCCGCACGGTCAGCCAGGGCTTGCAGCGCGGGCGGTTCAATGTGGGAAAGATTGATCGTCAGGCCCGGGACTTCGAAGCGCTCGCCTTTAAAGCTGTCGAGGATCAGCTCCAGTGATTTGACCCACGCGTCGCCATCATCGAGTGCAATACCCTGCTCGCCGAGTGGCAGGCTGAATAGCGCGCTGTTGAACAAACGCATCAACCGCTCGACATCTGGCTGCGAGAACTCTTCGCGCAAGCGGGCATAGCTGTTGTTGTCAGCGTGATCGAGTTGTTGCTTGACCGACTTCAGGCGTTTTTCCAGATCGCGCAGGCGTTCATCCAGGTCCTCGGCGCTGAACTGCCGGGACTGGGCCAGCGCACCGGCCAGTTCATCGTGAGCATCCTTGGCTGCCAGCAATTGCTGCTCCAAGACCTTGACGTCATCGACCAGCGCAAAACGATGCTTGAGTACCGACAACTCGCCGATCCAGCGCTGAATACCGCTGATTTCTCGCTCCAGGCGCATCAACTCCTGAGTCCCGCCACGCTGATCGTTTTGCAGCGAGTCCTGCTCGTTTCGGTAATGTTCGGCCTGGATCACCAGCTCTTCTTTGCGCGCGTTGGAATAGTCCTGCCACGTGCCCAGTAGCGAATCGAGCAGCGGTGACAGTCGGTGCAGTTTGCCGCGTAGTACTTCCCGCTGCTTGACCCCAGAGGACAGGGCTTCGACCAGTGGACCGGCGAGAACCAGTGCGTTGTAGTCCTGTTCCATGCGGCGTACGTCGCGGAAGGCTTCTTCGCACGCGGCGATGTAATCAACGCTGCCGGACCGCAAGCTGTGTTCAAAGGCATCGAGGAACAACTGCTTGAGTTTCGCCGCCGTGATTTCGCGCATATGCAGCAAGTTGATGAACAAGGCTCGGAAGGTCTTCAGGCTCTGTTCGCTGGTGGAGCGCAGCGGGATCAGGGTCAGGTCCAGCGGGATCGACGTATGACCACCCACCAGCAGGCGACGCAGTTCATCGGGCTTCAGCTCATAGGCTTTCAGGCCGTGGCTTTCCAGGTTGCTGAACAGCTCTTTTTGCCGCAAGCAGGTGTCATTTTTCTGATAGTGCGCCAGGTCCAGTTTGCCAGCGTAAGCAAAAAACTGGTGACCGAACCCACCGCCCGGTCCGCGTCCGACCACGCCAATCACATGCGGGCCGTGGGGCAGCGAGACTTCCACCAGGATGTAACTGGTGTCGGAGGCGAAATAGAAGCGCCGCGACTGTTCCAGGCTGTACTTACCGAAACTCATGTCCGACATGCGCGCCAGAATCGGGAATTGCAGGGCGTTGATCGAGGCGCTTTTGCCCAGGTTGTTCGCGCCGTACACCGACAAGGGGTGTTCCAGCGGGAACAGACCAAGGCTGTAGCCAGCCGTGTTCAGCAGGGCAAAGCGGCGGATGCCATAACGTTCCTGGCTCATGCGTCCATCTCCTGTTGCTCGGCGGCAATGGCCCGGGCCAACGCCTGCGCTTCGGTTTCTTCAGGTTCGTCGAACTCGGCGAGATCCAGCGGGTCATCGGTTTTCAGGAGTTTTTCGTCGCTGTCGCTGTCATCGTCAATCAGGATCGGCGTGGGCAGTGGCAACACGCTGTGCAGGCTGGCCGCCAGATCACGGTCCTGTTGCACCGATAGGCAGACGTCGAGGAAACGGTGCATCGGCGGCAGGAATCGGTAGATGCCGTTTTCTTCGTTGGCGAAACCGAGCTGGGTCATGCGGCGCATGATTTTCTCTTCCAGCTCTTCCTGGGTTTGTACTTCGGCTTGCACAAACAGGTCGCGGTATTTTTCCAGCAACGAAGGCAGCTCATCACGGCCCAGGCTACCGCCGTCGAGCACTGCGACCGGGTCGCGGCCCTGATCGGCCAAGTGCTCGACGATGATGAAGGTGAACAGCGCCAGGCGTTGCGCGGTCTTGTTCACCTGTGCGGCGGCCATTTCCGGGACGAAGTAATAGAAACCGCGGGTGTCGCAGACCAGTTCAAAGCCCAGGGCCTTGAACAGCGTTCGGTACTGGTCCTGGCAATTGGACAGCTGCGCATACAGCTCCGGGTCGCGGCGGCTGATGTGGTAACCCTTGAACAGCTCGCGAAAAATCGGCGCCAGCTGGGACAGTTCGGATAGATCAAGATGCATGAGGGGTGCTCGCGGAATTCTCTAGGTGCTCGTCTCGGCTAGAGAGCAGGGCGAAGGAGCGCAGGCTGACCTGATGCTCCTGCGTGTTGTAATCGCGACGTTCAAGGCGCTCACGGGTAAAACGCTTGTCCCGCGACAGGCGCGAGAACCAGTACAGCAATTCGTCGGTGGCGCCGTCCGGTTCTTGCTCCAACAGCCAAACCATCAAATCCGGCATCGGCAGGGCGTCTTCGCAGCGCTCCAGCATTTCTTTGACCGTGCGGGGCGCGCGGGGCGGTTCGCCTTTGCGTGTGACGTTGGCCTTGGGGAATTTCGCCGGTTTCGGTTCGAAGCGGGCCAAGGCATACACATAGGCTTCAACCTGACTGGCGCTGCCCAGGAACGTGCTTTGTGGTCGAGTGAACATCGACATAGCCGCTTGCGGCACGGCATCCAGCCCTTTACGGCGGATAGCAGAAAGCGCCAGCGCCGCACCACGGGTGACTGCGTTATGCCGGCGGGCTTCCTCACGCAGCGGCAACAGCAGCTCGCGGGCGTGACGCAGGGTCAGTTGAGCGCTGGTTTGCATCTCCAGGATGCGTGCGTGGGTACGCAGCAACATGTCGTCATCGACCAGATGGCCAAGGCGCTGCTGTTCGGTGAGCAGGCGCAGCAGAACATTTTCCACCTTGCGCACGCCCTGTTCGAACGCCCCGTCGGCGTTGACCAACTGGATCATCGGTTCGATGTACTCGTCCCAGGTCGCCAGCACCTCGGCATAGCGCTGACGCAGCGGAATCTGCCGGTCACTGGTCTTGGCCCGGTCAGCCACGGCGACCAGCGCCTGCTCATCATTGGCCAGCTTTTTCAGAACATCGCGCACACGCATGTCCAGCAGACGCAATTGCCGCGCCAGGTCGTTGGCATCGCGGATGTCGAAAGCGTCCTGGATATAGCCTGCCAGACGCTCCAGATGGCGTAGATAGGCTTCGATCTCCAGACACAGGCCAAGGCGATGTTCACGCCGGAGATAGGACAGAAAGTCATGGATCTGTGCGTTCAGTTCAAAACGGTTAGGGCTTTTAGCTACCGGAACCAGAATATCCAGACGAATCCACACGTCCAGCAGGCTGGTGATGTCTTGTGGCGTGCTATCCAGTTGCTGGGCGGCCAGTTGCAGGCGCAGTTCGCTCAGGCTCAAGGTGCCTTGGTCGAAGTGTTCGCACAGTGGCTCAAGGAGCGCCCAGTGTTCGGCAAGGGCGCGCAATACGCGCTTAGGTTCGATCATGGGAAGGCCGGTTGGTTGGCAAATAAAAGCAGCGATTGTACTGCATCGGCTACCTGAGATTTCACCTCCGGGCGATCAACTGCGGCGGGAATCGGCGAAGGGCGGTAGAATCGCCGACTTAACTTATCCACAGGTGGCTGACCTTTGCTTAATGAGTCCCGCCGCCGCGCTTATATGACTGCCATGCAGGTGGTCAATTGGCTGCCGCGCACCGAACTGCCCTTTGCCGCACCTTCACGCCCGGAATTGCTCGGGCCCTTGCCGTTGCCGGTCGAACAGGCTGTTGCTTCGCCTGCGCCCGCCGTCGCTGTTACGCCAGTCGCCACGCCTGTTGCGCGTCCGGTAGTCGAGCGGCCGAAAATCGAAGTGCCCCGTCCGTCGCTTTCCAGCACCCGAAATGGTGCCGTGGCCGACGCAGAGGTCGCTGCACCAGCACCAATCAAGGCCGTTGCCGTTCCTCCTCCACGCTTTGCCTTGCAACTGCTGCGGGCCGGGCGTTGCCTGGTGCTGGTCGAGTTACCCACAGGCGAGGCATTTCAGAGTCGCGACCCGTCCTATATGTTGCTCAAGGACATGTTGCGTGCCGCCGGTCTGCCTGACAGCCCGCAAATCATTGGCGAGCCGGTGCGTTGGCCATTGTTGGTCCGTGGTCAATTGGACCAGGGCCCCGCAGCCGCGCGTGATTTCGTGCAGGGATTTGTCCTCGCCCGACTGGAAGATGAGCCGTGTGCATGCCTGTGGCTGATCGGCTTGCCTGCGGTGCGATTTGCTGGCGAAGCCACTGCCGAGTCCTACAATCAAGAATTGCAGATCGACGGTCTGGGCAGTGCCTGGGCGCTGCCCGGTCTGGAATTATTAATGGATGAGCCGCAACGCAAGGCCGATGTCTGGCAAGCCATGCGTCGGCTGATGACACGCTGGAAAACGATTGATGACTGACGTTTCAATAAAGAGCCCCTCAATGAGCGACGCTGTAACTTTCCGCCCGATGACCGAAGCGGACCTGGACGCTGTACTGAAAATCGAATACGCGGCGTTCAGCCATCCCTGGACCCGAGGCATCTTTCTCGACGGGCTCAAATCCTACGAAATATGGCTGATGTTCGAAGGCGCCCAGCAAGTCGGCCACGGCGTGATCAATGTCATTATCGACGAAGCGCACCTGCTCAATATCACCGTCAAGCCAGAAAGCCAGGGCCGTGGTCTGGGCCTGCGCTTGCTGGAACACCTGATGTCGCGGGCCTACCAGATGAACGGCCGCGAATGTTTCCTCGAGCTGCGCGCGAGTAACCAAGCAGCCTATCGCCTGTATGAGCGCTACGGCTTCAACGAGGTGGGCCGCCGTCGGGATTATTACCCTGCGGTCGGCGGGAGCGAAGACGCGCTGGTCATGGCCTGCACCCTGTTTGAATAGTCGTTACTCTGGCTTGCCGTCGAGCGGATCGTGGCGAGCCAGTTCGGCTTCATCCAGGCCATCACCACCCCCGATGTCATCTTCATCGACGACACTCAAATCCCAGTCGGTAGGGCGGTTTTCGCCAGCTTCATTAGCTGAACGTGCGCCATCTTCGTCGATCATGTTTTCCGGGTCCAGGTCATCGTCGGTAGAGTGGTGATCCGGGGTCGACGCGCCGGTCATCCCCGCTTCACGAACCCGCTTGTCCGGGAACTCATGTTCGAGTTCGTTTTCTGGCACAAGATCGCCGATGCGACCGGTGTCCTCCTCTTCATCGAAGTGCAATTCTTCCATCGAGCCCATACGGTCTTCATTGTCATCGATCGGTTCAGGCTGTGGGGCACCGTAAGGGCGGCGTGATTCAGTCATGGCAATTCCTCATGTTTTGGGGCCTTATAAAGATTGACCGGCCGCAACGATGAAGATTCCTTTTGTATCCTCAGCAAAAGTAGTGGCACATAAGCGTGACCCAGACAGCCGGGCGCCAGTCAAAGCTGGGCATCATTTTCGAGGCTTCAACGCATGAACGAACTACAAGATCTGATTGATAACAACGAGCGCTGGGCCGACGCGATCAAGCAGAAAGACCCGGAATTTTTCGCCAAACTGGCCCGCCAGCAAGCGCCTGAATACCTGTGGATCGGTTGTTCTGATGCACGCGTGCCAGCCAACGAAATCGTCGGCATGCTGCCGGGCGATCTGTTCGTACACCGTAATGTCGCCAATGTTGTGCTGCACACTGACCTTAATTGCCTGTCGGTGATTCAGTACGCGGTGGACGTGCTCAAGGTCAAACATATCCTCGTCACTGGCCACTATGGCTGTGGCGGCGTACGTGCAGCGATGCAGAATCGCCAGCTTGGCTTGATCGATGGCTGGCTGCGTTCGATCCGCGATTTGTATTACGAAAACCGCGTCCCCTTGGCCCTGCTGCCAACTGAAGAAGAGCGTGTTGATCGGCTGTGCGAACTAAACGTGATCCAGCAAGTGACCAATGTCGGCCACACCAGCATTGTGCAAAATGCCTGGCATCGGGGGCAGAGCCTGTCGATTCACGGCTGCATCTACGGGATTAAGGATGGCCGCTGGAAAAGCCTGAACGCGACCATCACCGGTTTCGAGCAGCTGCCGCCGCAATACCGGCTTCGTCCGCTGGGTGAATGAAAGGCAAGGCGACTCATTCCTTGAGTCGCCTTGTATCCGCTTTTTTTAAAGTGGTGGCTGAGCCAGCACCGAGCCAGTCGGCGGCTGCACGTCGTGGGTCACTCGGCATCGCACGGGCTAGGCTCGGCCTTCGTACGGAAGTGATTACCGCCATTCCTTTTCGCGAAATACATGGCTTCATCGGCGTGCTTGAGCAGCTGTTTCTCTTCTATGCCATGTTCGGGGTAGAGCGCGATCCCGATGCTCAGCAGAGTACACAAGCCTTGACCTTCCATGTTCAGCGGGTGACTAAGCTCGCGATGGATTTTTTCAGCCACCCGCAAGGCGTCCTCCGGTAACTGGATGTTGTGCAGCAGCACCAGAAACTCGTCACCGCCGATGCGCGCAACCGTATCGGTTTCGCGCACGCATTGTTTTAGGCGCTGTGCCACTTCTTGCAGTAACTGATCGCCTGCCGCATGGCCGAGGGTGTCGTTGACCTGTTTGAACTTGTCCAGATCGAGGTAGAGCAGGGCGAACTGGCCTTGTTCGCGCCGGGCCATCGCGAGTGCAGTCTGCAGCCGATCCTGGAACAGTCCGCGATTGGGTAACTGGGTCAGTTGGTCATATTGGGCCATGTATTGCAGTCGAGCGTGCAGTTGTTTGCGCTCGATAGCGGCGGCGACTTGAGTGGAGACGAACTGCAACAGCTCTTGATCCTTCACGGTATAGCGTGTGCCACCTGAGTAGCTCTTGACCACCAAAGCACCGATAGTGCCCCGGTTCGAGTGCAACGGTACGCCCAGCCAGCACAGCGAATCGGTGTCGAACTCGGCGCGTAAATATTCCGGAAAGGTGGTCAGTGTCTCGGGGGTCAATAGCAGCGGGAGCCCGGTGCGGATCACCTCGGCACTCAAAGAGTCGGTGACTGTTTGTGGATCGGGTGCCTGGTCCTGTTCATCCACGTGGTAGGCAAAGCTCAACTGGTCACTCTTTTCGTCGTACAGCGTCACGGAAAAATTCAGTGCGGGCAGCAGTTCGCCAATGATCTGATGAATGCGATGAAACAGGGCGGGCAGATCCTCGGCGGCGTGGGCGGCTTCAGAAATGGAGTACAGCGCGGCTTGTACCGACTCAGACTGTTTGCGCTCAGTGATATCACGTGCAACCCCGATCCTTAGTTGATCGACTTCCGACCAGCGGGCCGACCACATGATGTGCACGATTTGCCCGTCTTTGCGCACATAACGGTTTTCGAAATGGGGTTTAGGCTGCCAGCCGATGATTTCGCTGGCGGCCAGCAGCGTCCGCGCTCGATCTTCGGGCAGCACCATGTCTATCATGACCCGGCCGATCATTTCCTCGGGCGTATAGCCGAAAATGCGTTCACACGCAGCGCTCACAAATACAAAGCGGCCCTGAGAGTCCACCACGCAGACAGCGTCGAGCATCAGGTCAACAAAGTTGCTCAACTGTGGGTAGGGTTGTTCCATAAAGAAGCGCTTGCCTGGAAAAATTAATGGTCGAGGACCGAGAATCATACCGATAGGCTGCTACAGATAGTGGCCGAAGCATAGCGTGATTTCAATTCAATGGGATGAACCCGATTACCAGCACGTCACGCTACTGATGATGGAGTGACGGCAGGAGGTTGATTCGAAGGTTTCGAGACGCTGGCCCTCTTGGTGGTTGGAGGGCCTGAGGGGGTAAATGATAGGTGAGGCCGGGACAGATAGCACGTTACCTTGAAACGACCGTGCTATCTGCGAGGGCGGTGTTACTTCAATGCAAGTTTGTAAATGACTTGGGTCGCGTCCATGGGATCTCGGTGGCATTCAAAGCCTAACTGTTTAGTCAGCTGATGCATGTGAGTATTGCTTGTTGAGTCAATCGATATCATCTGTGCAAAACCGTTACGCCGTGCGGCGTCGATTAAATGCCGCATGAGTAACGTCCCCATGCCCAGATTTTGCCAGTCATCGGCAATCACGACCGCGCATTCGCATTGCCCTTCCTCTTCCAGCGCGGCATAACGACTCACACCGATTTCGATCAAGTCGCCATCTTTATGCGCCAACGCGACGTAAGCCATCCGCTTTTTGTTATCAACGTCCATCAACTGATCGAGCAGGGCAATACTGGGTTCATTCATTGAACCGAGAAAGCGAAAGTGCCGCGACTCTGGGGAGAGCTTTTTGATGAAGTTAAACTCGCGATCCCTGTCATGCGGTGCCAACGGCCTGATCAGGATGTGGGTCCCGTTGCTCAGCAAATCGATCCAGTGTTCACCGTTGACGCTTGGAAACGCGGCGCTGCCGCTGACATTGCTTGTTGGACTTATGGTCATGTTGATGCTTCCGTCGCAAGAAATGGGAGGGACTCTAAGCGTGGAACTTTGAACCTCTTGTACGCCTCGGAAGGTATTGCCAACTGATCTAGATCAAAAGTCCATGCCGGGGAGGATCCCGGCTGACAAGCGGTGAGCGGCTATTTGATGGGCCCGTGCCTGCTTGCGTGCAGGCACATGCCAGCCTTTCGCTGATTATTGCCCGCTGAGTCCGAGCCAGCCATGTATGCCCACATACAGACCGACACCGATGATCAATAGGCTGGAGAGGTAAGGTGCGCGGCGCGCCACAGCGCCCAGCCACGGCCAGCGATTGGACGCCTGCTTTGCACCCACGGCCGCAGCGACACCGACGCTGACCAGGGTGATCGCTAAGCCGATGCTGAAGCACAGAACGAGCACGCCGCCTAAAGCGACCTCTTTAACCTGCAGGCACAGCAACAAAACGGTAATGGCCGCCGGGCAAGGAATCAGGCCTCCGGTCAAACCGAACATGATGATCTGACGTGTGGTGACCTCGCGGTGGGTGAAGCGTTTGCGAATGTCATTGGCGTGCGCCCGTTCATGCGCATCCTGATAGCCGTCTATCGATAGCTCCAGCCCTTCCAGCTCGGCGTGAACGTGGTCGTGCTCATGCTCATGGAAGTCCAGATCATAATCATGAGTGTGACTGGCATGCCCCAGACTCAAGCGCGCGTTGAACTGATGAGGCTCGGGGATTTCGGCCACTGACTCCAGGTAGTCGCCGCGATCGACGAATGCGAACTGTTGGGTCAGTCCGTCTGTACGCGTCGTCGACACACTGACCTCGGCAGCAGGCCATGCATGCCCGCTCAACGATTTCACCCGCCAGCGTGGTGGGGTACCTTCTTCAAAAATCGACAGTTCGATGTGCCCATGGCCAGTATCGATGCGATGAGTTTCATCATGGTGATCATGCGCTCCATGATGGTGATCGCCATCTTGCTCGAACTTGAACATCTGTTCGCCGCGCCACGTGCGCCAGAGCATCCAGAGGGCAATCGCGATGATCATCGCTGATGAGACCAGCTGAAAGTACGGCTCAGTGGTTTGCGCATCCAGTCCTTTGCCCAGGTACATACCGCCGATAGCAACTAGCCACACCACTGCGGTGTGCGAAACCGTCGCCGCCAGACCCAGCAAAATCGCCTGTTTGACGGAGCCTCGAACGGCCACGATAAAAGCGGCCATCATGGTTTTCGAATGCCCTGGCTCCAGGCCATGCAATGCCCCCAGCAAGATGGCACTCGGGAAATACAGCCAGGCGTGAGTTCCACCCTGTTGCAGCAGTTCAGCGAAATTTGGCATGACAGGCCTACAGGTACTTGGTGATTTGCTTGAACTCTTCCAGTGGCGCACGCGCCCCATTGGCAAGTGCGTCCACGGTGTGTTCCAGGCAGTGATCGATGTGATCCTGAATAAGCGTTCGCTTGGCCTGACAAACCGCTTTCTCAACGGCGTGCAACTGCTGGGCAATATCCACGCAGGCCCGCTGATCTTCGATCATGGTGATGATGCTGCGCAGATGACCCTCGGCCTTTTTGAGCCTTTTAACAATCGCATCATGAGTCTGGTGCGTGTGAGGGTGAGGGTGAGGGTGTAAATCTTCGCTCATGGCGATGGGCGTCCTGGTTCAGAGTGCTGGCATAGTATCCCCCCGGGGGGGATAAAGTAAGCCTGCCGATAAACTCTGAAAATGCGAGGACGCTGCGTAAACGGTGAATCGGTATTCTGACGGGGAACCGAATCAGGTAAGGCTTGAGCCTGTATTTTTAAGCGGGAGAGACTTCTTGCCGGGGCGACCTGATCGTCGAACCAGCGCCGTGATAATGATCAGCGTCGCTAGATACGTCAGTACCTGAATCCCCGAGGGTTGGGCGCTATAACCAATAAGGGTGTGCAGCATTTTGCCAACGATGCTGCTTTCTTTTAGCAGCCAAGAGCTGTCCCACAGTGTTTCTCCCAGCGCCGGCAACCAGTTGGCGCTGACCAGAAACGCTACTCCCTGACTCGCCATGCCTGCCGCCAACAGGATAATCATCCCGTTTGTCACCTTGAACAGATGACGCATCGCGACGCGTAGCAAACCGAAGTAGAGCGCAATACCCATCGCCACGCCGCTGGCAATGCCCAGCAATCCGCCCATTAACATTTGCCAGGTCTGGTTTGGGTCGCTGGCCGCGATCCCGTACAAAAACAGCACGGCTTCGGACCCTTCGCGCAGCACAGCGACGGCCACGACGATGGCCATCCCGCTTAACGCGCGGTCTCCACTGCTCACGGCTTCACCGACCTCGGTGAGCTGTACCGCCATCTCACGCCCGTGCTTGCTCATCCAGATGCTGTGCCATGCCAACATCAGCGCCGCGATAAACATGACGCCCGCGTTAAACAGTTCTTGCCCGGCACCGGAGGCCCAAGCGCTGATGGCGTCAGCAAAGACCGCCACAAGGCTTGCGCCCAGAATGCCGCCCACAACGCCCCACGCCACCCAAAAACCTCTGCGGTATACGCCTTTGGTGGCGGCGAGGATGATGGACACCACAAGCGCAGCTTCGAGGATTTCCCTGAAAACAATGAGCGCTGTCGATAGCATGGGGTTTACTCCGGAAGTGGGTTATTTAACGATCAACCGAGCTTTCGAAATGCTTTCTTTGTACTCGTCATGAAACTCATAAGTGCCGGGTTTCAATGGGCCAATGAAAAAGCTCACGGTTTTGCCTCCCGTCACCAACTTGCCACCTTTAAAGTCATCGCTCATAAATTCGGCGGTGGTTTGATCACGGTTTTCAAGGGTGACCTTGACCTTCGTGTTGGCAGGAATTTCCAATGGATTCGGTGAAAACAGATGGTCCTTGATGACCAGTGAAACCTCCGCGTCAGCGGCGAGTGCGGGCTGAGCCATGGAAATAAAGGCGAGGGCGGCGGCAGCACTGACAGTTTTGACCAGACTGGAAATACGAAGTTGCATGCGTTTGATTCCGTTTAATCATTGGATCTTGGCAATATGACGTCGCATTTGTCAAAAATACGTTCAAATCGCGTGAAAAAAACCTTAAAAACAAGCGGTTCGTCTTTCGTTGCAGCGCTCCCCCGGTCAAGGGTGGCTGCGACGTTGACGCGTTAAGGGCTTCGTTTCAGAGCGGTCAGTGAGTCGTTTTACTGTCGATTTTGGCGAGTAGCGTTGTCAGGGCCGAGGCGCAGGCTTTAGGGTCCGGGCTACCGGACCGCAGTTGCGACAAGGCCCGGTCGATGGACTTATCCACAGCGGTCCAGTCACTGGGGCTCATCGGTTGAAGCTTTTCTTCGCCTTGGTCCCAGGCCGTTTCCAGATCGGTAATGCGTGAACGTGCAGCGCTCATGTCACCGGCATCGACCAGCGCAGAGGTGTCCAAGACGATTTTTCGGTAGGCAGAGAGATCGCCCAGAGGACCGCCAGCAGTGCTCACGCGTGCTGCGACCTGACCTTGTTGGCTTGCGAACTTGGCGATCAGGGTTTGCAACGATTCATCAATGGCGGCCTTGTCCGGGGTACCAGAGCGCAATTGCACGAGGGCTCGATCAATGGATTTATCCACCGATGTCCATCCTTCCTGGCTGCGTGCCTGAAGTTGCTTGGCCGAGGCGTCCCATGCGCTTTCCAGATCCTTGATGCGGGCTTTCCCCCCTGCGATGTCACCGGCTTTTACTTTGGCAAGGATGTCGCTGGCGATGGCTGAAAAGGACGAGAGATCGCCTAGAGAGCCTGTGGTTACTAGCGTTTGAGCGCTTGGCGATGCTTGAGGGGTGAGTGTCGGTATCCAAAACCAGCCGCCCAACCCGATGACGGCCACGGCCAGCAGGAGGCTGATAAAGGGGCGCGACGTCAGGCGGGGAATGGTTGAGCGCCTATCGGGTCTGCTTAGGGACCGACTGTGCAGCGTGGCCCAGAGGGCGCTGGAGATGAAAATCGACGACACCGCGCCGCACATCAACCCGATCACCAATGCCAGCGAGAACATTTGCAGCGGTTCGCAGGCGAATAAATAAAGACTGGTCGAGGCCATCACCACGGTCAGTACTGTGTACAGGGAGCGCCCCAGAGTTTGCTCGATGCTCTGATTGACCATGCTCAACAAGGAGGCTTCGTCTGGGGTATTGGTCCGTTTGAGGTTCTCGACGATGCGCCCGAAGATCACGATTTTATCGTTCAGCGAGTAACCGATGATGGTCAGCAGCGCGGCAACGTAGGTCACATCGATTTCGAACTTGAAGAGCGCGAAAACTGCCGAGACAAATAGCAGGTCGAGGATGATCGGAAGGACCGTGGCCACGGCAATGGCCCAGGAAAACCGAAGCCCGATGTACAGGGTAATGCTGATGAATGCGGCCAGGACGGCATAGATTGCACGGGTCGCGAAGTCGCGTGCGATGCCTGGGTCCGCCGTATTCTCTTCATACTCGACCTTCTGGTATTTCGCCTGGAAGGCTGAAATGACCTGTTTCAACTCAGCGGGCTTGAGGACTTCATCGAAGCGGGCCGCTATGTGTTCGTTCTGCGCGCCACCTACCGCCAGCGTCGCCGGAACGATCCCGGCAGCGGTCATGATCTGTGTGGCGTCGCTCTGGGTTGTCGGGCGATCAATGTCGATATCCAGCGCAGTGCCGGACGTGAAATCGATATCCAGATTGAGTCCGTGCGCACGGTAATACAGCGCACCACTGGCGATGGTCAGCACCGAAAGAAGGATTGCTGTTTTGCCGAACTTTACGAAGCCGAAAAAGTGTTTGCGCGCGTTGCGCGGCTTGCCGCTACCGATCAACCAGGTCCGTGGCAACCAACCCGAATCCACCAGCCACAAGGTCAGCGTGCGCACCAGGAAATAGTTGGTGCAAATACTGATCACGATGCTTGCCAGCAAGGTCAGCGAGAATCCCTGGACCGGCCCGATGCCTGCGGCAAACAATGCGATCATTGCCAGCGCAGTGACCAGATTGGCGTCGCGAATGGTCGGGAATGATCCGTTGAAGCCAATCACCACCGCTGTTCTCAGGTCATGGCCCCGCGCGAGCTGTTCGCGGGTGCGTTCGAAACAAATGATGCTTGCATCCGCCGCCATGCCGATCCCCAAGACAAAGGCGACTACCGCAGAAAGCGACAGGGTCGCGTGTGATGCGTTGAACAGAATGATCAGCAGCCACAGGTAGACGACGGTGCAGAATGCGGCGATCAGCCCGGCCCCTCGGTACAGCACCAGCAGCAAGAGGAAGATGCAGGCGATACCGATAACCCCAGCGGTCATGGTTTCAGTCAGAGCCGTCTTGCCAAGGACGCTCCCGACCGTTTGGGTGTATTTTTCCGTGAGTACCGTCGGTAGCCCGTGGGTGTCGCCCAGCAGTGAGCGCGACTCATCCGCCGACGTCAGTCCCGCCAGCTTCACGCGGATGTGGTCTTCACCCTCGAGACGGATATCAGGCTCAGACATGCCAATGCTGTCGGCCCGTTGGCGCAGGATGTCGACGGTATTGAGTACATCCTGTTTGGACAGCGTCTGCTTGCCTGGCTGCGGCGTAACAACGTAATAAATCTCATAACCTCCGCGAAACTCCAGGCCGAATCGCACCTTTGAAGCAAGGGGCGCGAACGACAAACTGATCAAGGTGGCCAGCAGGCCCACCAGCAGCACAAACAAAATACGTTGTTTCGATTGAGTCATGATCGTTGTACCCGGACATGCGTAATTGCCGGGCAGTCTATTGAGGTGCGAATGAATGGATCATTAACGATAGAAAGCGACGCAAAGGGGACGACTTTATGGCTAAGTACGAATGCGGTAGCGTGTCGCGAACGATAAGGCGAGGTGATCGATGAAGGCGCTTGTGGTCGAGGACAATGTACTGCTCGGCAAGAGCGTCAGGCGTGGTCTCGAAGAGGGGGGCTGGGTGGTCGATCTCGCCCTGGATGGCAAGGAGGCACTCTATTTCGTCGAGTCCAGCGAGTACGACGTGATCGTGCTCGATTGGATGTTGCCCAAGTTGTCGGGCCTGGATTTCGTCAAGACGGTGCGTGCGCAGGCAAGAGAAGTGCCCATCATCATGGTCACCGCCAAGGGCGATTTGCGTGACAGAGTCGAAGGTCTCGATCAGGGGGCCGATGATTATCTGGTCAAGCCTTTCGACATGGTCGAGCTGATTGCCCGGGTCAACGCGCTTTACCGGCGATCCACTGCTCGTGGGGCAACGTTACTGGAACTGGCAGGCCTGACATCGACCTTGCGACCATGAGCGTGACGATCAACCAAACCCCCTTGGTGCTGACGGGCAAGGAGTATGACCTGCTCGTGGCCCTTGCCAGTAAAGCCGGGCAGTTGGTCAAACGCACCGCGATCACCGGTTTGCTGTACTCCCTGGACATGGAGCCGGACAGCAATAGCCTTGATGTGCTGCTCGCGCGCCTGCGCAGAAAACTGATGGGGTCGGGCATAGAGATTGAAACCTTGCGCGGCAAGGGGTTCACACTTCGTGTGGCTTAAGCTTTCGCTGAATATCAAAATAACGATTACGTTATTCGTGGTGCAGGCGAGCGTGTTGGCGCTGAGTGTCCTTTGGTTGAGCCATTGGGTGGAGGCGGCTCGGCTGAATGAGTTGCGCCATCATCTGGATATTCAGTCAGATGTCATCGAGGCGCTTATCCTCCCCAAGGCAGGCCAACTGGTTTATCAGCGCAGCGGCGAGTTTGCGCAAGAGCTGGATCGTGACCGTGACGTCTATTTTATCGCGGGGGGCGAAGCAGGACCTCCGATTTTTGAGTCCCAAGGCCCCTCTGAGAAAATCCGCAACACCTTGCGCCAGCGCATGACGACCTTGAAGGTGACAGGCGAAGCATCCCGGTTGCTGAGCACTGAGTTTGGCAAATGGCTGGTTCAAAGCGGGCAGATAGAGCGTCAGTCCGGGGCAACCACCCTTCAGACGACGGTCACCGTGGCACTCAATGCTCAGCCCATGCTCGATGCTGTGAGTGAGTTCAAACGGCTGGCCACCCTGGCGGCGATTGGTATTTTGCTGCTGACGGCACTGGGTAGTTTTCTGGTGGTGTCTTATTCCACACGAAATCTGCGCAGTTTTTCGCGGCAGTTACGCTTGCTCAAACCCCCTGAGTTTACTCAGCGCGTGGTGTTTACACCTCATTCGGCAGAGGAAAAGCTGCTGTTCGACAGCTATGCTGAGATGGTGCATGCGGTGCGGACTGTTCTGGAAAACCAGCGTCTGTTCATTGCCAACGCGTCTCATGAGTTGAAAACGCCCATTGCCGCAGTGACATCTGCATTGGAGGTTATTCTCATGCGCCCCCGGGAGGCGCAAGACTACGCGGACACCTGCCGAGATGTTCTGGCGGAGATGCAGGTCTTGAAACGGTTGTCGTCGGCGCTAATGGACCTGGCACGACTGGACGGCGCCCAAATCGCCGGGATCAATAGTGAATGTCGGCTGGATGATGTCGTTCGCGTTGTAGCCGCCCGTTGGCAGCGGCAGGCTCAGGCCAAAAACGTGGCGCTTTCTGTGCAGATTGACGCAGGCGCACGTTACGAGACGCCCGGCTCGCTTGAACAGTGGGAAGTGGTGGTTGGAAACCTGGTCGACAACGCGATCAAGTACACGGCGGATCAAGGTCATGTATGGGTGAAGTTGAGCGCGTCGCCGGACGGCGATTGGCAATTGTCGGTCGAGGACGACGGCATGGGTATGACCTCGACGGATCTGGAGCAGTTAGGGCAGGTCTTCTTCCGAGCGGATACTGCACGCTCGGATGGAAGCTCATTCGGCCTTGGTTTTGCCCACGCCAAACGCATCGTTGAACAACTGGGTGGGCGGATGAGTGTGCAAAGTGTCAAATGTTCGGGCACCTGTGTGACGTTATTGCTGAAGACGTCGCAGTTCCTGGCCGGCTAATCCCGGAGTGTAATAGGAAAACTGCTCCTGACCACTTACATAGGCACGGGTTGATTCGGCTTGATATAGGCAACTGATCGACGTATCCGGTCAGCGAGGGTGCTGTCTGCATGCTGGTTGTGGTAGTGAAAGATAGCGGTTGCGCGCAAGGCATCCGGGTCAGCCGGTAGATTGGTGTGCAGCGAACGGTAGCCCCAGAACAGGTAGAGGTCGCCCGGTCGCATGTGGACTCGGGTGAACCGCTCGGGGTGCTTCGTGTACTCCTTTAGCCGCCGACGTTGTGCCCAGCGGTTATCGACGCGCAGCTTGTCGAGCAGGTTAAAGGCATAGGTTTTCCGGAGGGGGCGGTGGTTTGGCAGCATGATTAAATCGCCAGGATTATCCGGCATACAGACCGGCATGATGGTGGTCAGTACGAAGGAGTCGTAGTGGAAAATCGAGGACTCACGTTGACCTTGCTCACCGGTCAGGCAACGCAACACCTGATACAGACGCTGCTCGGTTGAATGTTCCCCCGTCGCGGCTGTAACGATACGCTTGCATAGATCGACGAAGTACGGGGAGCGGCCCCATTCGTCCAGGAGCGAACCGGCAACAGCTTGGTGCCCGGTCAGGGCAACGTAGTTGTTACCCGCCGCTACGACGGCGTCTGTGACCAAGGCCTGTAATTGGGTCAGCTCTGCGCTCGTCGCCCAGCCGGGTAACACGGCATAACCGTTGAGATCGATCGCCTCAATGAGAGACTTTATCTGTTCATCTGAAAACGTTGTGTATTGCATGGCTACATTCCCGACTTTCTTGAAATAGAAGGGGCGTTCGTAGGCACTCATCACAACATGGATAACGGCGTTGGGTGATGCCCACTCTCGCGTGGGTAGCGCACGGTTGATAATGCCGAGGGCACGTTTAATAGTGCGTCGATTCGTTCAGCGCTTTTAAACTATTCAATTACCGGTGTAGCAAAGCTTGTCGTCCGTGAGAACAGAGGCCACACCGACCTTCCAGACAACGCACAATCCGTCGTCTGGCAGTTACACTTTGAGGCTTCCCACGTGCATCGCCGTTTCATGAGCGTGCTCAGGGGGCCGAAATTTAGCGTAGCAGCTACTAAACATTATGCTGGCCGTGCCGAAAAATATTGTTGCGCTGAGCTGTGCACACAGCAGCTCGCGTGCGTGACGGCCGCTGAATAGTGTCTAATGGCCTCCAACCACGCCCCGGCAGATGATGCCGCTTTTGTGCGCACAGGCGGACGGGGCCTCAATCACGTTTTACCTCTATCGGTAACCTCAAATGAAACAGATCACCCCGGCTGACCTGGACGCGCTAGGTGCCCAAGCCCAGCAATCCCCGCGCCTGCGCGCTAACCGCAACCTGCACGAGGAATTGGCTGACCCGATCCAGCGCCTGGCTATCGCCATGGAGCCAGGCACCTACGTACGTGCCCAGCGTCATCCCCATACCTGGGAGTTGCTCTATCCCTTGCGCGGTCGGTTTGTGGTGTTGACTTTCGACGACGCGGGTATCGTCATCGAGCGCACGGTATTGGGCGAAGACTGTGCGGTACTGGAAATTCCCGCTGGCTGCTGGCATGCGGTGCTCTCTCTGGATGAGGGCGGTGTGATCTTTGAAGTGAAGCACGGGCCGTATATGCCCGTAGCTGAAGCCGACTTTGCCGCATGGTCCGGTGCCGAAGGCAGCCCTTTGGCGACCGCGATTCTGGACGGCTATGCCACGGCACAAATCGGTCAGCGTCTGCCCGGCCTTTAAGATAAGAGTACGTTTCGGACGGATGCCCGGCCCACGGGCTGCCAGTGAATGCCCGGTTGGTCGGAAACGACGGCGCGGGCCGGGTGATTTGTCCGCAGGGGAGAGCGGGCGCAGCAGCGCTTGTTTTTCCGTGTAACGCATCGCCGCTCAGGGCTATTTTTAGCATGATCCAGGTCAGTGACGACGGTCGCCTGTTCAGGTATTCTGCGCGGCTTCGGCGACCCCTACCCCCCAAAAAGTAAGGTCCGCACGTCATTTGACGGACTGGAGCACTTGCATGACCGATAGTCCTGTTCCTGTTTCGACCGAACCCGCCAGGCTCTTCTCCACGCTGCGTGAACGGATCAACTACAGGGTTGCCATTCTGGACCTCCAGGGACGTGGTTTGGTATTGATCGGTGGGCTCATCGCTTTGGCATGGGTCACGTCGGGCATTTATAAAGTGCAGCCGGACGAGCAGGGCGTAGTGTTGCGCTTTGGTCGTTGGGTGGACACCACCGAATCAGGGTTGCACTACCACCTGCCCTATCCCTTTGAGGCGGTGTTGCTGCCCAAGGTTACCCAAGTCAATCAGCTGCAGCTAGGCAGCGCCAGCAGTGCCCTCACCACGGGTAACAGCGGTTCACGTGACAAGCAGATGCTGACGGGCGATGAGAACATCGTCGAGGCAGATTGCACGGTTTTTTGGCGAATCAAGGATGCTGGACAGTATCTGTTCAAAATCAGCGATCCAGAGCGCTCGATAAAAATCATTGCCGAAAGTGCGCTACGTGAAGTCATTGGACGCACGCCGATCCAGTCCGCCATGTCCGACAAACGAGCGCAGATCGCGGATGAAACACGCGAACTGCTGCAACAGCTGTTGGACAGCGAGAAGGCTGGCATCCTCATCACCCAGGTTCAGCTGCAACGGGTCGATCCGCCGCCGCAGGTTATCGATGCCTTCAACGATGTGCAGCGCGCACGCGCGGATCAGGAGCGCGCCCGTAACGAAGCAGAGGCCTACGCCAACGATGTGATCCCTCGTGCGCGAGGCGATGCGGCGCGCATCACACAGGATGCCGAGGCCTACAAGTCGCAGGTTGGCAACCTGGCAGAGGGTGAGGCCAAGCGTTTTCTGTCTGTTTACAACAGCTATGTGCAATCCAAGGACGTTACTGCCTGGCGTTTGTACATGGAGAGCATGGATGAGGTGCTGAAGAAGGCCTCCAAGGTCATCATCGATTCGTCTGGAAAGGGTATGTCCGGCGTGGTGCCTTATATGCCGCTATCCGACCCAGGCAAGTCTGTTCAGAAGGATGCCAAACCATGAACCCCGCGCTCAAATGGCTGATCGCCGGAGTCGGCATCGTTACGTTATGGGTGTTGGCATCGTCGGTCTATGTTGTCGACGAAACGCAGCAGGCGTTAATTATCCGCTTCGGCGCGCCGATGGGCGTGGCCGGTGAGCCCGGCCTGAAGTTCAAGGTTCCGTTCAGCGACTCTCTGGTGTTCTACGACAGCCGGTTGCAGACACTGACCTCGCCGGCCGAGCAGGTGATTTTGGGCGACCAGAAACGCATTGAGGTCGAGACCTACACGCGCTTTCGCATCAGCGACCCGCTGCGCTTCTACCAGGCGGTGGGTACGCTGGACCAGGCCAGCGCACAACTGACGCAAATGGTCAGTTCTTCGTTGCGGCGTGAGTTGGGTCAGGTGACGTTGCGATCATTGTTGTCGCCGGAACGCCAGCAAGAAGTCGCCACCATCGAGAAGGACGTAGCCAGCAAGGCTGTGGGACTCGGGATCGAAGTGAGCGAGGTGCGTCTACACCGTGCCGACCTGCCATTCGAGGCCAGTCAGGCGATCTATGACCGGATGAAATCCGAGCGTCAGCGCGAGGCAAAGGAGCTGCGTGCACAGGGCTTTGAATGGGCGCAACAGATCCAGGGCAAAGCTGACCGGGACCGTACGGTCCTGTTGTCGGAGGTCCAGCGCCGGGCTGCGATTACTCACGGTGAAGCGGATGCTGATGCCAACCAGATTCTGTCGGCCGCGTTTAGCAAAGACCCTGCGTTCTACAAGCTATACCGCTCGCTGCAGACCTACCGGCAGGCACTGGCGGAGAGTCAGCCGACGCTGGTGCTGACGCCGGACGCTGAGTTCCTGAAGCAATTTCGCACGGGTCCTGCCGCGACCACCGTGAAGTAAAGAATGCGAGTCATTGAGCTTCCTTCTGACCACAAAGCATTTTGGCAACGGCTGACACGCTTGTTCGCCGTCATGGGGCCGGGACTGGTCGTGATGCTGGCCGATACCGAGGCCGGCAGCGTGGTGACGGCTGCCCAGAGCGGTGCACAGTGGGGATACCGCTTGCTGTTGCTGCAATTATTGTTGGTCCCGTTGATGTTCATGGCCCAGGAACTGACGGTGCGACTGGGGTTGTGCACTGGTAAAGGTTATGTCGAACTGGTCCGACAGCGCTTCGGTCAAGCGGTCGCGATAGTGTCCGCAGCGGTGTTGCTGCTGAGCTGCTTCGGTACATTGGTTACGGAGATGAGCGGGCTGGTTGGTGCAGGCAGCCTCTTTGGAATCCTGGGCTGGCAAATTCTTGTGGCGCTGGTGGTGATGATTCTCGGCATGGTCCTGACCGGCTCCTATCACTCGGTAGAGCGGGTAACCATTGCTATCGGGTTGTTCGGACTTGCCTTTCTGGTAATGGCGTTCAAGGCCCACCCGAACGTTCATCAGATGCTGCACGACATGACTCAAATACCTCTCGCCGACCATGACTATCTGTATCTGGTCGCGGCAAATGTCGGCACCAGCGTGATGCCATGGACGCTGTTCTACCAACAGTCGGCGCTGATCGATAAAGGGCTGGACACGGGCCGACTTCGGCTGGCGCGAGTCGATACGTTGGTCGGTACGGTGCTGTGCCAGGTGCTGACTTCCTCGGTATTGATCGCCGCCGCCGCCACGCTGGGTGCGCACGAGCAGGGTGGAAATCTGGACAACATCGCTCAGATCGGCGATGCGTTTGGTGCGCTGATCGGCCCCAGTTGGGGCAAAGTCGTTTTCGCGATTGGGCTGTCCGGCGGTGCGTTAGTAGCAACTATTGTGGTCTGCCTGACAGCTGTGTTGGCGTTGGGGGAGGCGATGGGGGTACGCCACTCGCTGGAGCAACACCCACTGGATGCACCTTGGTTCTATGGACCTTTCGCGGTGCTGCTAATCGTTGGCGCGCTGCTGGTGGCCTCGGGCGTCAATCTCATCCGGCTGTCGATTGCCGTGGGCGTGGTTAATGCAATTCTGATCCCGGTGATGCTGTTGTTGCTGTTCTTGCTGGCGCGCAGTGTCTTGCCGGCAGCACATCAATTGCGGGGAGGGTACGCACTGGCTGTCGGCGTCATCTTTGTACTGACTTCAACACTCGGCCTGTATGCCAGCATCGCCGGTTCACTCGGGTGATTTTTATATGAAACATCTCCTTGCCTGGAAACAGTCCCATGATGTTTGAAGGTTTACTGCACGCGATAGGCATGATCTTTCAGATATCCCTGCTGGACCTGATTTTGTCCGGCGACAATGCGCTGGTGATCGCTCTGGCCTGCCGCGGGTTGCCAGCGAATCAGGTGAAACAGGCGGTGATGATCGGTACTGGCGGGGCCATCGTGCTGCGCGTGCTCCTGACCACACTGGCCGGGTGGTTGCTGCTGGCGCCCTTTCTCAAGCTCATCGGTGCGGGGTTGCTGATCGTCATTGCAATCCGGCTGCTGATCGAAGAACAGCCGGATGACGAGAGTGACTCCGTCGAAAATACGCCGACCACCCTGTTCGGGGCTGTGACGACCGTACTGGTGGCTGATTTGGTCATGAGCATGGACAACGTGGTCGGACTGGCGGCAGTGGCGCAGGGCAGTATTTTCTATCTGGTGCTGGGATTGCTCCTAAGCGTGCCGCTGTTGATGTTCGGGAGCGTGCAGATCACCCGGCTGCTTCATCGTCAGCCTTTTCTGGTCTCGGTTGGCGGCGCGCTGCTTGGCTATGTTGCGGGTGATATCGCCGTTTCCGATCCTGCGGTGGTGGGCTGGGTAAATACTCAGTCGCCTGCGCTGAACACAATGGTGCCGCTCCTGTGCGCGGCTTTTGTGGTCCTGCAAGCGCGCATTATTCATCGACAGCGCGCGACGGTTGCCAAGCCGGCACCAAAGCTTCGAAGAGCACCTCCGGCATCGGAGTCTATAGCGGCAAGCGTAGTTGCCGAAGTCGCTCGGGACAGTGTGTTGATCGTTGCCGTCGATGCCCTCACCGAGCGCGCTAGCGTGGGCGCGACCAGTTCTGCAGAATCGTCAGCTACAGCGCCCTCTACGGGAGGCGCCGAGTGGGTACTCGCCAGTGTCAACCCTGTTCAGGACAAGCCTGAAGCGGCAGCTGTCGCGCGCAGTGTTCCGGCCGAAGTGCCAGACCGTGGGCGTCGCGTCTTCGGGGGGCGTGTACAGATATTGGTAGGGCTTGGGGCTATAAGTCTTGTGAGCTGGGTTTTGTACAGCTTCATTGGCAGCATCGCGGGTGGCTTGCTGCCCAGACCCGTGGCCGACAGCGCCTATGTTTGCCCCGGTGCCATTGCCACTGTCTACTATCGGCCCGGCGGCAGTGCGATACGTATTGTCACCGGGAACGGAGAAGCGGCAGGCTACGTGAGCCTTAAAAAAATTCTCTGGGAGAACCCCGCAGCAGCAGTCAGCGCGCTTCACCTTACGCCCCCCAGTGAAATAGAGAAGACCAACAGCAATGTGGTGACGCTCAGCGGCGGTAGCTTCTCGCAAATTCAGTGTGCACGCGTCCACTAGTGTTCATGGAACCTTGGGCCGCTGCCTTTTTAGCGCAGCAACTAGAGAGTCGGTTCATTGTAAATAGCATCCAATGAACCGGTTTTTGGCCCGGAATAAAGCTCCTGCGCGACCCTGACTACATCATCCACGCTGAGCGCACACAGCACATCTATGGGAAGTCCCGGAATCTCCGCTCGAATCAATACCTGTTGCACCCGGGTTTTTAAACGGGCGAGCATCAAGTGCTTGTTCTGGTCGAGGACTACTTTGCAAAAATCCTGTAGCGCTTCCACGCTTGAGCTGTCCAGGTCCGGAGACTCTTCCAGGCTGAGGATAATGGTATGCACGCTATCGCCAGCGGCCGTAATGTATTTTTGTACCTGCGCAAACACCCGTTCGGCATTCGCAAAAAAAAGACCTGTGTGTGGGCGCAAGATCAAAATGCCAGGGACTGCTTGCGCCTCTGGATGAAGGGTTGTGCTGACGAAATCATGGCCATGATTGAGCTGCCCAAGAATGGTCACCGATGACTCGGACAGCCGCCGCAACAGCATCACCAGGCTGACAGCGATAGCTGCCAGCAAGCCATCCAGTACACCTAATAACAGCACTGCCAATACCGCAGCAATCACGACCAGTCGGTCGCGGTGCAACGTGAAATAAGGAGCAAAAGTCGATGGGCGAAGCGTATGGCTGACGGCATGCACGACAATCGCCGCCACCACAGGTTCCGGTGTCAGGGCGATGGTTGGCAGAAGCGTCATCACGATGATCAAGAGCGCAAGGGCAGCAGACCAACCCGCCAGTCGCGACAAAGTCCCCGATGCCTCGTTTGCCGACGTCGCTGAGTAACCGGCGCCCACCGGCATGCCGTGGAAAAGTCCAGACACCAGGTTAGCGACACCGAGGGCAAGTAAATCCCGGTTAGGCGAGACACTGTCACCATGCTTCATCGCAAAACTGCGGATCGAACTGTAGGACTCTGCGTAGAGAATCAGCACCATGGCGATACTGAGTTCTCCTACTCGTAGCCACTCTGTGTACAGCAGCGTCGGGAGCGTCGGTGCGGTGAGTTGCAGGTTTATGGAGCCGACCAGACTAATGCCATACTGCGAAAAGTTCAGCCATTCACCGGCCGTGATGCCGATGACAATCACCAGCAGCCCTCCGGGCAGGTGTGGCATACGGGCAAACAAGAACAGCAATAACCACGCGGCGACGGCCACCGCCACGGCGGCCCAATTCCATGATCCTGTCTGACTGAATAACTCGACCAAGAATCGGATCAGGTCAGTGTGCTGGGGGTGGACGCCAACCACGTAAGCGATCTGCTTGAAAATAATCACGATGGCAAGGCCGAAGGCAAACCCGCGCAAAACCGGTTTGGCAATAAAGGCTGACATGCTGCCTAATCGTGCAAGTCCCGCGACCGTGAAAAACAGACCGGTCAGCATGACCAGGGCGATGGCAATAACCAGTCTGAGCGTGTTGTCTGGGCCCGCCATCGACGCGGAGGCAGCTGCCAGCACGGCAGCAGACGATGACGTTGCAGAGACGATCGCGAAGCGGCTGGTGCCGATCAATCCGTAGCAGACCAGTCCGGCAAACAGGGCAATGACCCCGGCCTGAGGCGCCAGATTTGCAATGCTTGCGTAAGCGACTGCCTCCGGTAACAGCAATCCAGCCAACGACAAGCCGGCAATGATATCCAGCCAGGACACACGGTCGATCAGCTTTGTTTTGACAGGCCCGGACTGCGGGCTTGGTGTTGACATCGGTGGCGCCTCGATCACGTTGCATGGGCTCTGGTCCCGGATAAAATAACCTGAGCTTACTTTTTATACTCAGGCTAAGCGTCCTGCCCCATTGATCTATTGATCATAACCACGATTCGACAACACGACGGTCCAACTCTTCCCAGTCAGCCATGCCCAGCACCCTGGTCGTATTAAGGCCTCGCAGGTAGCCCCTGAGCTGATTGGCCGATGCGCGCAAGTCATCGGACTGGATGTTGTCGTCGTGTAGAGCCTCTTCGTAGAGGCTCAGGTACTCGGCAACCCGGTCGCGATATTCCGGCAACACTGCTTCGCGGATACGGTCAAAGGTTCGCAGCTTCTGATGGGTATTCACGGTGTCATCCTTGCTGAGCTTGAGGGCTGCCGCCTGGGTGGGAGGATCGGATTTTAATGTACCTCATGCGAGGTCGCCTGTTGGACATGTAGTTGAGTAAAAAGGGAAAAAGAGATCGGTCTTACTGCGCTCGCAATAATATAAACGGCGCTGGGCATCATCAACGGCGTCTTGCACAGCCCACTTTTCGCTGATGACTAAAAAGGCCTACCTTTAGGTAAGCCCTTTTTAGTGTGCGGTGACCTATAACAATTAGATGGGGTATGACAGGCGACAGAACAGAACGAATTATTTTATTCGGTCACTCATTAAGGACGTGCCCGGGGGCTCGAGGTGTTCGCTTCGCTCATGGTCTTTATCCGGCTTTCGAGCATGCGCCCGATCTTCGAGGCGAAAAAGTCTGCCCTGCGGCTGATCGGCAAAATAACCCCGTAAACCTTGTCGCTTGCTCTCAATGAGCTGAGTGTTCTTTCGCTAGCACTCAGGCTCGAAAGGGCCTCACGCAATTCAAGTAGATTTGCGATCATTTTTGGCAGCGGGTCGTCATGGGGTCGGAGTTTGCGCATGGTTGATTCTCGCGGTTGAGCCCCTAGCATACCCAATGTCAGGGGCCTACCCGAGATCAGGCGATGACCGGAGGGCAGAGTGATACTCGCCAAGCATTGCGACTTAGCGATAGCTGAACAAGGCACCCCGCTTTGTCAGCCGTATGTGATCCGCAGCGACGAGCAGCAGGCCAAGCGGATCACTTAGGCCGCCATACGTAAAGTCGCCAGAAATCATATCGAGCTGAATCAGATCCCTCAAGCCCATAAGGTTTCGCTCAGCGTTACCCATCAAGGCAAGCGAAGACCTGAATTCGGCTATCGAGAGCTGAGCGATCAGGGATTGGAGCAGCGCGGAGTTGTTTTCGATGTACATGGAATGACCCTGTGTGCACAGCGAACAGAGTGGAACGCCATGAACGTAAGAAGTCAGTGAAGTCGGTTCGTTCAGTCTGTTTGGATTTAAGACTCCGGCTGTTACCTCTAGGGTCCTTACTCGGCTTTATTCCTGACGATCCGTCCCGACTTTATCTCATCGACATAGGCTTTTAATCGGTCGGAATCCTTGTATAAGCGATTCATCAGGTGCAACACCGCAACAACATCCACATCGTTAATTCGCTCGGCGAGCCGACTGATTTCGCCTGCCGTTTGCTCCAGATTGCAGGCCACATTATTAAGGTCGCGCTTCAATTCTTGCGCTGACTTCTTGATTCCCACGATAACCCCCTAAAAAAACGTCGCACCACGAGCCCGCTACGGTCCCATGATCGCCTTGTATTGTTTCTGACGTTCATCATAAGGCAAGTCCTGCTGCATAAGCTTCTGGATCGGTCTGCAGCCAGACCTTACCGCGATTAAATCCCGATCTTTGCCCCATCTTTAACCACCAGACCTTCTACGGTGGTCTATTCAGCCGACATCTCCATCTCCGGGCTGAGGGTGCCGAGCCAGGCAACCAGGCTCAGAATGATCACGGCGGCCGACAACTCCAGAATCATGCTGCGCCGCAAGGCGTTGATAGCGACCGTGTAAACCCCTGTTTGAATGGACCGTTCGAGCAGCGGGCTCAGGTGGAAGCGGTTCAACGCCGCAAACACTAGCATCCCGGCAAACAAGAAGACCTTTAAAGACAGCAGGGCCCCGTAAGTGCTGGTGGTCAATGTCTCGAATGTCGGCCCGATAATCAGCAGATAGTTAACTACCCCGGTGATAGTCAGGGTGACGACGATGAGCGCCCCTGCTGATTCGAAACCGGTCAGCGTTCGCGCCAGCAACCGGACTTGCAGTTCGCCTGTGAGCTTGTTTGAACGCAACAAAAGCGCAAATGCGGCCAGAGCACCCAGCCAGCCGCCAGCACCCAGAATATGAACAATATCGCTCGTGAAATGCAGGTAGCGACGAGGGCCTTCATCCATGGCGCCATGCCCTGTCCACGCTAGAGTAGCCAGTGCGGTGGCTCCGCACACAGTGACCATCCACAGGCTGAAAGCAGGGGCGCGCCTGTTGAATAGGGCGGCTACGACTGCCAGCGTCAGCGAGGCTATTCGGACCATCCATGTCAGCCCGACATCAGTCCCCATCAGCATCATTTGGAAAATATGGTGATGGAGTTCCATGAAACTGGACACTCCGCTCATCGACTTGGCCATTTGCAGCATCGCTGCCATCGACAGCAAAATGCCGATAACAGCGGTGCCCGCCAAGAGCGACTCAAAATTCAAAACAGCACCGCCGGCCCGTTCTTTTCCTCTGAGGCTATACAGACCGAACACCGCCAGCCCAAAGAGCAACATCAGGTCGATATACAGCATGAAGCGAAGCGTTATGTTGATTGAGTCGCCCATGGATCAGTTGACTTTAAAGGTCACGGCGCCTGTGATCGGGTGGGTATCGGAAGAGACCGCTCTCCACTCGACCTTGTAGGTGCCTGACGTGAGCGGAGCCGCGGGAGTGATCACCATCGTTTTTGGGTCGGCGCCGCCTGCGACACGGGCCTTAACGCCCATGGGTGAATTAGGCATGCCCGGCATGTCAGTCATGATCAGTTTCGCTCCCGAGAACTGAGTCATGAGCTTTTCCGAGAAGTGCAGTTCGATTTTTTCAGGCGCGGCTACCGTGGCACCCTCCGCAGGCGTAGATGACAGTAGTTTTGGATGCGCCTGGGCTATAGCACTCAGGAACAATCCGGTACTGAGTACTGTTGCGACGGTGATGCTTTTGAAATATGACATGCAAGGTTCCTGGCGGCGTGGGCCGCTGGTTGAGTTTTATTGTTTGAGCCGGTTTGGATTTCACGTGTCGATTGCGTTTAAAACCACATACGCACGCCTAGTACTAAACGTGTCTCGCTACGGTCTTCGCCTTCTTCTCGGGCGTAATCAGCTGTCTTCCCGTAGGAACGGTTCCAGGTCACGCCGATGTACGGCGCAAACTCGCGGCGAACTTCATAACGAAGCCTCAGGCCGATATCGGTATCCGACAGGCCCGATCCTGTACCTCTTTGTGGGTCATTTTTTCCGTAGAGATTTATTTCGGCGGTGGGCTGAAGAATTAAACGATTGGTCAGCAAAATATCGTAGTCACCCTTGAGCCTGAGTGCACTTTGGCCCCCCTCGCCGAGGTAGGCAGTCGCTTGCGTTTCCAAGTCATAGAACGCCATGCCCTGCAGTCCCAGCGCGGCCCAAGTCTGGGGCGCACCGGGCTTGAAGTCTTGCCGCACGCCGCTTACCACGTCCCACCAAGGACTTATGGCGTGTCCCCACAGGGCCTGGACTTCGGCGCTTTTAGTGACGCCATTGGTCCGCTCGCCCTCCGAGCGAAGTAAGAGGCGGTCGGTGTCGGTGCCAATCCAGCCGTTCGCCTCCCATCTCAGTGCACTTCCCTTATCGGCGTCTTGCCATTCGAGTTGATCGATCAAGAAAAACGAGTTGATCGAGCGGTCGGGCATTTGGTGTCCCGCGTGACTTTCAAAAACAGCGGCGCGATCAGCGTCTGTGAGCACCGGGATCGGCGTTCGGCTTTTCTGGGGGGGACTCGGTTCCATGCCCTGCATCTGGCCGCCATCCATACCTTGCATAGGCTCAGCTTGCGCATAGGCAAAAGGCAGCTGCATCACGCCCAACCCTAAAACTACAAGGCTGGCGAATACAGGTTTAGCGGTTTTGTCGACGTTCATGCCGTTCTCCTACTCTTGCACGCGGACTTCGCGGAACATGCCCATTTCCATGTGGTACATCAGATGGCAGTGATAGGCCCATCGTCCCAAGGCATCTGCGGTCACGCGATAGCTGCGTTTTGTTCCCGGCGGCATGTCGATCGTGTGTTTGCGAACCATGAACTCACCGTTTTCATCCTCCAGGTCACTCCACATCCCATGCAGGTGAATGGGGTGCATCATCATGGTGTCGTTTACCAGGACAACTCTGACGCGCTCTCCGTACTTGAGACGAAGCGGCTCGGCATCCTCGAACTTGATGCCGTCGAAGGACCATGAGAATTTTTCCATGTGCCCGGTCAGGTGCAAGGTGATCGTCCGGCTTGGCTCCCTGCCATCCGGGTCCTGAAACGTGCTCTTCAGATCTGCGTAGGTCAGTACCCGGCGGCCGTTGTTTCTCAGGCCCATGCCGGGATCGTTGAGTTTCGGCGTGGGGCTCATCGTCTGCATGTCGACCAGTGGATTATTAGCTTCGGAGGCTGGGTGGGGTTCCATGGTGCCCATGCCGCTCATGCCCTGGATCGAACTGCCATCCATGCCCGTCATTCCCTGCATGGAGTCGTCACTACCTGCCGCCATCTGGCTGTGGTCCATGCCCTCCATGCCTTGCATCGAATCCTGGCCAGCGCCCTTCATGTCGCCATGGTCCATGCCGCCCATATCACCCATGCCGATGTCGCTCATCGTGACCAGCGGGCGTGGGTCCAGCGGCGGTACAGGGGCTGAAGACCCTTCATGTACCGCCAATGTTCCTCTTGCGAAACCTGTGCGGTCCATCGACTGGGCAAACAGGGTGTGCGCGTTTTCGGTGGGTTCTACGATCACATCGAAAGTTTCGGCCACGGCGATGCGGAACTCATCAACGCTGACCGGCTTCACGTGCTGCCCGTCTGCCGCGACGACGGTCATCTTCAGGCCGGGAATGCGCACGTCGAAGTAGCTCATTGCCGAGCCATTGATGAACCTTAACCTTAGCCGTTCGCCAGGCCGGAAAAGGCCAGTCCAGTTGCTGTCCGGAGCCTGTCCGTTGAGCAGGTAGGTGTAGGTGGCGCCGCTGACGTCGGCAAGGTCCGTGGGGCTCATATTCATTTGCGCCCACATTTTTCGATCTGCGACGGTGGCGGACCAGCCGTTCTTGCTGACATCGTCAATGAAGTCGCCGACGGTACGCTTGTGTTGGTTGTAGTAGTCGGATTGTTTCTTGAGCTTTTTCATGACCCGCTCGGGGTCTTCATCCGTCCAGTCGGACAGCATCACCACATAGTCGCGGTCGTAGCTGAAGGGTTCGGGGTCTTTTGCATCAATGACGATTGGCCCATAGACACCGACCTGCTCCTGAAAACCGGAGTGACTGTGGTACCAGTACGTGCCGTTCTGTTTGACCTTGAACGAGTACACGTACAGGCCACCTGGCTCGATTCCGTGGAAGCTCAGGCCCGGAACACCGTCCATATTCACCGGCAGAATAATCCCGTGCCAATGGATCGAGGTGTTTTCCTTGAGCCGGTTTCTGACCCGCAGGGTCACCGTGTCGCCTTCGCGCCAGCGCAGCAGCGGCCCAGGGAGGCTGCCGTTGATGGTCATGGCGGTGCGTGGAGTACCTGTGAAATTCACGCCCATCTCACCGACAGAAAGATCGAAATCAGTGCCGGCAAGCACATTCGGTTGGCCCGGGCTGGTAATCGCCCACACCGGACTGCGCCACAGCCCAAAGCCTGCGAGTATCCCGCCCGCAGCCAAGGCTTTCACGAAGGTACGTCTTGATGTTCTGGAATGCATGAACGGTATCCAATAAGTCAGAATCCAGGCAGGTACGGATTCGCCTCAGGGACCCGCTGCCAACCGCTATTTAGCGAGCAAGATGCCACATGACAGGCACGCGGATGATTACATTTCAGTCAGGTTGGCAAGGGCGGTCAGGCTCGCGCGGAGATTGAACAGCTTTTGTTATCTGGCCGCTCCGACGGGCGCCATGTGTTCCCCCCAAAGGTCATCGTCAATTGCCTGGGTAATCCGCGATTACCCGATCATTACCGGTATCGGTCAGACCTATCACCTGATACGGCTGTTTGGTCGAGCCATACTCCATACCGGGCGAACCCGATACCATACCGGGCACCGCGATTCCAACGAGGTCGGGGTGATTCTTCAGATCAAGGATCTGTGCCACTGGCACATGCCCTTCGACGAATTTTCCGTCAATCATCGCGGTGTGACAGGAGGCCAGGCGCGGAGCCACGCCGAGGCGCTGTTTGACTTCGCTCATGTTGGGTTCGACATGGTCGCGCACGCTAAAGCCATTGGCTTCAAGGTACTTGATCCACTCCTCGCAGCAGCCACAGTTAGGGTCGCGGTAAACGTCGATGACTTCAGCGGCTTGTGCTGCGCCTGCCATGAAGAGTGCAGTAAGAACAGCAATACGAAGTTTGGTATTCATGGGAGCTCTCCAATTTAAAAAGACCGTTTACCGGCAGCAGCAACCACCGCCGTTCCCGCCACAACCTGAGATCTCTTTACTGGCTACACTTTCCACTGCCGCCAGTTGTGCCGGGTAGCCCGCGTCCTGCAGGGCTGCAAGCAGCGCATGGCTGTCCGAACCGCCGCTGACCTTCACCCGTCCGGATGGTAGATCCACTGCCACGTCACTGACGCCTTCAAGTGAGCGTAGTGATTCGGAGACATGTTTGACGCATGAGCCACAGCTCATGCCCTGGACTTGCAGTTCAACGGTTTTCATGGATGACGCCTCACAAAAAATTGATCGTGGAAGGACAGCTGTATGCGGCTTTTTCTGTGGCCTTGGATTTATCCTCAACCTTGTCGCTATGACAAGGTCAAGGGCCTTCGTCACTCAATCCATCGAAACCTTGCGCAGGCGCAATACATTGAATGCCACCGACGCCGATCAGCGCGTCGCCAGGCCTCCTTAGGATCGGTAGGCCCAACATAGGGTCGTGTGTTCCCTGGCCAGATAGAACAAGGTGATCACCAGCCGCATGGGCAACGCTACGCCGGGTTTACTCCTCAAAAATGTTGGGGGGATCAGTTGAGTGCGGTGAACTGATCATGTTTTTGTACTCCTGAGGACGTGGTATCCCGTGAGGCGTCGCACAGGTTCAATGCACGACGCTATCGCCAGGATCACTGGTTCATGGGCATCGCCATCATGCTCGATTGCTGATCCATCATTTTCATCATCATGCTCATCATGCCCATGCCGTCTTTGTTGCCGGACATGCCCATGCCATTACAGTTTTTCTGCACCATGCCCAGGCTGTCTTTCGTCGTCTTCATGTTCTCCTGCATGGCGGCCTGTCGCTCGGCAGGGGTTTTGGCCGCCGCCGCTTTGTCGTGCGCCGCCTGCATTTTTTGCATTTGCTCAGTCATGGCTTTGTTCTGCATGGGCATTTCGCTTGTTTGAGCTGGCGTGGTCGACGACGGCTCTGGCTGTGGTTCGTCGGCGGCCGAGGCCATGAGTGGGCTACTGATGAGCAGGGCAGCGAGGATCAGTTTCAATGACATATGCATGGCAAATCTCCAAAGGGTAAGGGCAACACAGGCGATACAAAGCCGCGCCAGAGTGGCGCAGCCAAGAAGTGCGGCCGGAATTCGGCGCGCAGAAGGTCGGTCTAAATAGTGAAACGGACGAAAATCAGGCGAGCGGGCGGTCTGGCAGGGGCAGGGCGCCGCAATGCAAGAAAGGCAAAAGCAGAGGAATTGACGGGGTAAAAAATCAGCAGTGCAGGGATCAGTAACAGAAACGTCCAACTGGACAGGTCAAACAGTTGAAGGTGCTGTGAAGGGCTCACGGCAATCGCCGCATCGGCGCAGTGTTCGATGCAGCCAAGGGGATGGGCGTCGTGGCTATCGTCATCTTGCACGGTGTTGAGCGAGACGTGGGTTGTCGCGGGATTGTGGCTGGGCTGTGTCAGGCATCCCTGGGTCGCGGCCAGACCAAACGCTAACACCCACAACACGATGGCGAAGCGCATGAACGCTGATTGGTGATAGCGAAACCAGAACATGATACATCCCCGACAATAGGTCAACGGGTGGTGGCGCACTCAACATACGCTACCTCGAAGTGCCACCCTTGATTCATATCAAGTAAAGCACAGCCTATGGTGTGCAGCCGAGAAGGGGACGCTCGAATTTTTCGCTCCAATTTCCCGGTATCACTTGCGCCACTGATTGCGCTGTTCGCGGTGGATGAGTTTGATGTTGTTGTTACTGAGAGGTGTCTATGCTGATGTTACCGATTTCATACCTTTGCAACGGTCTGCAAGGAGGCAATCAATGGGGCCCACGCTCAACTCCGAGAAGGCGTTTTCCCGTAGTCTGCTCGATGTACTGATTCGTGCCGGGCTGATTGCCGTACTGGTGATGTTCTGTTTCCGGATATTCAGTCCGTTCATCGATCTGATGCTTTGGTCGGTGATCATGGCGATCACTCTCTACCCGCTGCAGGGCAGGCTCATCGGTATTATGGGGCACAGCGAGGGGCGTGCCGCGACGCTGATCGTGCTGGTCTCCATCAGTATCCTCATGGTGCCGATTTACCTGTTGGGCACCTCGATTGCTGACTCGGTGGCGAGTGTCGTCACCTTGGTCAAAAGCGGCAGTTTTCATATTTCTCCACCGGCCGACTCGATAGCCGATTGGCCGCTGGTGGGCAAGCCGCTGCATGGTCTCTGGCTGCAAGCGGCCACCGACCTGCCCGGTTTGACGCAGAAATTCATACCGCAAATCAAAAACGTCAGCCTCACCCTGTTGAGTAAGCTCGCAGGCGTCGGCATGGGCTTCCTCATATTCTTCTGCGCCCTGATCATCGCCGGTATCGTCATGGCGTATGGCGAGGGGGGGAGCCGCAGTGCGGTGCAGATCGCTTCGCGCATCTCCGGTCCCATCAAGGGGCCGCAAATCACCGAGCTGTGCACCGCCACCATTCGTGCGGTGGCGTTGGGGGTGGTGGGTATCGCCTTCATCCAGATGCTGCTGATCGGCGTCGGCTTTGTGCTCATGGGCATTCCCGGTGCGGGTCTGCTCGCCTTGGCGGTGCTGCTGATAGGCATCATGCAGTTACCGGCCACCTTGGTGACCCTCCCGGTGATCGTCTACGTTTTCGTCACTCAGGGTGCCACCACGGCGACCATTGTGTTCGCCATCTATATCTTCGTTGCCGGCCTGGTCGATAACGTACTCAAACCACTGCTGCTGGGGCGTGGCGTCAACGTACCGATGCCGGTGGTGCTGATCGGCGCCTTGGGCGGTATGGTCGCCAGCGGCATCATAGGCCTGTTCATCGGCCCGGTAATGCTAGCGGTCGGCTATCAGTTGTTCTGGCAATGGGTGAGGGACCAGCCGCAAGGCGGCGGGCCGGACGATCAGAACCAGCCTTGATGCCACGGGCTCATCCCCATCCAGGTCCCCATCATCTCACCGAGGCCAGTGACTCCTGACGGGGTCTGCAGAAACAAAAAGCCCGCACGATGGCGGGCTAAAAAATCTATCACGAGAGAGTAGCCTGCAATGTGCGTTCTACACCGTGAAAGTCTTGTGAAAGGGATGTCGCAGATGTGGTAAGGCTTGAATAAATGCGGGCTCTACGCAATACAGATTGTTGCGCCATCAGCCCGGCCCGCGGGCGCCGCCGCTCAGAGCACAACGCATGGCATGAATCACGATGGCTCATTCACCTCAATCGAAGATGGACCTTTTCCTGACGTTCTCTGCGCTGACCCTCCAAGGGTTTGGTGGAGTGATGCCTGTGGCTCAACGGGTATTGGTTGATAAAAAAGAATGGATGACACGCGAGCAATTTGTCGAAGAATTTGCGGTCGCGCAAATCCTGCCGGGTCCCAACGTGATGAATCTTGCCTTGGCGTTCGGACGGCGGCACTTCGGCTTGGGCGGAGCCGTCGCGGCACTGGCTGGGCTGTTGGCGGCCCCTTTGATTCTGATTCTTATCGTGGCATCCCAGTATGCCCACGTGATTGATCTGGCCTTCGTTCAAGGCGCTTTCCGAGGCGTAAGTGCTGTAGCGGCCGGTCTGATAGTGGGAACCAGCTTGAATTTGTTCTCGGCTCTGCGGCTTAACCCAATGGGTTGGACGGCGTCGATCCTGTTGGTGATCGTCGGGTTTGTGGCGCTTGCACTTATGCGATGGCCGCTGTATTGGGTCCTGCTGGGGGTTGGGGGCGCTGGCATTCTTTATTCGTATTTTCGGCACTTCAGAGTCCGCAGCGAGCGTCATGCCTCTGAGGACCCATCGGAATGAGCGTCACAATGCATGCCTTCGATTGGGTCTCGTTATTACTGCATTTTGTTTCGCTTTCATTGCTTACAGTGGGTAACCCGATGAGCCCGGCGCCCGAGATGCACCGCTATTTAGTCGATCAACAGCATTGGCTTAGCGACTTGCAATTTTCCTCTTCCATGGCCATCGCTCAAGCCCTGCCAGGCCCCAACGTTCTATTTGTGGCGTTGCTCGGTTGGAACGTTGGCCTTAACTCCGTGGGTGGGATCGGCGCTGGATGGCCGGCACTGATTCCGGCCTGTTTCGGTCTGGTGCTTAGCCTGCTGGGCTTTTTGCTCCCCGCTTTGATCGTTAGCTATCTCTGCTCTGGTTGGATCGCTCGCAACAGCAAGTTGTTGGCAGTTCGATCCTTCAAGACTGGAATGGCTCCCTTTGTGATTGCAACGCTCTTGGCGACTGGCTGGTTACTCATCGTCGGGCTCGGCGATCCGGCTAGGGAATGGGGCTATAGCTTGCTGGCTGCGGTCGCTGCTTTGCTTGTCTGGCGAACCAAGGTCCACTTGCTCTGGCTGATTGCGGCGGGAGCCGTGCTGGGGGGCTTTGGATGGATCTAATCCTGGCACGGAATAAGCGAAAAAAAAGCCCGCGGATGAGGGCGGGCCAAGGGAGTTCTTCAAAGGAGTAGATTAAATTTAGCGAGGCTGGAGTGAACGCGACGTGAAAAGCATGTCGCAGAAATGGAAAAAAACCGGCGCAGGGCCGGGCTAGACACACCACGTTCTGTTGTTCCTTGGCTATGAACCTAATCGTGTGAAAACTGTCACATTCGCGTTGAATCTAACTTCGTGGAGTTGTCATGTTTATAACAAAAAAGCGCATGGCTGTTGCGGCATGTCTGATGGTGTTTTCAGCGATATCCATGCTGCCCGGTGAGTTTTCGTTCATCTCCTCAGCCCATGCAAAAGATGGCGGCGGCAATGGTGGCGGTGGCGCTGGCGGTCACGGCGGTAGCAGCGGCAGCGGAGGTAGCGGGCACTCTGGCGGAACCGGGAGCAATGGGCAGGGCAACGGGTTGAGCAGCGATCATGATGGAAAGGCCGTGAGGGACAGAGGGGTAAGCGGTCAGCATATCGGCAATGCCCTTACCGATAAGGATGACCGCGGCTCGATCACTTCTGGCGTCGCGCACTCTAAAAATACTCGTGGGCTGTCCAAGGCAACGTCGATTTCTGGCACCACGCCGGGCGATCACAATGCCAAAGGGTTGTCCAACGCAGCCATATCAACGACCAAACAAGACCGTTAATTTCAACGTGGCCGGGCAAGCAGTTCAATGCCGCAAGCCCGGCGTCAGAAAGATCTCTCTTGCCCATTTCTCTAACCAGGGTGCTCGTCCACGTTGAAAGTGCGGAGCCTGTGCCATTCGTCGGGCGCTGTATTTGCTACCGAGCAAACGTGGCACAGCAACTAGACTCAGCGTTGAGAACAGTAGATCGCTGGTAGATGATGACCGGTAGTACAGCCATGTTTAGGGTGATGGTGATCATGGCGTTCTTGAGCCAGCCTCTCAACGTAAGGGGTCGTAGTGCGGGCCCCCATGGCGCCGGACTCCGACCCTGAGGCTGCAGAGCCTGTAGGGTCTATGCCGGATACTGTTGTCACATCCCTTCTATTGCCACCATAGGAGTACAGCAATGACAACGTCAGTCCGGTTCTTTCTCTCGATTATCCTGCTTACCGTATCGCTGGCATCGGCGACCTTCCTGAATAGCGCAAGTGCTGCTACTGCCGAGGACCTGGATAAAAGCTCCCGGCAGGCCTTACAAGCACTCTACAAAACTAATCCATCTGCCGAGACCATTTCGCGCAGTGCCAAGGCTGTGCTCGTATTCCCTAATATTGTCAAAGCGGGCCTTGTGTTTGGAGGCAGTTATGGTGAAGGCGAGTTGTTGAGAGGCTCGAAAGTGGAGGGCTATTACAACTCCGTGACCGGGTCATGGGGGCTACAAGCAGGCGCGCAGTCATACGGCTATGTGCTGTTCTTGATGACCGAAAAAGCGGTGAAGTATGTGCGCGAAACCAAGGGCTGGGAAATTGGCGTAGGGCCAACCGTTGTCCTCGTTGATGAAGGGCTCGCAAAAAATCTGTCGAGCTCGACGCTGAAGGATGATGCGTATGCGTTTGTGTTCGATCAGCAAGGGTTGATGGCGGGCGTCAGCATTGAAGGAACCAAAATCTCTCTGATCAAACGCTAATCTGGCCATAACACTGAGGAGTATTCATTGTGACTTCCGTCCGTGGGTTAACGCCTTCAAGAGTTGTCCTTGCCGTGCTGTTGAGTTTCTCTCCTGTGGTACTGCAGGCCGCCAACGAAGTACCGATTGATATGTCGGCTGTGCAGTTGGAGCCGAAGGAGCAAAACGGCATCACCTATCTGTCTGGTGGCGTTGGCCAGGACGAGTCGCAGGCCATCCAGCAGGTCAAGGGTTACAACCTGCACATCACCTTCTCCATCGGGCCGGACAATAAGTACCTCAGTGGCGTTGATGTTGTGATTCAGACTGCCAAAGGCCGCTCTATAGTGTCGTTGAGTCAGGTGGGTCCCATCGTTTACGTTAAGTTGCCAGCAGATAACTATCTCATCATCGCCAGCCAGAATGGCCATGAGAAACGAAGTACCGTCGTGCTGGAAGGTTCGTCGACCGGTACGGTGAATCTTCACTGGAGTGATTAGCCCTGAGTTTGCTGAGGGGTAAAAGTCGTAAAGATTAAGCCGCGTGATGATGACGGGCAAAAAAAGCCTGCATGAGGGTGCGCTAAAGAATCAACTTTCGGGTTTTCTGGATAACAGAAATTTGTGAACGCCACAGAACGCTGGCGTCCAGTCGCGATACCCCAGACACAAGAAAGCCCGCACGAGGCGGGCTTCTTGAGGTGGTTTATAGACTGCTGTAGACGTCTGTAAACCGGTACTTGGTGGCTACACAGGGACTTGAACCCCGGACCCCAGCATTATGAATGCTATGCTCTAACCAACTGAGCTATGTAGCCAAGTGGCGCGCATTATTCGCGGATAACGAATATGTGTCAAGCGTTGTTAGTGAAAATTTATGCGTGTGATCAAGCGGTTAGGCTGCAGGGCCTGTGAAACGGGTGTTTATGGGGGCTGGCCTAGCGTTCAATGAGCAACGCGATGCCTTGGCCTCCGCCGATGCAGAGGGTGGCGAGGCCTTTTTTGGCGTCACGTTTGACCATTTCATGCAGCAGGGTGACGAGTATCCGACAGCCTGATCCGCCAATAGGGTGGCCCAAGGCGATGGCGCCGCCGTTGACGTTGACCTTGTCACTGTTCCAGTGAAGTTCGCGTCCTACGGCCAGGGCTTGGGCCGCAAAGGCTTCGTTGGCTTCGATGAGGTCGACATCCGCCAGCGTCCAGCCAGCTTTCTTTAACGCTTTGCCGGTAGCGAACACGGGGCCGATGCCCATGATCGCCGGATCGACGCCTGCGCTGGCGGCGGTGACGATTCGCGCGAGTATCGGCAAGCCCAGCTCGGAGGCTTTGTCTGCGCTCATCAGCATGACGGCTGCGGCGCCATCGTTGAGTGACGACGAGTTACCCGCCGTGACGGTGCCGCCGGGCTTGAAGGCCGGTCGCAGTTTGGTCAGGGTTTGCGCGGAGGTGCTAGGACGGGGTTGCTCATCCTGTTCGAATCGCACGCTTTCACCGTTGCGTTGGGGGATGTCGATGGCGGTGATTTCTTCCTGGAAGCGCCCTGCGTTGATGGCAGCACAGGCCCGCTGTTGCGAGGTCGCAGCGAAGGCGTCTTGCTCTTCGCGGCTGATGCCGTATTGCTCGGCCAGGTTCTCGGCGGTGATCCCCATGTGATAATCGTTGAAGGCATCCCACAACCCGTCCTGGATGATGCTGTCGACCAGTGACGCGTGGTTCATGCGCAGCCCGGTACGGGCGTCTGGCAGCACGTAGCCGGCCATGCTCATGTTTTCCTGGCCACCGGCGATGATGATCTCTGCATCGCCACAGGCAATGGCCTGGTAGGCCAGTTGAACCGCCTTGAGGCCGGAGCCGCAGACTTTGTTCAGGGTCATTGCCGGGACGGTATGTGGCAGTCCGGCTTTTAGCGTGGCTTGGCGTGCCGGATTTTGCCCGGCGCCTGCGGTCAGTACTTGCCCGAGAATCACTTCATCCACGTCTTGCCCTGGTAGGCCGGTGTCAGCCAGCAGACGGCGGATCACCGCAGCCCCGAGTTCCGGTGCGGGGATGCGGCTCAACGAGCCCTGGAATGTGCCAACCGCAGTACGGGTGGCGGCGACAATGACAACTTCACGCATTCAATACTCCATAGGGCGAATGTCACCCCGACCCTCGCCAAGTGGGCGAGGGCAGATCGATAAAAATACGCGGACACCTAACCAGGCTGGCGCCGCGTTACGCTAAATAGTTAGAACTGTTCGGCATCCAGGCCGTATAGCGAGGCGCTGCCTGCCCGAATGGACTGTTCAAGGCTCAAGGTGCGGGGCAGCAGGCGGCTGAAGTAGAACTGGGCAGTGGCGATTTTCGCGCCATAGAACGCTTCGTCTTCGCCGCGCGTGCTCTCGGCGACCTGAGCCATGCGCGCCCAGAGGTAGGCATACGCGACGTAACCGAACAGGTGCAGATACTCGACCGACGCTGCGCCGACTTCGTTGGGGTTGGTCTTTGCCTGTTCTTGCAGCCAGTCGCTGAGGTTTTCCAGACGCTCGACGGCGTCGAGCAATGGCACGGAATACTTGGTGTCGGGCTGGTCGGCGAACACACGAATTTCATGAGTGAACTGACGCAGGGCGACGCCGCCGTTGGCGACTACTTTGCGCCCGAGCAGGTCCAGTGCCTGAATGCCATTGGTGCCTTCGTAGATCTGCGCGATACGCACATCACGCACCAGTTGTTCCTGACCCCACTCGCGAATATAGCCGTGGCCGCCGAACACTTGCTGGCCCAGTACGCAACTGTCCAGACCGCTGTCGGTGAAGAATGCTTTGGCGACGGGAGTGAGCAGGGCGACCAGGTTTTGCGCGTCGCTCCGCTCCTGGGCGTCTTCGGAAAATTTAGCCAGGTCCAGTTGTTGTCCGACATAGCTGGCGAAGGCGCGGCCACCTTCGGTCATGGCTTTCATGCTGAGCAGCATGCGGCGTACGTCGGGGTGGACGATGATCGGGTCGGCTATTTTATCTTTTGCCACCGCCCCGCTCGGCGCACGGCTCTGAATGCGTTCGCGGGCATAAGCGACGGCGCTCTGGTAAGACGCCTCAGCACAACCGATGCCCTGGATGCCGATGGACAGGCGTTCGTAGTTCATCATGGTGAACATTGCCGCGAGCCCTTTGTTGGCCTCGCCGACCAGCCAGCCACTGGCGCCGTCGAAGTTCATCACGCAGGTGGCCGAGGCCTTGATGCCCATCTTGTGCTCGATCGAACCACAACTGACCGCGTTGGGCTGGCCGAGCGAACCGTCGGCGTTGACCAGCACCTTGGGTACTACAAACAGCGAGATGCCTCTTGGCCCTGCTGGCGCGTCCGGTAACTTGGCCAGCACCAGGTGGATGATGTTTTCGGTCAGGTCCTGATCGCCGCCGGTGATGAAGATTTTGCTGCCGGTGATGTTAAAGCTGCCGTCGGTCTGAGGTTCGGCGCGGGTGCGGATGATGCCCAGGTCGGTGCCCGCATGGGCCTCGGTCAGGCACATCGAACCGGCCCAGCGGCCTTCATACATCGGAGGCAGGTACAGGTTTTTCAGATCTTCGCTGGCGTGGGCATCAATGGCCAGGCAAGCGCCCGAGCTCAGGGCCGAATACAAAGCGAAGCTGGAGTTGGCGCCATAGAGCATTTCTTCGAACTGTACGGCGAGCATCTTCGGCATGCCCATGCCGCCGAAGTCAGAATTACCGGAAAGGCCTACCCAGCCACCCTCGATGTAGGTGGCGTAGGCCTCTTTGAAACCGTTCGGCGTGCTGACCTGACCCTCGAGCCACTGCGCGCCTTCCTCGTCGCCGCTACGGTTGAGCGGGGCGATCAGTTGCCCGGTGACCTTTGCAGCTTCTTCGAGAATGGCATCCGCAGTGGCGGCGTCGACGATTTCGGCCAAGGCTGGCAGGCGTGCCCACAGGGCTGGAGCGTCGAACACTTCTTGCAGAACAAAGCGCATGTCGCGCAATGGGGCGTTGAATTCAGGCATAACGTGAACCTCGTTGGAACAGCGTATGGATTGCACGGCACGTTTGGATGGCCGTGCCACTTTGGCGTGCAAAGCCCCGAAGCGACAGGTCGGACCTGTCGCTTGGTAGGGGCCTTATCGAGGTTTAAAGGGCCGAGGGTTAAAGATTCTTGGCCATGTCCCGCAGAACGAACTTCTGGATCTTCCCGGTGGAGGTCTTCGGCAGTTGGGTGAACACCACGGTGCGCGGCACCTTGAACCCTGCCAGATGCTCGCGGCAAAAGCTGATAATGTCGGCTTCGCGAACGTTCTGGTGGTCGGCCTTGAGGGTGATGAACGCGCAAGGCGTTTCTCCCCACTTCTCATCGGGGCGTGCAACCACGGCCGCTTCCAGCACACCCGAGTGGCGGTAGAGCACGCTCTCAAGCTCGATGGTGGAGATGTTCTCGCCACCCGAGATGATGATGTCTTTGAGCCGGTCCTTGATCTCTACATAACCATCGGGATGACAGACCGCCAGGTCGCCGGTATGGAACCAGCCGCCTTCGAAAGCTTCTGCGGTGGCGGTCGGGTTCTTCAGATAGCCCTTCATCACCGTGTTGCCGCGCATGAAAATCTCGCCGATGGTCTGGCCGTCGCGTGGTGTAGGTTCCAGGGTTTTCGGGTCGGCCACCATCACGCCTTCCAACGTCGGGTAGCGCACACCCTGGCGGGATTTGACCTGGGCACGCTCATCGAGCGGCAGTTCATCCCACTCGGCATGCCAGGCACAAATCGTGACCGGGCCGTAGGTCTCGGTCAGGCCGTAGACGTGGGTAACCTTGATGCCCATCTCTTCCACTGCGCCGATCACTTTGGCCGGTGGCGCGGCGCCTGCGACCATGGCATTGATCGGGTGATCAATGGCAGCCTTCGCCGACTCAGGCATGTTGACCAGAGCGTTGAGCACGATCGGTGCACCACAGAAGTGGGTGACCTGATGCTCGCGGATCAGGGTCAGAATCTTCTGCGGGTCGACGCGGCGCAAAAACACATGCACGCCGGCCATCGCGGTGATGGTCCACGGGTAGCACCAGCCGTTGCAGTGAAACATCGGCAAGGTCCACAGATAAACCGGATGGTTACCCATGTTCCAGGTCATCTGATTGCCCAGTGCGTTCAGATAAGCGCCGCGATGGTGGTAGACCACGCCTTTCGGGTTACCGGTGGTGCCGGAGGTGTAGTTCAGCGAAATCGCCTGCCACTCGTCGTCCGGCCATTGCCAGGCGAACGCGGGATCGCCTTCGGCCAGCAGCGCTTCGTAATCGAGGTCGCTGACGGCCTGGCCTTCGCCATACTCCGGGTCATCGACGTCAATCACCAACGGCGGGTGGTCCAGCATGCTGATTGCTGCGTGGATCACGTCATGGAACTCACGGTCGGTGATCAGCACTTTGGCCTCGCCGTGCTGGAGCATGAAGGCAATCGCTTCGGCATCCAGGCGCACATTGAGCGGGTTGAGCACTGCGCCGATCATCGGTACGGCAAAGTGGGCCTCAAGCATGGCGGGGATGTTAGGCAACATCAGTGCGACGGTATCGTTCTTGCCAATGCCGCGACCCGCCAACGCTGAAGCCAGACGGCGGCAGCGCGCATAGGTTTGCGCCCAGGTACGGCGGATAGAGCCGTGGATCACGGCAGGGTAGTCAGGATAGACGCTGGCAGTGCGCTCAATGAAACTGAGCGGCGACAAGGCAATATGATTGACAGCCTTAGGGGCTAGCCCTTGTTCAAAAATCGACATGTAAAGGTACTCGGTGGCTGATTGTTAGCTCTTTAGGTGTGACCTTTCAGCATAGACTGCTGGGATCAACTTATGTCCGGCGTGTTTTATATAACAACTCTAGATAAATATGGAAGTAATACCTTAACAGTATAGTAAATATACTATATGTGATTTGCGGGTTTAAAAATTGATCCCAAGAGCGTGCCAAGGCGGGCATCTGCGGTCCAGATATTGCTTCGATATCGACTCTGAAAATGGCGATCTGCCGGTTTTGTATAAGCACCCTTCATGACCACAAGTGATGACAGGGGGCCCAGATGAGAGGTTGGACATGCAGGCACTTTTGTCACCGGGTATTCGCCTGCTTGGGCGTTTTGGATTTGCCCGCAAGTTTCAGCTGCTTTTTTTGCTGTTCATGCTGCCGTTAGTCGGCAGTCTATGGATGATTGGTCTGGATTATCGCGACAAACTTGCCCTGATTGCGGGGGAAAGGGCGGGTGTTAGCCAGTTATTGGCGCTGGAAACGCTGGACGACCTGCTGACCGCTCAGCGTGACCGCACAGCCCGCTGGAAAGCCGCCGACATTCTTCATGACCCGACCCCTGCGGCACGCGACGCCATGGGCGCGCTCGACGCAGCCAACCCCGGAATCGGACAGGCGCTAACGTTGATAGGTGCGGAATTGCACCGTGACGGCGCGACGTCAGAAACGCTGGACCGTTACCAGAAGCTACAAAGTGCGGCCACTGGACTGGATTCTGCGGCCCTGCGCACGGTTGGCTGGTGGCCGGACGGTTATGAGCGCTTCACGACCGCCTTGAGTGCGCTGCAAACCTTGCGCGAACAAATCGCTCAGGACAGTGGGTTGATCCTCGACCCTTGGTTGGAAACCTATCTGTTGATGCAGATGTCCACGAAGCAAGCGCCTGATCTGATCGAGCGTGTCGGACGTCTGGCCAGCGTGGGACAAACGTCGGTGGCGTCCGGTCAGTTCAGCCTGCAAAGCCGTTTGCAGATGCGTGATCTGCGCAGCCGACTCGGCGATGCCCGCGAGCAATTGAACAAAACCGGGGGCTCCCTAGAGGCCAGGCTCTCGCCCGATCTGCAGCCGTGGGCTGATCAATACCGTAAAAGCCAACAGCGTCTGGACGGCGAGTTCAAGGTGCTTGATAACGGTCTGTTCGGTGGCAGCATCAACCTTGATACCGGCAGTTTCGAACGTAGCGTCGATGCCTTGCTGGGTGATTTGATGGCGCTGCGTCACCAATCTCTGGTCTCGTTGGACGTGCGTCTGGCCTATTACCATGACCAGTCGGTTCGCCAATTTATCCCCGTGGCGACGATTTTTGGTTGCTTGCTGTTGGCGGCGCTTTACCTGTTTGTCTGTCTGCAGACGTCGATCCGACGCAGTGCCAGCGGCATTACAATGCTGGCGCAGTCGTTACGCGACGGTAATCTATGTGTACAGGTGCCGGTTGAAGGGCGTGATGAGCTGGCAGCGATCAGCACAGCACTCAATGCAGCCGTGGTGCAGTTACGCACAAGTCTGTTGAGCGTCGATCACGAAACGCTGCAGTTGAGTAGTGCGGTTCTGACCCTCAACACCCAGTCCAACCGCACCCTCGATGAGGTCGAGGAGCAGCAGCAACAGATCAGTCAGATCGCCACGGCGGCAACGCAACTGGCCGCCACCTCTCAAGGCGTTGCGAAAAGTTGCGAGCAGGCGTCGACAAGCGCCCAGCACACCCGCCATGTGGCCGAAGAAAGTAGCCGTGACAGTCAACGAACCACTGCCAGTATTCAGCAACTCAACCTGCGCTTGAGCGACACCGCCGCAGCGTTGGGGAGGGTCAGCGAGCAGGGTCAGCAGATCCAGTCGGTGGTGGACGCGATACGCGGCATTGCCGAGCAGACTAACTTGCTCGCGCTCAACGCCGCCATCGAGGCGGCGCGGGCGGGTGAGCAGGGTCGAGGGTTTGCCGTGGTTGCCGATGAAGTGCGTAGCCTGTCACAACGCACGCAGGCCTCTACTGCGCAGATCGCGGGAACAGTGGACAGCCTGCGCAGCACGGTAAGTCAGGCAGTCGACCTGATGGCCGCCGCGTGTGGGCAGGCTGAGACCGATGCGGCTTCGGTGACCGGGTTGGGCCTGCGACTGGGCGAAATCGCCGATGCCGTGCAGGGTGTGACCGATACCTTGGCGCAGATCGCCACCGCCGTAGAAGAGCAGGCTGCCACGGCTGACGAAGTGAGCGGCAATATCCAGCAGGTCGATCAGGCGGCAGGGCGCTTGCTGGACGGCGCGCGCGCAGTGAATCAAGCGGCCGACACGCTCAGCAAGGGCAGTCGAGCGCTGAGTGATAACACCGCACGGTTTCAATTGAGCTAGGGGTTTGAAGTAAGCCCGGGTCTGTTCATCCGCGGCCCTGGGTCAACGCCATCAACGAAAGACGTCATCCGGCATTCCGGCAGATAAATAGGCTTCCATATCGAGTACATGACGTTGCTCTTTAAGCCAGCTCTTCAGGGCTCTCGGGTCTTCCAGCGCTTCACGCTGCTCCTTTAATGTCTGAATTTCAGCACGCAGTTCCCTAAGTTTTTTCGGGAATTTGCGTGCTACGTTGGCGGGTGTGATGTTATCGCTCGGTGGCAGATTGAACTGCCTCTTGAACGCCAGCGTCAGCTCGGACACTTCGTGCTGCAACTCATCGAGTTGATTGATCAGGACTCGGTTGTAGTGCTTGAGTTGGCCTTCAGCAATCGTGTTGATATGGCTCTGGTCGATCTGTTCGATCTCAAGTTGCAACTGCAGCAGAGCCAGCAGGTTGTTTTCGGTATAGGCCTGGTTGACCCGCTGCATCATCACGGTCTTGCGCTCTCGTTCGACAGCGTCGGTTTCGCGATCAGGGTGCAGGGCACTCACCAATTTGCGATAAATCTCGCGCACGGATCGGCTGGCGTTGGCGTGCTCTTCTTCCTCATGGATCTGTTGTGCGGATTTCTTGCGTGGCTTGGCGTTGCGTGTTCGCTGTTCCGCTTCTTCTGCCTGTTTTTCAAAAATGTATTGAGTGATGTCCTCCAGCGAATCCAGGTCGACGTCATCGTTCATCTTGAACCCGAACGTCTCTTCGAACGACGTCTTGAAGCGCTCGGCCTCCTCAAGCCTGTCGGCGTCGAAGTGACTGCCCGCGTGCTTGTTGTAAATCGCCTTCAATGTTTCGTCATGTTCTCCGCCCATCAGGGAGGTCACCAGACCGCAGATGATCTCTTGCAGGGTCTGCCGATCATTCTTGCTGAGTTTTACTCGATCGCTTGCGTCGTCGAGGAAGTGCAGCATCTCGCTATCAAGCTGGTCAAACTCATCGAGCAATGGCTTGAAATCGGCGTTCCAGCGTTGCTGACAGCGAGACGTCGTGTTTTGCCAGGCTTGCAGTAATTGGCGTTGCGTTTCGATCTTCTTGAGCAAGGCGTTGAATTTCTTTTGCCCGGCCGACAGGTGCGGCTTGCCTGCCTGTGCGGCGATGCTGAGTTTCGGCGCCTGGTGTGTCATGGGAATTCCGCTGAGTCTGAAAATAGGGGCATTTTAAGGGACGACGGCAGTTTTGTAATTGACTGCGGAATGCGCGGGAGATCACGCGCATGTACAGCCTGAAGTTGAGGCTCCACGCCGTGGAAAATGTGCGCTCAGGTGCACTAGCAATCATTCATGTTGTCAGCGATGCAGCTACGCTCAAACGGTACGTTATGGGCCTTGGGCTAAGAGAATGAAAATTCATCAGCTGTCGGTCGCTGACGCCTTGGCCAGCGTGCAATCCACTGAGCAGGGGCTTTCCCCGGCGCAGGTGCAGCGCCGTCAGCGCGAGTTCGGCCTCAACCGGATGGCCCACGCTCGGCGCCGCAGCTGGTTGCGGGCGCTGCTGAAGGAGTTTGTGCATTTCTTCTCGATAGTGTTGTGGCTGGCGGCGCTGTTGGCGTTCATTGCCGAGTGGAAGTCTCCGGGGCAAGGCATGGCTCGCCTCGGTTATGCCCTCATCGCGGTCATTCTGGTCAGCGGTTTGTTCTCATTCTGGCAGGAGTATCGGATCGGGAAAGCGCTGTCTGCCCTACGCCGATTGCTGCCGCAGCAGGCTCAGGTACTGCGCGATGGCTCAGTACTGCGGGTCGCGACCGAGGCGCTGGTGCCCGGCGATATCGTACTGTTCACCGAGGGTGACCGGGTACCGGCAGATTGCCGGGTGATCGAGGCGTTCTCGCTGCAGGTCAATAACGCGCCCCTGACCGGCGAGTCGACGGCCGAGGCCCGCGATGCCCAACCCAGTGCTGCCGAGGACTGGCTATACGCGGGCAATATCGTGCTGACGGGCACTGCGATCATGTCGGGCAAGGGGCGCGGCGTGGTCTTTGCCACGGGCATGCACACCGAGTTTGGGCGCATCGCCCATCTGACCCAGGCCAGCGGTACAGAAATCTCGCCACTGCGACGCGAGGTTGCCCTCCTGAGCCGCAGTGTTCTGATACTGGCGCTTGGAATCGGTGTGGTCTTTTTCTGCCTCGGAATGGTGCTGGGTATGCCCTTCTGGAGTGATTTCATTTTCACCATTGGGCTCATCGTCGCCATGGTGCCGGAAGGTTTGTTGCCGACGCTGACATTGTCGCTGGTTCTGGCTACCCAGCGTATGGCGCGGCGGCAGGTGCTGATCCGTCATCTTCCGTCCGTTGAAGCATTGGGCTCGACGACGGTGATCTGCACCGATAAGACCGGCACCCTTACGCAAAATCGAATGACGGTGACCGCGCTTTGGCTGGATGGCAGTTTGTACGGCGACCTGGAGCACGGTTTGCCCGTCGGCATTGCGCAGGCCAATGCGCCGTTTTTTCAGGTGGCCGGGTTGTGCCACGACCTGCAGCAAACCGGTCCTTGTGAATCATTGACCTACCTGGGCGACCCGATGGAGCAGGCCATGCTCCAGTTGGTAAATCGAATCGCGCCTCAGACGTGTCCGATAGCGCGCTTGCAAGAGCTACCTTTCAATGCGGAGCGCATGCGTATGTCGGTGGTGTACGCGATGGCAGACGGGCCTCGGCTGTTGTGCAAGGGCGCACTGGAAAAGGTGTTGCCGCTGTGCACCGGACAATGGTGCGATGGCGCGATCACGCCGCTCACTGACGAATCTCGCGCCCGTATCCTGGCGGCGCAGACGTCCATGGCCGACCGTGGCTTGCGGGTCCTGGCGCTGGCGTGGCGCGACGTGGAAGCGGGGCAGATGCCTGTCGAGCAGACGTTGGTCCTCGCGGGGTTGGTCGGACTGCAGGATCCGCCCCGACCAGAGGTGCCGGGGGCGATTGGCGCCTGCCAGGCTGCGGGCATCAAAGTGATCATGGTCACGGGAGATAACCCGCACACGGCGCTGGCGATTGCGCGCGAGATAGGCTTGGTACGCTCGGATGCGCCGCAGGTGCTCACCGGCGCACAGCTTTTGCAGTTGTCCGATGCGCAGTTGCAACTGGCGCTGGACGCGGCCGAAATCATTTGTGCCCGCATCGCGCCAGAGCAGAAGCTGCGGATCGTCGAGACGCTCAAGCGCAAAGGCGAGATCGTTGCAGTGACCGGTGACGGGGTGAACGACGCACCCGCCCTAAAGAGCGCCCATGTCGGTATTGCGATGGGGCTGTCGGGCACCGATGTAGCCCGCGAGGTGGCCGACATGGTGCTGCTGGACGACAATTTCGCCAGCATCGTCAATGCCGTCGAAGAGGTGCGTGCGGTGTTCGACAACATCCGCAAATTTCTCACCTACATCCTGGCGCACAACATGGCGGAGCTGATTCCCTATCTCGGCTTTGTGCTGGTCAAGCTGCCCCTGGCAATCACGCCCTTGCAGATGCTGGCCATCGACATGGGCACCGACACCCTGACCGCGCTCGGCCTCGGGGTGGAGCGGCCAGACCCGCAGATCATGCAGCGCCCCCCGCGTCCCCCGGGGGAGCGCTTGTTCAACCTGGGCGTTGCCCTGCGTGGTTATGTGGCGTTGGGCTTGTTTGAAGCGCTGGCAACCGTGTCGACGTTCATCTTTGTCCTGCAACGTGGTGGCTGGACGTTCGGCGACACAGTGGCTTTTTCCGATCCGCTTTATCACCAGGCAACCACCGGCAGCCTGGCGGCCATTGTGGTACTTCAGGTGGTCAACGTCTTTCTCTGTCGAAGTACGACCCGCTCGGTCTTCGACACGGGGGTGCGCGGCAATCCCCTGATTCTTTGGGGTGTGGCGCTGGAAATCGTCTTGATCCTGCTTTTTACTTACACCCGTTGGGGCAACGCGCTCTTGGGTACCGCGCCACTGCCGTTCGAAGTGTGGCTGTTCCTGTTGCCGTTTGCCCTGCTGTTGATTGGGCTGGAGGAGGCGCGTAAAGCGTTTGTCAGGCGCCGATGCCCCAGTCCATGAACCGGCGTCACTTCAATCGGAGGCATTTTCTGGGTATCTGCGGTTGGCATGATCCTGATCATGGAACCCAAACGGATGGCTTTGGATAATTGCCCGAACACCACTTCAATTAGGAGCTTCTATGTTTCCCGAATACCGTGATCTGATTACTCGCCTGAAAGCTGAAGATAAGCACTTTTCCCGTCTTTTCGATGAGCATAATGAGCTCGATCAGCGCATCAAGAACATCGAAGCCCGCATTGAGTCGGGTACCGAGCTTGAAATTGAAAATCTGAAAAAAGAAAAGTTGACCTTGAAAGACCAGCTTTACGTGATTCTCAAGAACGCTGAGACCGTATAGTTTTCGAGTCAGGGATGTTTATAAGATTCAAGGTTACCTGGTGTGTCTGGATTGCTCAGGTCCGCGTGGGCAGTCCCTTTTCGAGGAGTCTGGCGAATTGATCGGCCGGAACCGGACGGCTAAACAAATACCCTTGAACCTCATCGCATCCTGATTCGTTGAGGAACGCCAATTGGGCATCGACCTCCACACCCTCAGCGATCACCGTGAGCTGCAGGGTGTGCCCAAGCTGGATGATGGCTTTGACGATTGAGGCGCCATCGGGATCGGTCAACATGTCCTGCACAAACGATTGATCAATCTTGAGCTTGTCGACCGCCAGCTGTTTAAGATACGAAAGGCTGGAATAGCCGGTTCCGAAATCGTCGATGGACAGGTTCACACCCATGGCCTTCAAGCCGTGCAGGGTTTCTATCGTGGCATCCACGTCCTGCAGCAGAATGGATTCGGTCAGTTCCAGTTCCAGCCGGTCCGGTCGCAACCCAGACGTGGCAAGCGCAGCAGACACCACTTCCAGAACGTTCCCGCGCTTGAACTGCAAGCCCGAGAGATTGACGGCTATTACCGGTGCCGGTGAATATTGACTCTGCCAGACCTTGGCTTGACGACAGGCTTCGTTGAGCACCCATTCGCCTATCGGAACGATATGGCCACTGCGCTCAGCCAGAGGAATGAACTTGCCCGGAGGCACAAGCCCGTCGATCGGATGCTGCCAGCGGATCAGGGCTTCCGCGCCGATGATCCGACCACTGCGAATGTCTATCTGAGGCTGATAATGGAGCACGAATTCGCGATTTCGCAGGGCATTGCTTAATCCCCCGGTGAGTCGAACTTGCTCAATCAGACCGATATTCATTTCACGCGTGAAGAAACGATAGGTATTGCGCCCCGCCTCCTGGGCACTATTGACTGCCGTGTGGGCGTTATTGAATAGGGTGTCGAGGTCCTCTCCATCATTCGGGAACAAGCCAATGCCGATGGAGAAAGAAATACTTAGTTTATGGCTGCCGATTTCCAGGGGGTCAACAAAGACCTCCTGGATGGCATTCGCGAAGCCAATAATTTCCGCAACGTGGTAATTCCCCGTGAGCAAGACAACAAACTCGTCACCGTTAATTCGACTGATCGTTGCGGTCATTGGGATGCACTGCCACAGCCGTTCAACGACCATGACCAGTACCTGGTCGCCGACAGCGTATCCCAAGCTGTTATTGATCCGCTGAAAATGATCCAGATTGAGGTAAAGCACAGTAAGCGTGGTGTTTTCGCTCTTGCTGGTGAGTACTGCGTGCTCAAAGCGGTCGCGCAGCAGCAGACGATTGGGCAGGTGGGTCAGTGGGTCGTAATGCGCCAGGAACGCCAGCGTTTCTTTGGCGGCGGCATGCTCCGCACGGGTACGCAACGCCATGATGCCGTAAGCCAGTTCGTTGGCCAGCTCCTGCAGAAGCTTCAGCTCGTCTGGGTCGAAGGCGTGCGCTTCGCTTGCGTAAATGGTTAACGCGCCCAGCACTTTGGCGTCGCAAATGAGTGGCAGGGCCACACTGGATTGGTACCCATGCTGGATCGCCGCCTCGCGCCACGGCGCCATTCGCGGGCTGTTCTGGATATCCTGGCTGATATTCGGCTGACCGGTGCGGATGGCCATACCGGTCGGACCCTGACCGTTCTCGGTATCCGCCCAAGAGATATTGATCCCGTCGAGATACCCGTTGTCATAACCGGATTGCGTTATGGGTCGCACCATTTTGGCTTCATCCTGCTCCGCATAGCCAACCCAGGCCATCAGGTAATTGTCCCTGTCGACACACAAACGGCATATTTCAGCCAGCAGGGTGTACTCATCTTCAGCGTGCACCAGCGCTGTATTGCAGCGACTGAGCAGCCGCAAGTCGCGATTGAGCTTCCTGAGTACCGTTTCGCTTTGCTGCAAGGCTGATGTCATGTCTTTGGCAATGACCAACGCTCGTACTCGGCCTGTCACCAGCAGCCAGCCGACCAGGGCCAATAGCACGCTGGCAACGGTACCGGAAACTGCAATGATGTCGGCTTTGTCACTTTTCAGTCGGGCGTCAAAGGGTGCCAGTGAACTGACCGCTACCGTCCACTGATGGCCAAAAAGAGGAACAAGCCGGGTGGTGTGAAACTCGGGAGCCGAGCTGTCGCTACGGCTGTTCGAGCTGAAGATCAATGCGCTCTGTCCGACCGAATCACCGTCGTAGAGGTCTAGACTCAGTGTGGTGCCGGCTTCCCCAAAGCGTTTTCCCGGAATGCCGTCCATCAAGTCATTCATGCGGAAGGGGGCATAGACCCAACCGATCAGGTTTGCGCGGCGTTCATCGACTGTCTGATGGGGTGCTTGCAGACGATAGACCGGGTGGTACATCAGGAATCCTGCCTGAACGTCCTGATCGGTTTCCTGCAGCAGCCGAACCTTGCCCGAGATAGAGGTAATTTCCTCATCCCTCGATTGATCCAGTGCCGCGCGACGAACAGGTTCGGAATACATGTCGTAGCCAATCGCGCGCTGATTACGCCAGTTGAAAGGCTCGAGGTAGATGACCGGCGTGTAGAGGTCTCGGTTACCGCTGGGATTGATGGTGTAATCAACCCGGCCCTCGGTACGTACATCGGCGATGTGCCTGGATTTGTCCTCCGGCAACACCCGTGGAGCAAAACCTAATCCCTGGATGCCTGGGTATTTGCCTTCGAGTTTAAGAGCATCAACGTATCTAGCGAACTCGCTGCGCGTGACAACGAGCGACGTTGCGAACAGGCCCGACAGGCCTTCCATTAGTTGCTCGTAACGTTGTAAGCGCCTATTGGTGTTCTCGATGATTTCGTTGGTACGGTAGTCGAACTCATCGTGGAGCGCCTGTCGGGCAGACTCGCGAGGAATGTCCTGAAGTGCATAGGTCAGCGCTAGACCCAGGCAGAGGAAGACCCAGGGTATGAACCGAAGACGATTGGAAAGGACTTCATAGTTAGGCATTGGCTAGATTCCCTAGATGTCCTATGACGACTCTAGATGCAAAAAACCCCCTGTTTCAGGGGGTTTCAGGTTTTCATTGGGTTTCAGACAGTTTCTGCAGCCCAATGAAATAGCGGTAGCGACTTATACGTTGAAGCGGAAGTGCATCACGTCACCGTCTTTGACGATGTAATCCTTGCCTTCCAGGCGCCATTTGCCCGCTTCTTTAGCACCGGCTTCGCCTTTGTACTGGATGAAGTCTGCGTAGGCGATGACTTCGGCGCGGATGAAGCCTTTTTCGAAGTCGGTGTGGATCACTGCTGCGGCTTGCGGTGCGGTGGCACCCACGCGGACAGTCCAGGCGCGAACTTCTTTTACGCCTGCGGTGAAGTAGGTTTGCAGGTTAAGCATTTCGTAGCCCGCGCGGATCACGCGGTTCAGGCCAGGTTCTTCAAGGCCCAGAGCCTCAAGGAACATGTCCTTCTCTTCGCCATCGTCGAGCTCGGCGATTTCTGCTTCGATCTTGTTGCACACTGGAACTACGATTGCGCCTTCTTCTTCGGCGATGGCACGGACCACGTCCAGAAGCGGGTTGTTCTCGAAGCCGTCTTCCGCAACGTTGGCGATGTACATGACTGGCTTGATGGTCAACAGGTGGAAGCCACGAGCCAGTTGTTTGTCATCGGCATTCATGTTCTTCACCAGGCTGCGCGCGGGCTTGCCTTCGGAGAAGTGGGCGATGAGTTGTTCCAGAATGGCTTTTTGCGCAACAGCTTCCTTGTCGCCGCCTTTGGCATTGCGCGTCACTTTTTGCAGCTGTTTTTCACAGCTGTCGAGGTCGGCGAAGATCAATTCCAGGTCAATGATTTCGATGTCGCGTTTCGGGTCGACACTGTTGGAGACGTGAATCACGTTCTCGTCTTCGAAGCAGCGGACCACGTGGGCGATGGCATCGGTCTCGCGGATGTTGGCGAGGAATTTATTGCCCAGGCCTTCACCTTTCGAGGCGCCAGCAACCAGGCCGGCGATGTCGACGAATTCCATGGTGGTCGGCAGTACACGTTCCGGGAGAACGATGGCCGCCAAAGCGTCCAGGCGTGCGTCCGGCATCGGCACGATACCGGTGTTCGGCTCGATGGTGCAGAAGGGGAAGTTCTCAGCCGCGATGCCGGATTTGGTCAGGGCGTTGAACAGGGTGGACTTGCCGACGTTGGGTAGGCCGACGATGCCGCAATTGAATCCCATGATATTTCCCCTTGGAGTTAGTCAGGCCTTCTGGCTGTGCAGGTTTTTCATCGCGCGGTTCCATTCACCGGCGAAGATATCCGGCAGCACGCCGAGGGCAAAATCGATACTGGCGTCCAGTTTTTCCTGTTCAGCGCGTGGCGCTCGACCCAGAACAAAATTGGAGACCTTGCTGGCATCACCTGGGTGGCCAATGCCAAGCCGCAGGCGGTGAAACGTATTCTGATTGCCGAGCTGCGCGATGATGTCGCGCAGTCCGTTATGACCGCCATGGCCGCCGCCTTGCTTTAGCTTGGCAACGCCGGGAGGCAGGTCAAGTTCATCATGTGCCACCAGTATGGCGTCTACCGGAATGCGATAGAAGCCAGCGAGCGCCGCCACGGCTTGGCCGCTGCGGTTCATGTACGTGGTGGGGATCAGTAGACGAACATCCTGACCCTGGTGAGTGAATCGCCCGGTCAGGCCAAAAAATTTTCGCTCGACGGCAAGATTGACGCCTTGCGCCGCAGCAATACGCTCAACAAAAAGAGCCCCTGCGTTATGCCGGGTCTGTTCGTATTCGGCGCCTGGATTTCCCAGGCCAACGATCAGTTGTATGGCAGTCACGACAGGGGCTCTTCCTTGGAGTTGTGGATAACATCGCTAGGCGTAGCGACAGAAGTGGGCGAAATATGCTCATTTACCATGATGTAAACTCCGCGATCTCGCCCGCTTTGCCTGACTATCGCTCGCGACGCTTTCTGAGCAACTCCGACGTTACCAAGCAATGAATTACTCGGCAGCGGTTTCTGCTTCAGGTGCTACACGTGGTGCGTGAACGTTGGCAACAGCCAGGTCGTTACCGTGTACCAGTGTTACGAACTCAACGCCTTTAGGTGCTTTGAGGTCGGACAGGTGAATGATGTCACCCACTTCAGCAGCGTTCAGATCGACTTCGATGAACTCAGGCAGATCTTTCGGCAGGCAAGTTACTTCGACCTGGGAAATAACGTGCGAAATTTCGCCGCCTTTCTTGATCGGTGCTTCTTCGTTGATGAAGTGCACAGGTACGTGAGCGATCAGTTTCTGACCAGCGATAACGCGTACGAAGTCAGCATGCATCACGTGGCCCTTGGCCGGGTGACGTTGCAGTGCTTTGATCACGACGTTCTGCTTGGTGCCACCAATGTTCAGTTCGATAACGTGGCTGAAAGCAGCGTCGTTTTCCAACAGTTTGGCAACTTCTTTAGCCAGCATGCTGATCGATTCAGGGGCTTTTTCGCCACCGTAAACGACAGCTGGAACCAGGCTTGCGAGACGACGCAGGCGGCGGCTCGCACCTTTCCCCAGGTCGGAACGCACTTCAGCATTCAAAGTAAAGTTATTCATGTTGTTTCTCCAAAATAACCACATTCGCCCAGCGGTTGCGACCGGCGCTCAGACGATATGGGCAAAAAAGCCCCGCCCCAACAGTAGGTTGGGGCGGGGCGCTTTTCGACAGCGTAATGCAACCGTGGGCAGAGCCCTTAGCGGAACATCGCGCTGATCGATTCTTCGTTGCTGATGCGGCGGACCGCCTCAGCAACTACCGGTGCAATATCCAGTTGGCGGATACGTGAACAGGATTGTGCGGCAGCGGACAACGGGATGGTGTTGGTCACCACCAGTTCGTCCAGCATGGAATTTTCAATGTTTTCGATAGCCCGACCCGACAGCACAGGGTGTGTGCAGTAGGCAAAGACCTTGGCAGCGCCATGCTCTTTCAGGGCCTTCGCCGCGTGACACAGAGTGCCGGCGGTATCGACCATGTCGTCGACCAGAATACAGGTACGCCCTTCGACATCACCGATGATATGCATCACTTCAGAGTGATTGGCTTTCTCACGGCGTTTATCGATGATCCCGAGATCGACGCCCAAGGATTTGGCAACAGCCCGTGCACGCACGACGCCACCGATATCCGGGGAAACAATCATCAGGTTTTCGAAGCGTTGATCTTCGATGTCATCCACCAAAACGGGGGAGCCGTAGATGTTATCTACCGGAATATCGAAGAATCCCTGAATTTGGTCCGCATGCAAATCAACCGTAAGAACACGATCGATCCCCACCACGGTCAGCATGTCAGCGACAACTTTCGCGCTGATAGCTACACGTGCGGAACGCGGACGGCGATCCTGGCGGGCATAACCAAAGTATGGAATCACCGCAGTGATTCGAGACGCTGAGGAGCGGCGGAAGGCATCTGCCATCACAACCAGTTCCATCAGGTTATCGTTGGTTGGTGCACAGGTTGGCTGGATAATGAAGACGTCTTTACCGCGGACGTTTTCATTGATCTCGGCACTGATTTCACCATCGGAAAATTTGCCGACGGAGATATCACCTAGAGGGATATGCAGCTGGCGTACTACACGCCTAGCTAGATCGGGGTTAGCGTTCCCCGTAAAGACCATCATCTTGGACACGCGCACTACCTGCCGGCTGAGGGTATACCTGGATGAGTATAGAAAATGGCAGGGGCGGCTGGATTCGAACCAACGCATGGCAGGATCAAAACCTGCTGCCTTACCGCTTGGCGACGCCCCTGTAATGTTTCACCTTGAGTGCCCAGCACTCAATTCTTAGAACAGATCTTGTAACTTGCGATGCAACATCGAAACGTTGCTTCCCTTTGCTACAAACCCTGTAAGGGTCTCTGTAAGAAGGGCCGAGACTTTATCAGCTTCGGCTTGGTTTGGGAAGGCCCCAAACACACAACTTCCAGTTCCGGTTAATTTTGCTTCGGCAAAATTGCCTAACAAATTCAAAGCGTTACGAACAGCTGGGTAACGCCTCTCTACAACCGGCTGACAGTCATTTCGACTGTTTCCCTCGAGAACGGGGCGCACTTTAATGGGAGGAGTGTCTCGTGTCAACAGTGGATCTGAAAAAATTTCTGCTGTACTTACAGATACTTGCGGTACAAGCACCAGATACCAAGGCTCTTCGGGGTTTACAGGGGTCAGTATTTCTCCGACACCTTCAGCAAACGCAGCATGTCCACGCACGAAAACCGGGACGTCCGCGCCTAATGTCAGGCCCAATGCGGCCAGGCGATCTTCATCCCAACCAAGTTTCCACAGGTGATTCAGACCGAGCAATGTGGTGGCCGCATCGGAGCTTCCGCCGCCGATTCCTCCGCCCATGGGCAGACGTTTTTCCAGCCAGATGTCGATACCAAGGGTGCAGCCGGATTGTTTTTGCAATGCACGAGCGGCTTTTACGATCAGGTTACTGTCGTGGGGCACGCCGGGAATTTCAGTTTGAAGGCGGATTTCTCCGTCATCGCGTACGGCGAAACTGAGTTCGTCACCGTAGTCGAGAAATTGAAACAGCGTCTGCAACTCGTGATAGCCGTCTTCGCGACGGCCAAGAATATGCAGCATCAGGTTGAGTTTGGCGGGTGCCGGCAGCGTCAGGCGAGGGGTGTGCATGATTATTGCCCCAGTTTGCGTGGTTGCCAGTCCTTGATCACCAGCGTGACGTCGAGGTCCTGGCCGTGCAGCTTGATGCGCTCAGGCAGCCAATAGCCGTTCTGTTGCGTGTAGCTCAGGTATTCGACTTGCCAATCGTCCTGCTCGAGGCTGGCAAGGCGACTGTCGCCATCCAGGTTCAAGCGACTCCTGCTGCCGGGAGCGGGTAGACCGCGTACCCACCAGACAAGATGCGACACCGGTAATTTCCAGCCTAGTTGTTGTTGGAGCAAGTCTTCCGGGTTGGCAGCTTCGTAGCGGCCCTGATTGGCTACTTCCAGGGCGACGCTACCCGGTCGTCCGGTCAAGCGGGCTGCGCCGCGTCCCAGGGGGCCTGAGAGGCGGATATCGTAGTAGTCCTGACGCTGCAGCCAGAACAAGGTGCCGCTGCCCGAATCCTTCGGGGCGCGAATGCCGACCTTGCCGCTGATTTGCCACCCGTCAAGGCTGCTCAGTTGTGCTTTGTGTTCGCGCCATTGCGCGGGGTTGCCTTGGCCCTGCAGGGCTTCGCGAGAGGTAAAACCGGCGCAACCGGCGAGCAGGGCGATCAGGCTGAAAACGATAACGTGGCGCAAAAACATAAAATTAGAGAGTCTCGGATCCGGTCAGGCGCCGCAGAGTGCTGCGCAGAATAGGGCTATCAGGTTGTTGCTCGAGGGCTTTGCTCCAGACTTTCCGGGCTTCGCGCTGCTTGCCGTTGGCCCACAATACTTCGCCCAGATGGGCGGCGACTTCGTGGTCCGGGAAGCGTTCCAGCGCCTGACGCAGCAAGCGTTCGGCTTCATCGAGGTTGCCCAGGCGGTAATTTACCCACCCCAGACTGTCGAGTACGGCTGGGTCTTCCGGGTTCAGTGCGTGCGCTCGTTCGATCAGGGCCTTGGCTTCGGCATAGCGCGTCGTGCGGTCTGACAGGGTGTAGCCCAAGGCGTTCAAGGCCATGGCGTTGTCAGGCTCGCGCTTGATAATCGCGCGCAGGTCTTTTTCCATTTGCGACAGGTCGTCGCGTTTTTCCGCGAGCATGGCTCGTGTATACAGCAGGTTCAAGTCGTCGGGATACTGCTTCAACGCCTGCCCCAGCACTTGCCAGGCTCGATCGCTCTGGTTGTTGTTTGCCAGGGTTTCGGCTTCGATCAGGTACAGCTGAATCGCATAGTCGGGCTGCGCTTCGCGTGCGGCGGCCAGGCGTTTCGAGGCTTCGGCCACGCTACCGTTGCTCATCAGAATGTCGCTTTGGCGCAGTTGCGCCGGCAGGTAGTCATTGCCGGGGCCGACCTGAGCGTATTCGGTCAGGGCGTTTTGCGGATCGTTGCGTTCTTCGTAGACACGGCCGAGGTTCAGGTGCGCCGAATCAACGTGGCTGCCGCGAGCGATCAAGTCTTCCAGGTAGCCAACGGCTTCATCCCAGGCTTTGGCTTCAAGGCAAACCAGCGCCAGCGAATAACGCAACTCGTCGTCATCCGGGAACTGTTGCACCAGGCTGGAGAACTCGACTTTGGCGTCGTCCATGCGGTTCTGTTCGACCAGCATGCGGGCATAAGTCAGGCGCAGGCGTTTGTCGTCCGGGTATTGGCGAATGCTTTTTTCCAGGATCGGCAAGGCTTCTTTGCCTCGGTCCATGCCCTGCAGGAGGCGGGCCCGCAGCAGAATAGGGGTCACGTCGCCGTCATTGGCTGGATTGTCTTCCAGCAGTTTCAGGGCGCCTTGGGCGTCACCGTTCTGTTGGAGGAGCAAGGCTTTGCCGAAGATCAGCTGGCCGTTTTTCGGGTATTTCTTGAGCAGGCGATCAAAGCTGGTCAGCAAACCGTTGCGGGTATCTGCATCGGTTTCGGCGGCAGACAGCGCCAAAAAGTCAAAATGCGTATCGCCCTGTCCTTGCAGGACCTTCTCCATGTACGCCATGGAATCGTCATAGCGTCCGGCGCGGGCCAATTGAATCGCCGCCGCGCGTTGTGCTTCAAGATTGGTCGGGTCGTTTTTCGCCCAGATCAGCGAGGTATCCAGTGCTGCCTGATCGGCGCCCAGGTACTCGGCAATGTGGAAGGCGCGTTCGGAAATCCCTGGATCCTGAGTATTGATCGCTTGGGTGACGTAGTTATCCAGCGCGATGTCGAATCGGTTGCGCTGACCCGCCAGCTCCGCACTCAACAGGCTGAACACTGTGTCTTCGGTGAACGAGCTATAAACCTGCGGCTTGGGTGCGGGTGCGGGCGTCGTGTCTGCGGCCGGTGGCGTAGCATCCGGTGAAACGGGGGCTATAGCCTGGCAACCGTTCAGAAACACAAAGGCGAGAAGTAACGCGGAGGATCTATTCATATATAGGGAGAGGGCGACTTACCTGCGGTCGGATCATCATGACACAAGCCTAGGAGCAAACCCACAGCCTATGCGAAAACTACTCAACTGGCCTTTGGCGAGGCCAAAACACGGCCGATAAACGGCTTAAAAGGGGCCGCTCTATTCGGACAATAGTCTGCGGTGGTTGTTCTCACTCTGGCGAAGTAGGACAATTGCCGGCTTCACGTCACCATCAGCGACCTTGAATGGCCTTCCTTGCACTTGGTATTAACCATAAGACTGCTTCAGTAGACGTCCGCGAGCGCGTGGCATTTACGCCTGAGCAGTTGGTTGAGGCCTTGCAGCAGCTCTGCCGTCTAACCGACAGCCGCGAAGCTGCGATCCTCTCGACTTGTAACCGTAGCGAACTGTACATCGAACAGGATCACCTTGCGTCCGATGCCATACTGCGCTGGCTGGCCGATTATCATCATCTGAGCCTGGACGAGCTGCGCGCCAGTGCTTATGTGCATGAAGATGAGGCGGCCGTTCGTCACATGATGCGGGTTGCCTCAGGGCTTGACTCGCTGGTGCTCGGCGAGCCACAGATTCTCGGCCAGATGAAGTCTGCGTACGCCGTTGCGCGGGAAGCGGGGACCATTGGCCCGCTGCTGGGCCGGTTGTTCCAGGCCACCTTCAACGCTGCCAAACAGGTACGCACCGATACCGCCATTGGTGAAAACCCGGTGTCGGTGGCGTTTGCCGCTGTCAGCCTGGCCAAGCAGATTTTCAGTGATTTGCAGCGCAGCCAGGCATTGTTGATTGGCGCGGGCGAAACCATCACGCTGGTTGCCCGGCATCTGCATGATCTGGGCGTGAGGCGTATCGTGGTGGCCAACCGTACCCTGGAGCGGGCCAGTATCCTGGCCGCGGAGTTCGGTGCCCACGCGGTTTTACTGTCCGATATTCCGGC